>JBKKBI010000020.1:0-17139 GCA_046714175.1 Acidimicrobiia bacterium | reverse complement strand
CCGAGAAGCGGACGATGACCATCGTCACCGAGTTCGCCGCTGCGGTGGACCGGGTGTGGCGGCTGTGGGAAGACCCCAGGCAGTTGGAGAAGTGGTGGGGTCCGCCGACCTACCCGTCGACCTTTGTGGAACACGACCTGACTCCCGGCGGTCGCATCTCCTATTTCATGACCGGGCCTGAGGGGGAACAGCACCGGGGGTGGTGGCGTGTGATCGCCGTGCGCGCGCCGCACTCTCTGGAGTTCGAAGATGGTTTCGCCGATGGGGCGGGCAATCCCAATTCGGAGTTGCCCAGCACCGTCACCCGAGTCACGCTCGCCGCGCTCCCGGGCGGGCTCACCCGCATGACCCTCGAGGCGACCTTCCCCACCATCGAGGCGATGGACGAACTGCTGGCCATGGGCATGGAGAATGGGTTGAAGGAGGCTCTGGGTCAGATCGAGGCGTTGCTCGCCGCCAGCTGAACCCTGGGTCAGCCGACGATGGCGTGGCGAAGTTTCTCGCGGAAGCCAACGAGCGTCAGCAGAAGTCGGGGGTGAGCAGGTCCGTGACCTCGCCGAAGTCGGAAAAATCGAGGTCGTATTCGATGTCGCCGACGAGAGACGGTGACCCAGTGAGCAGATCGCTGCGGCCCCGCCCCGTCAGATAGAGCGACACCACGAATCCACCCACGGCATCGACATCGATATAGCCCGAGAACAGTTCGTCGACCTCGCTCCCGGCATCGTCGGTGGGATCGATGTTCTCCATCGTGATCTGGTAGCGGTTCACGGTGCGACCGTTCTCCTCCGTACCCGCCTCGAGGAGCTGGGCCTCACCGGTGAGCATTCCCCCATCCTCGAGGAAGGTGTCGTAGGGGCTGAGAAATCCGGGACTGTCCTGGAACGAGAAGCAGGTCGGCGAAGCGGCCCCCCCTTCCACCCGGGCGATCAGATCCACCACTCCGGGCGGACCGAGCACCCGGCCCCCCTCTGCGAGGAGCCGCCCCTCCACCCGCGTCGGGGTCTCGGAGTCAAAGCGGAAGGAGAGCGTGGTTCGGTAGGAGAGGCCGGACGGCTCCTCGTAGAGGGAGTGGTCGTCGAGATCGAGTACCGCCGCCACCGGGATCGTGGTCGTGGTGGTGGTGCCAGCGTCGTCGTCACCGCATGAAACGACGACGAGCAACACGGCCAGCGGCGCGGTCCACAACGAGCGCATGGTTTCCCCCGGGATGCCGCGGAGTCTAAGGGGCCGGAGGCCTGATGCGGGAGGCCGGATGCCGGAGGCGGGATGCCGGTTGCCGAAAGTCATCTGGCGTCTGGTCTCTGTCATCGCCGACAGCCGCAGGCTGTCGGCTCTGCCGTGCCCCCGGCAGGATTCGACCCTGCGGTAGGACGACGGTGCGTGCCCCCGGCAGGATTCGAACCTGCGCACCTGGCTCCGGAGGCCAGCGCTCTATCCCCTGAGCTACGAGGGCGGGACCGCGCCGGATGGCGTGTGGCGCCATTGTATCGGTGAGAGGGAACCCCAATCGACGCCTCTACCATCCCGGTATGTCGAGCTTTCCCGATGCCATCCGCAACGGGGTCGTCGCCGCCCTCGACGCTGCGGCGACACAAGGCGTGCTCCCCGCGCTCGGTGATGTGTCGTTCGTGGTGGAGCGTCCTCGCGACCGCAGCCACGGTGACTGGTCGGTGAACGTCGGCCTGGTGGCGGCGAAGCGCGCCGGCAAGGCACCGCGTCAGATTGCGGACGCAGTGCTGGCACACCTTCCGGCGATCGAGCACGTCGCCGCAGTCGAGATCGCCGGACCCGGTTTCATCAACTTCAGGCTCGCCCCGGCCTGGTACCACGAGGTGCTGCGTCGCGCCGCCGGCGGAGGACCGGGCCATGCCCGCTCCACGGCGGGTGCCGGGGAGCGGATCCAGGTGGAGTTCGTGTCGTCCAATCCCAATGGCCCGCTCCACATCGGTCACGGCCGGGGCGGGGTGATCGGTGACGTGCTGTGCCGGATGCTGGACTACGTGGGGCATCCGGTGAGCCGGGAGTACTACTACAACGACGCCGGGGTGCAGATGGACCGCTTCGCGGCCAGCCTGCAGGCCCGCTACCTGCAGGCGCTGGGCAGGGAGGCGGCGGTGCCGGATGACGGTTATCAAGGCGAATACCTGATCCATTGGGGCAAGGAACTTGCCGCCGAACGCGGCGACGCCCTGGCCGACGATCCCGATCAGGTGCGCCAGTGGGGGATGGCGCGCTCGATGCGGGACATCGAGGAGACCCTGGTGTTGGCCCGGATCCCGTTCGACGTCTGGTTCTCGGAACTGGACTTGCACCGCGACGGCCGCGTCGATGCTGCGATCGCCGTCTTACGCGAGCGCGGCTACGTGTACGAGGCGGACGGGGCGACCTGGTTCCGCACCACCGACTTCGGTGACGAGAAGGATCGGGTGCTGGTCAAGTCCGACGGCGAGTACACCTACATCGCCCCCGACGTCGCCTATCACCATGACAAGTTCCTCCGAGGGTTCGACCGGGTGATCAACATCTGGGGCGCCGACCACCACGGCTACATCCCCCGGATGAAGGCGGCGGTGGCGGGACTCGGCTACGACCCGGAGCGTCTCGAGATCCTGATCACCCAAACGGTGAACCTGACCCGGGCGGGAGAGCCGGTCCGCATGTCGACGCGGGCCGGGGAGTTCGTGACCTTCCGCGAGGTTTTGGACGAGGTCGGCACCGATGCCACCCGGTACTACCTCTCTGCACACAGCCCGGACACGGCGATGACCTTTGACTTCGAGGCGGCCAAGGCGCAGTCGATGGACAACCCGGTGTACTACTTGCAGTACGCCCACGCCCGTATGTGCTCGCTGGCGCGCTTCGCTGGCGAGCAGGGGGTGGCGCGGGGGCCGCTGGCGGATGCCAACCTCGCCGTGCTCACTCATCCTGCCGAGGCGGAATTGTTGCGGCAGATCGACCGCCTCGGCGAGGAGGTGGCTGAGGCGGCGGCGCGGCGCGCCCCGCACGGCCTGGTCGGATTCGCTCAGGAGTTCGCCACCGCTTTCCACCGCTTCTACACCGACTGCCGCATCGTCACCGACGACCCCGCGGTCACCCAGGCCCGGTTGTGGCTGGTGGAGGCGGCGAAGAGCGTGGTCGGCGCCATCCTCGACCTGCTCGCACTCTCCGCTCCCGAGTCGATGTAGCCGTGGCAGTCGGGATCGGGATCGCTGGAGCTGGGACGGTCGGGGGAGCTCTGTTGCGCCGCCTGGTCACCGACCGCGCCGTGCTCACGGCGCGCACGGGACTCGACCTCGAGGTGCGCAAGGTGGCGGTGCGCCATCGCGACCAGGCCCGCCCGGTGACACTCCCCGCTGGAGTGATCACCACCGATGTCATGGACCTGGTCACCGACGACTCAGTCGACCTGGTGGTCGAAGTCATGGGAGGGTTGGAGCCGGCTGGGACGCTGGTGCTGGCGGCGCTGCGCGCTGGCAAGCCTGTGGTCACCGCCAACAAGGAGTTGATCGCGGCGCGAGCCCCGCAACTCGTCGCGGCCGCGGCGGCCTCCGGCGTGCCCTTGCTGTTCGAGGCGGCGGTGGGCGGGGGCATCCCGATCATTCGGCCGCTTTCGGAGACGCTGGCCGGTGAACAGGTAAGCCGCGTGATGGGGATCGTCAACGGCACCACCAACTTCATACTCACCGCCATGACCGACCAGGGCTGGTCCTACGCCGACGCCCTGGCCGAGGCGCAGCGCCGCGGGTACGCCGAGGCCGACCCCACCGCCGACGTCAGCGGAGCCGACGCCGTCGCCAAGGCGGCGATCCTCGCCGGACTCGCATTCGGGGTTTGGGTCGATCCCGCCCGGGTGCACCGCGAGGGAATAGAGAACCTGACTGATGCCGATCTCACCGCGGCGCGTCGGCTGGGCTACGTGATCAAGTTGTTGGCAGTGGCTGAGCGCACACCGGCTGGAGTGCTCGCCCGGGTTCATCCCGCCTTCATCCCCCATGACCACCCGCTGGCCGCAATCCGCGGGGCGACCAACGCGATATTTCTTTCCGGCGATGCCGTGGGGGAGCTGCTGTTTGCCGGGCCCGGGGCCGGAGGCGACCCCACCGCCACCGCGGTTCTGGGCGACGTGATCGACGCCGCCCGGGAGCTGCTGTCCGGATCCCAGGTGGCGCCGCGGATTGTCTTCGCCGCCGGTGAGATTGCCGCCTTCGACGAGGTGGCCACGCGTTGGTGTCTGCGGCTGGAGGTACAGGACAGCCCCGGGGTGCTGGCTCGCATTGCCGGAGTGTTCGGAGACGCCGGAGTCAGCCTGCGTTCGGTGTGGCAGGACGGCCGTGGTGACCGAGCCACGCTGCTGCTCGTGACCCACCACGCTCCTGAGCGCGATCAGCGTCGCGCCCTGGCCGCTCTCGAAGCGCTGGATGTCGTGGCCGAGGTGGCGTCGGTGATCCGGGTCGAGGGCGACGCGCCATGACGCCCTGGGCCGGGGTGATCGACGCCTATCGCGACCGGCTCCAGTTCGCGGCCGCAGCAACGATCGTCACCCTGCACGAGGGAAACACCCCGCTGCTCCCCGCCCCGCACCTTTCGGCACTGGTGGGGCGCGAGGTCCTGCTCAAGGTCGAAGGGGCCAATCCCACCGGCTCGTTCAAGGACCGCGGGATGACCGTGGCCGTGTCGCGGGCGTTGGAGACCGGAGCCCAGGCGGTCGCCTGCGCCTCCACCGGCAACACCTCGGCTTCGGCGGCGGCATACGCGGCGCGAGCCGGGATGGAGTGCATCGTGGTACTCCCCGCCGGAAAGGTGGCCCTGGGGAAATTGGCGCAGGCGGTCCGCCACGGGGCCCGGATCGTCACGGTGGCGGGATCGTTCGACGACGCCCTCGCCATCACAATGGAGCTCGCCCAACGTCACGGCGTGACCCTGGTGAACTCGGTCAACCCGGATCGCATCGCTGGCCAGCAGACGGTGGCCTGGGAGGTGGTCGATTCCCTCGGTGCCGCGCCCGCGGTACATGCCCTGCCGGTGGGCAACGCCGGCAACATCACCGCTACCTGGATGGGATACAGGGCCGCGGGGAGCGCGCCACAGATGTGGGGGTTTCAAGCCGCGGGAGCGGCTCCGCTGGTGCTCGGGCATCCGGTGGAGAAGCCGGAGACCGTGGCCACTGCCATCCGGATCGGCAACCCCGCGTCATGGCAGGCGGCGATCGCAGCCCGGGACGAGTCGGGCGGGCGGATCGCCGCGGTGAGCGACGACCAGATCCTTGCCGCCTACGACCTGCTCGCCACCAAGGAGGGTCTGCTGGTGGAACCCGCCTCGGCTGCGGGGGTCGCCGGGATCCTCGCCAACGCCGCCGACCTCCCCCCGGGGATGGTGATCTGCACCCTCACCGGTCACGGCCTCAAGGACCCGGAACGGGCGATCGGTGATCTCGCGGTGCCGGAGGCAGTGCCAGCGACCACGGAGGCGGCGCTGCGCCAGCTGGGCTGGTGAGGAAGTCATCGCTTCTTGCGGGTAGCGGACATCGGGCAACGCTTCTTGCGGGTAGCGGGTAGCGGGTCGCGGGTCGCGGGTCGGCCCGCGTTGCACGCGTTCGGGAGTGTGCCTACACTGCCTTTCGGGCATCCGCCCACTTCTCCGCATCAGACACCCGAGACCCGCGCGGTTCTCCGTGGCGTGGCCGGTGCGGGGGTTACCACGACCTCTCTGGAGGCACGTTGAAACTGTTCCTGGACACGGCGCATCTCGTCGATATCGAGACCGCCGTCAATTGGGGGATCCTTGATGGGATCACCACCAATCCGAGCCTTGCTGCCAAGGAGGGGTTGGCGTTTCACGATCTCATCAAGGCGATCACAGATCTGGTCGACGGACCCGTCTCCGCCGAAGTGGTATCCGGTGACCCCGACGAGATGGTTCGCCAGGGTTACTCGCTGCGGACCATCGCCGATAACGTCGTCGTCAAGGTGCCGATGACCCGGGCCGGCATCACCGCCGGGGCCCGTCTCGTCGCCGAGGACATCCCGATCAATGTCACATTGGTGTTCTCGACCGCCCAGGCGATCATCGCCGCCACCATCGGAGCCACCTTCGTGTCACCGTTCCTGGGGCGAGTGGACGATGTCGGCAACGATGGTCTGGCGCTGCTCGGCGACATTGTGGGCACGTACGCGGTACAGGGCTACGAGACCGAGGTGCTCGCCGCCAGCCTGCGCCATCCCGTCCACATCGTGGAGTCGGCCAGAATCGGGGCGGACGCCGCCACCATGCCATTTGCGGTCATGGACAAGCTTTTCGACCATCCGCTCACCGACATCGGCAACGAGCGGTTCAACAAAGACTGGGAGGCCTATCAGGCCGCGCTCTCTGGGCGCAAGAAGGCATGACGGGCGAAAGGATCACATGACAACGAGAGCCAAATTGCAGGAGAAGTCACTCGACGAGCTTCGCACCATCGCGGCGGCGATCGAAGTGGCGGATCACGAGAACCTGCAGAAGTCGAAGCTGATCGCCGCCATTCTCGACTCGGACAAGTTCGAGCTCAGCAATGAGCCCGCTCCGGTTGACGTGCCCGTCGTCGTCCCCCGCCGCGCCGCGGAGGTATCCGACGGTGGCGACGACGACCCGCAGCCCCGCAGCAATCAACTTGGCGGAGGCGGTGGCGGGCGGTCGGGCGGCGGCCCGCGTGACTACGAGGACCGCGGCAATAGGCGGCGCAATCGCCGCGGCGGACGCCCCGGCGGTCCCGGCGGGTCCAGCGGACCCCAGGGCGGCAGCGACCTGGGCGAGGAGACGCCGAAGTGGGACGAGACCGATCTCGAGGATCGCGAGGGCATTCTCGACATCCTTCCCGAGGGCTACGGCTTCCTGCGCTGCACCGGTTATCTGCCCGGCGACAAGGACGTCTACGTTTCCGCCACCCAGGTGCGCAAGTTCGGCCTGCGGCGCGGTGACATGCTCACCGGTCCGATCCGTCCCCCTCGCTCGCAGGAGAAGTTCCCGGCGCTGACCCGCATCGACAACGTGAGCGGCATGACGGTGGAAGAAGCCAGGCGCCGACCCAAGTTCGGCGACCTGACGCCGCTGTTCCCCGACGAGCGGCTCCCGCTCGAGGTCCCCGGACAGCCCAACCACGTTCTGGCGCGGATCATCGATCTCATCGCCCCCATCGGCAAGGGCCAGCGCGGCCTGATCGTGTCCCCCCCGAAGGCGGGCAAGACGACGGTGCTCAAGGAGATCGCCAACTCGATCACCATGAACAATCCAGAGTGTCATCTGATCGTGGTGCTGGTCGACGAGCGCCCCGAAGAGGTCACGGATATGCAGCGCTCGGTCAAGGGCGACGTGATCTACTCGACGTTCGACCGACCCGCCGAGGAGCACACTCAGGTAGCCGAACTGGCTCTGGAGCGTGCCAAGCGACTTGTGGAGTCGGGCAACGACGTCGTCATCCTGCTCGATTCGATCACCCGTCTCGCCCGGGCCTATAACCTGGCGACCCCGGCATCGGGGCGCATCCTGTCCGGGGGCGTCGACTCGACGGCCTTGTATCCGCCGAAGCGATTCTTCGGGGCGGCGCGCAACATCGAGGAGGGCGGCAGCCTCACCATCCTGGGCACCGCCCTCGTGGAGACGGGCTCCCGGATGGACGAAGTCATCTTCGAGGAGTTCAAGGGGACCGGAAACATGGAGTTGCGGCTCGACCGCAAGCTCGCCGACAAGCGGGTGTATCCGGCCATCGACATCGAAGCCTCCGGCACCCGCAAGGAGGAGCTGCTCTTCACCCCCCACGAGCTGACCCAGGTGTGGAAGCTGCGCCGGGTGCTGCTCGCCCTGGCCGAGCCGTCGGCCGGTCTCGAGCTCCTCATCGACCGTCTCAAGAACACGAAGTCGAACGCCGAATTCCTGGCCGACGTCGCCAAGACCGGCAACTGAGCGGAAGCGTCAGCTGTCCTGCCAGCCAGCCCCTTAGACGCAAGAGTTAGTATCCGGCCCCGAGGAGATGAGTTGAGAGAAGGCATCCACCCCAATTACCGCGAAGTGGTGTTTCAGGACACCTCTTCCGAATTCAAGTTCCTGACCCGTTCCACGATCCGCACCAGCGAGACGATCGAATGGGAAGACGGCAAGACCTATCCGCTGGCGCGGGTGGAGATCTCCAGCGCCAGCCATCCCTTCTACACCGGCAAGCAGATCCTGCTCGACTCCGGTGGTCGCGTGGAGCGGTTCCGCAAGCGCTACGGGCGCTCGTCGTTCACCCGCGGGGAAGAGTCCTCCGCCTCCCAGGAATAATCGGTGAGCCGCCCTCCGGGGTCCACCGTCGGGGGTCAGGCTGTCATCGAAGGCGTCATGATGCGCGCCCCCAGTCGCTGGGCGGTGGCGGTGCGCCGACCTGACGGGATCATCGAAGCCCGCAGCCATTTGCTTCCCCGCCTGTCGTCGCGTTCCCGCCTGGCGCGCATTCCGCTCATCCGCGGGGTGATGGTGCTCGGCGAGTCGCTCACTCTGGGGATGAAGGCGCTCTCCTGGTCGGCGGTCAAGGCCGGCGGCGAGGAGGAGGGGGAAGAGGTCAAGCCAATGCACATCGCCGGGGCGATGGCGGTGGCTCTGGTGCTCTTCATCGGGATCTTCATGCTCCTCCCGCTGCTCGTGGCCCGGGGAGTCGAGAGAGCCTTTGGCGAGTCGGTGGTGCTGTTCAACGTCGTGGACGGTGTGGTGCGGGTGGTGCTCTTCGTCGGCTACATCTGGGCGATCGGCCGTTCCAAAGACATCCGTCGGGTTTTCGAGTTCCACGGAGCCGAGCACAAGACCATTCACGCATATGAGGCGGGCGATCCGCTCACGCTGGAGGCGATCCAGAAGTACAGCCCGCGCCACCCCCGCTGCGGGACCAACTTTCTCCTCATCGTGATCCTCATCGCGATCGTCGTGTTCACCGTGGTCGGTCGGCCGGCGCTGATCTGGCTGATCACGAGCCGCATCGTGCTCATCCCGGTGATAGCCGGCATCGCCTACGAGGTGCTCAAGGCCGCGGCCAGCGCACGCTGGCTGGCCTTCTTTTCCAAGCCCGGGATCTGGCTGCAACGCCTCACAACAGCCGAGCCGTCCCCGGATCAGGTGGAGGTGGCAGTCGCCTCACTGTTGGTCGCCCTCGACGACGAGGAGCGGGAGGCGGTCACCGCCCGGGGTCCCATCCTTCCCGGCGCTCTGGCGTACGAGGTCGGTGCCTGATGGATCCGCAGCTGGCGGCCCGTCTCGATGAGATGGTGGCCGCATACCAAGCCACCCTGGAGGAGATGGCCGACCCAGCCGTGGCGGGGAATCAGGAGCGTTATACCGAAGTGGCGCGCCGACACCGCGAGTTGCGCGATGTGGCGAACGTGTATCAGGAGTGGAAGGACGCGACCGCGGATGTGGACGACGCCACGGAACTGGCCGCAGCCGAGCCCGACCCCGGCGTGTCCGACGAGCTGCGCGCCATCGCTGCGGAGCGCTCGGCAACGGCGGTCCGTTTGGAGAAGCGGCTCCGGGTGATGCTGGTACCCAAGGACCCCAACGACGACAAGGACGTGATCGTCGAGATCCGCGGCGCGGTGGGGGGTGACGAGGCCGCCATCTGGGCCGGTGACCTCTTCCACATGTACCAGAAGTACGCCGAGGCGCACGGCTGGAAGATCGAGCCGATGAATACCTCCGCCTCGGAGGCCGGCGGCTTCAAGGAGATCACCTTTGCCGTCAAGGGCCAAGGGGCATACTCGCGGCTCAAGTACGAGGCCGGACCCCATCGAGTGCAGCGGGTACCAAAGACCGAGTCGCAGGGTCGGGTGCACACCTCGATGGCGACGGTGGCGGTGCTCCCCGAGGTCGCCGACGTAGAGGTTCACATCAATGACAACGACCTGCAGATAGATGTGTTCCGGTCGACCGGCCCGGGAGGGCAGTCGGTCAACACCACCGACTCGGCCGTGCGGATCACACACAAACCAACCGGGTTGGTGGTCACCTGCCAGGACGAGAAGTCGCAGCTGCAGAACAAGGCCAAGGCGCTACGAGTATTGCGGGCCCGGCTCTATCAGATCGAGACCGACCGCCAGCACGCCGAGTTGGCAGCCGACCGCAAGGCCCAGGTCGGGTCCGGGGAGCGGTCCGAGAAGATCCGCACCTACAACTACAAGGACAACCGGGTCACCGACCACCGCATCGGTCTCAGCATCAAGCGGCTCCCGGAAATCCTCGAGGGCGACCTGGACGACATCATCGATGCGCTGGCGCTCGACGATGAGACCGGGAGGCTGGGCGGGTCGGCGCACTGAGCAGCGCGACTCCCGACGTGGCTGGTGGCCAGCTACTCCCCAAACCCGATCGGCACCACGGTCACCTCGATGTACTCGTCGAGCGTTATCACCTGTTGCGCGGCGGCGGTGATGTCGCTCCGGGTGGCAGCGATGACGCGATCGAACCGATCGATTATCTCCGTGACGAGATCTTCGGGGTAGAACACCGCATGCAACATCGCCCGGGCCAGTTGCAGGTTGTCGATCAGCTCGTAGTTGCGTAACACCTGCTCCTGGGCGATGGCGAACTCGTCGTTGGTGGGTCCGGACGTGGCCAGGCTCGCAAGGTCGTCGAGCAGTGCAGTGCGCAACAGGTCGATCCCGGCTGGATCCCCATCGATACGCAAGGACACCAGCACCCCCGCAACCGGCTCGTCCACTTGCTCGACCGAGACCAGGGGCGAGTACGCCGCCGACAGCTCCTCACGGATGTGCGCCGTGAGGCGCTGTTCGATGACAGCCTCCAGGATGTCGAGGTGGACGCGGAGGTCCGGGTCGAGAGGGCCGGTGGTTTCGAACATGATCGTGAGCACCCCGCGTTCCCCGGTCCCCGCCTCTTCGGCGCGCCCGACGATTCCGTCGGGCTCGGCGGGTCGGTCGTCGCGAAAGTCCTCGCGGTTGGCGCCACCCGGGATCGTGCCCAGGTACTGCTGTGCCAGTGCCTCGGCCTCCTCGGGGTCGAAGTCACCGACGAGGACGAACACGAAATCGCCCGGGTCCCCGAAGCGGTCGGCGAACACGGCCTCGGCGCGTTCGATGTCCAGTGCCGCCAGTTCGGATACCGAGGGCAGCGGCGAGAAGCGCGGATCGTTGGGGTAGCGGGCGGCAGCGATGGCCAGCTCCAGGGCGGTGTCGACCAGGGTCTCCGGTGACTCGACCTGCTGTTCGAGGCGGTTCTGCACGATCGGCACGGCCACCGAATCGAATCGAGGCTCCGCCATGTACAGATGGGCCAGCTGGAACAGAGCCTCCAGGTCGGTGGTGGCGGCTCTGCCACTGAAGCCCTCCCACACTTCATCGACGAACGGGGTCAGGCTCACCTCGGTGCCAGCCAGAATCCGCTCCAGCGTCACTTGATCGAAGTCGGCGACCCCGCTGGCCGAGACCAGGTCGCCGAGAAGCCGGGCTTCGGCGACATCGGCTGCGGCAACCCGCACCCAGCCCCCCGGGCTGGCAGCGATCAACTCGGCATGACCGGCGTGGATGACCGTTGACCATGAGATGAACAACAACCCGTTCTCGAACTCGACCACCGGGATCACGGTCTCGGGGAGCGTATAGCGTTCCGCAACCTCAGCCGGACTCGGGGCTTCCATCAGCTCTGTGGTGGCGACGGTGTCGTCGGGCCGCGGTTCAAGCTCTGCGTCCGCGGCGGCGGCGTGCAGCACCGCCAGCGCCGCCGCATCGGGCATCGCCGCCGCCTCGGCCTCGGGTCCGGCCACGATGATGAGGGGTTGGGTCGCCTCGACGGTGGCGGCAAATGTGTCTCGCACCTGATCGAGAGTCAGTTCGTCGATCAGGCGCAGCTGCAGATCACGCCACACCCGTGCCTCGGCCGCAGGAGCCCCACCGAGAAAGTGCTCCACGTAATCGTCGGCGAAGGCCCCATCTTGCTTGGTGGTGCGCTGTTCGTACTCACCCTCGACCGTAGAGCGCATGGCTGCCGTCGCTCGGTCGAGCTCGCCCGACACGAACCCGAAGCGGCGGGCCCGCTCCACTTCGATGAGAAGCGCTCCGGCCGTCGCGTGCAGATCCTCGGGGTGGGCCGAGGCGGCAATGCCGTCTGTGCCCTGAGTGCGAACGAACTCGTTGGAGGCGCGGCTGGGATCGAAGTACGGGGTCACTCCGCGCAGCGTGTCTTCGTGGAGCCGGGTGGCCAGCATGTTGAAGGCCGCCTCCAGGGCGAAATGGCGCCGCAGCCCACCGATGGTTCCGGCGCCGCCAGCAGCAGGAACCGGATAGTTGATCTCGACGAAGGAGTCGGAGGCCTCCGGGTCGGCGAGGATGAGAAACTCGGGCGTGGTGAAGGCTGTGGTCGACAGTTCCGGGAGGGCGGGTGCTCCCGGCGGCGAGGCCACCCCCTCGAACCGATCCCGGATCAGGGTCTCGATGTCGTCGGCGTCGAAGTCGCCCACCGCCACCACCGCCATGGTGTCGGGGCGATACCAGTCCTGGTAGAACGACCGCAGGCTTGCCGCGGTGGTCGCCTCCACCTCGTCGGGATCCGCGAGGGGAAGCCGATTGTCGTACGGGGTCCCCGCCAGGAGCAGGTCGGTGACCGCGGCGAAGTAGCGTCCCCAGAATCCCTGATCGCGCAGCCGCCACTCCTCGACCAGAACCCCGCGCTCCAGGTCGACCTCTTCCGGGTCGAGAGTCGCCGCGGTGGCCCACTCGAAGAGAACGTCGAACCCGGTGGCGATCGTGTCCGGATCTTCGGTGGGAAGTTCGAGCATATAGACCGTTTCCTCGTAGGAGGTGTAGGCATTGATGTCAGGCCCGAACTCGGCCCCGAAGCGCTGCAGCACGTCCACCAACTCGTTGGCTGGGAACGACTCCGTGCCGTTGAACATCATGTGCTCGAGGAAGTGGGCCACGCCGGCCTGGGTGGTGGCTTCGTTTACCGAGCCCGCTCGCACCGCGAGGCGCAGCTGAGCCCGCCCGCCGGGGGCGGTGTTCTCGCGGACATAAAACGTGAGTCCGTTGTCGAGTGTGCCCACGCGTACCTGCGGATCGAGCGCGATCGGATCGCCGTCGTCGGGGAACGAAGGCACCACGGCCGGGGGCGGCAGCGTGGTCGTCACCACCGTCGTTGCGGTCGTGGTGACGGCCGTGATCGGGGGCAGTGTGGTTGTGTCCCCAGCCGATCCCGAGCAGGCTGCCACCAGCATCGCCAGTGCCGCACGCCAACGCTGTGATCCCCGTCGTCCGCCGAACAAGGCGCCTCCCTCAATCGCCGGAGCCTAACCCCTGGGGCTCCCGCCGATCTTGGATGGGTGGCATTTCATCGCCAACCTGCCAACCTGGGCGGCGATGACCAGCGGTCGCCGAGAAGGTCCGGGCACCGCCCGCCCCGGGTGGTCGTCGAACGCCAACCTCCCATACATCGTGGTCAGTGTCGTGAGCCTCGTGGTGTTGGTCGGCTATATCGCCGTGGGTCGGCCGTTTGCGACAGCATCCGGGGACACCGGCGCCGCGGCCGCAACCACCACGACGACGGTTGCCGCCACCATCACCACCACGACCCTGGCCCTCGACACCACCACATCGGCTGGGCAACTCACCGGTGCCGCCCGCGGCGAGGAGATCTTCAACGCCACCTGCATCGCCTGTCATGGGGTGGGCGGTGTGGGAGTGGAGGGTCTCGGCAAGCCGCTTACCACCTCCACCTTCGTCGCCGGATTGACCGACGAGGAGTTGCTCGCCTTCCTGGTCGTCGGACGCACCGAGGACGACCCGCTGAACACCACCGGGAACGCCATGCCGCCCCGCGGGGGTAATCCGGCTCTCACCGATGGCGACCTGATGGCGGTGGTGGCGTACCTGCGCACCCTGGCTGCGTGACTCAGGGAGTCCGCGACCACACCACGGGATCGCCGACCGGCCGTGTGCCATCGCCGCCCACCGCCACCAGGCCGAGGGGTCCGATGGCGATGGCGTTCATCCAGCGGTGCCCGGGTTCGGCGAGGGCCGCATCGACGGTGCGGGTCCAGCGGATCCCGTCGGGCGAGGTCCACACCGCGGGGAGGCGGTTGCCCAGAGAGGCGGTGTCGTAGCCGACTGCGATCATCCCCGCTCCATCGAGGGCGAGTGCCGAGATGTGCTGGGCCCCGATCCCGCCGAGAGCGGGATCCTCGATCTGAGTCCATGTGATGCCGTCTTCGGACCTCCAGATTGCGGCATCGTTGTGCAGCCCGGGTTGGCCGACGATGTCGCCGCCGGCGGCGAACAAGCCGGTCGGGGTGGCGAGGACCGCGGTGATGTACTGCCAGCCCGGACCGCCCAAGGTGGGGGCGTCGACTCGGGTCCACGAGGTGCCATCGGCCGACAGCCAGACCCGGGCATCGAGGTTGTAGAGGCCGAATTGGTTGGGGTGATAATGAGTCCCCCCGGCAAGGATCCCGTTCGGGGTCACGGTGAGAGAGTGGATTCGCTGGGTGCCCAAGTCCGCGAAAGCCGGCTGATGGACGCGGGTCCAGGCGACGCCGTCGGGCGACACCCACACCGCGGCATCAGCCTCGTCGCCGGTGACCTCGAATCCCCCGGCAACGAACCCGGTGGGGGTGGCGACCACGGTGAGGATCTCCTCATGGCCATCGCCCGCCAACGACTCCGCGGAGACTCGCTGCCACTCCCGCCCGTCGGTGGAGAACCAGATGGCAGGGTCGATCACTCCGCTGGACTCATCAAGTCCCACCGCAACCATGCCCGTGGTACCGACCGCGATGTCGTGCAGACCCTGCGCTCCCGGTCCGGTCAAACCAGGAACCATCAACCGGGTCCAGGATCGACCATCCACCGCAACCCATATGGCGGCATCGGCATCCCGCCCGGACGCGTCCACACCCACTGCCACCAGTCCCGGGCCGCCAAAGCGGACCGCGTTGATCAACTGGTATCCAGTGCCCAAAAAGACGGGGTCAGTCGACCGAGCCCACGACGAGGTGGCGACCAGGCCAGCAGTCGATGCCTTCGTGGTGGTCACGGACTCGAGCGGAGCGGCTCCCTCGCCAGGGCCGCAGCCGGCGAGCAGCAAGCCCAGGAGAACGCCGTGCCACCCGCGGTGAGAACCTCCCGGGGCGACCCCGGGGTTGCGGCCTCGGGTGGGATGCATCTCTGCACATTGGCAGAGCCCGAAGAAGGATGGGGCGCGCTCACGCCGCGAAGCCGGGAACCGGCGCGACGGGGTCCGCAGGCTCGAATCCGAGCACCGATCCGTAGAAGGCCAATTCCGCTTCCAGAGCGCGAGTGCGGGTGGCTGCGGCGCGAAACCCGTGCCCCTCACCGGGGAACTCGATGTAACCGACCCGGAGTCCGTTGGCGATCATGGCGTCACGCATCGCGCGAGCCTGCGACGGTGGCACCACCTCGTCCTCGAGGCCCTGGAGGAGCAGGACCGGCACCCGGATCTTGTCGACATGGGTCACCGGCGACCGCTCGACATAAAGGTCGCGCCGCTCGGGATATGGGCCAATGAGTCGGTCGAGATACCGACTCTCGAACTTGTGGGTGTCGGTGGCGAGAGCCTCGAGGTCGGCGACACCGAAATACGACGTGCCGGCGGCGAAGTCGTCGTGGAGCGCCAGGGCCAAGAGCGTGGTGAACCCCCCGGCACTGCCCCCATGGATCAGCAGCGCGGCCGGATCGGCCTTGCCGGCGGCGGCGAGATGGGCGGCGGCCAGGGCGCAGTCCCGCACGTCCACTACGCCCCATTGACCGTCGAGACGGCGGCGGAACTCGCGTCCCGCCATCGTGGAACCGCCGTGGTCGACATCGAGGATGCCGATCCCGCGGCTGGTCCAGAAGATGATCTCCGGGTCGAGCCGGGCGTAGGTGGATGAGGACGGCCCGCCATGGATGGCGACGATCACCGGGGGTGCAGTTCCCGGCGGACCCGCGTAGTCGGGGTGGCGCGGCGGGTAGTACCAGGCGTAGGCGGGGCCATCGGGGGTGGAGAACTCGATCCGCTCAGGGATGCTGTGCCACTCGGGGCCGATCCCCGGTCCTTCGGGCGGTCGCAGAGTCTCGATCGCACCGGTGTCAACGTCGACGGCGACGATGGCGGTAGGGCGATCGGGGCCTGCGGCGGCGAGCACCACGCGGTTGCCCAGCACCGCCATGCGATCCAAGTAGGAAGCGAATGGGGTCGGGATCTCGCGGGTCGAACCCGCGGAGATCACGACGAGGCGGTCACCGGCCGGCGACGATGGTGTGGCCACGATGCGGCCGTCGTCGAGAAACGCGTAACGGAGGCCACCGAACACCCAATGGGGGACGGCGTACTCGGCGGCATCCTGGTGAACCGCCTCCAGTGTCTTTCCGGTCCAGCGATACAGGTTCCACCAGCCACTGCGGTCGGTGGCGAGATGCAGTACTCCATCCGGCGACCACTCAGGCTGCAGCACCGACTCGGTCTTGCTTCCGGCCACCTGTTGCGCTTTCCCGAGGGATCCGTCTGGGTGTACCGGGGCCACCCACAGTGCGGTGGCGTCCCATGGCATGTCGGGGTGATCCCACGTGATCCAAGCGAGCCGGAAGCCGTCCGGGGACCACCGTGGTGCGGCGAAGAAGTCGTGACCGCCCGCCGCCACCTGCGGCGGGTTGGCGCCGGTGAGGTCCAACAGGACCAGTTCGTTGATCGGTTCCACTCCTCCGCCGGGGTGGGTCTCGCGCACCGCATAGGCTCGATCGCCTCGGATGGTGAGGTCGGCGTACCGGGCTGCGGCGGGAGCAGCAGGTTCCGGTGTGATCGCGATCGCTTCACCTTCGGCGTCGATGCGGTACAGCCGCTGGTCGACGAAGTTGCTGGCGAACACGGCGCCGCCGGCCACGGCATATGCCCCGCCACCGTATTCGTGCACACGGGTGCGGGCGTTGAAGTCGTCGGGACCGATGTCGTCGATCACTCCGGAGGGGGAGCGCCGCACCACCACCGACCGGCCTCCTTCGGTGGGCCGTCCCTCCACCCAGTAGGCGTGATCGTCGGCGACGACGATCGAATCGAGAAACCGCACCCCAGCCTGAGTCGTTGCCGCAGCCGAGATCGGCGACGGCCAGGATCCGTAAGGAAGGTGACGGGTCAAGC
>JBKKBI010000019.1:0-9311 GCA_046714175.1 Acidimicrobiia bacterium | reverse complement strand
CCCTGGGAACCGACGGCGGCTACTTCGTCGCCGACTACAACTACTACTTCGGACTCCCCGGCGACAAACCCTTCGTCGGCGACTTCAACGGCGACCAAACCGACACCATCGGCCTACACCGCGAATCATCAGGATTCGTCTACTTCCGTAACACCCACACCATCGGCATCGCCGACAACTCGTTCTTCTTCGGACTCCCCGGCGACCGGCTGGTAGCCGGAGACTGGGGCATCATCGACAACATCGACACCCCGGCAGTGTTCCGACCCACCACCACCACCTTCTACTTCCGCCACACCAACACCCAAGGCAACGCGGATAGCCAATTCACCTGGGGATCATCCACCTGGCTACCCATCGCCGGCATCTTTGCCCCATGAGTCACTCGCCCGCAGACGCCCCCGCCGTGACCGGTGAAAGATGCCGTCCAATTCTTACTGGACCCTATGGTCTTGCCGTGCCCATCACGCGTCGCCACCCGAGATGAACCGGCGACGATCCCTCATCGCGATGCTGGTCGCGGCCGCGGTGGTGTCCTCATCAGGCGCTGCGATCGCGCAGGTTGAGACAGGCACGCCACCGCCCCCCTCCGACGTGCCGTCGTTCAATGAGTCGCCAGGGTGTGGCGCCCTCGATGGGACTCGTGGCCCCACCGCCGATGACCCCGGTCTCCTCGAGATGTGGGAGCCGATCTACGGTCCTTGGGGAGACTTCTACGGAAGGACGATCGCCCAGGCATGGGGGCAGCGGGTGGAGGTGCAGCTCCCGGGGATGTACCCCGGAACCAAGATCCTCCTCATCCATGAAAGGGTGCTTCCCGCCTTTGAGCAAGTCGTGGCCGGTCTTGAAGCCGAGGCGGCGGCCGGCCGGACCTACACGATCAACGACGCGTACACCTGGTCATGGGCCTCCTACACCATCCCGCCCAAGCGACACTTCTCGTTCCACGCCGTGGGGGCGGCGATCGACATCAACTCGAACCGCAATCCGTATCGCAGCGACAACGTCTTGATCACCAATATCCCGCAGTGGTTCGTGCAAGTGTGGCGAGACGCCGGATGGTGCTGGGGAGGCGACTGGCAGAGCCTGAAAGACACCATGCACTTTGCCTGGCAGGGTCCGCTGTTTACTCCCGGTTACGAGATGCCGCCGCCGCAGCCGCCTTTGGTCCCGGCCGCCGACTTCACCGCCGCCCTTCCCCTCACCGTCGGCCTGCTGCCGGTGGACGAGCATCCCCATCGCATCGCCGACCTCGACCGCGACGGCGCCCCCGACATCGTGCGGATCCAAACGATCGACGGTCGGGTGGCCCTGGTCACGGCCGCCGCCCGCTACGAGTTCGCCCGACCTCAGGTGCTGGCGATGACCTCGGGGGCGCCTTCCGATCCCGGGGCGCCGGTCGAGGTAGTCGACCTCACCCGGGATGGTCGCCCAGACCTGGTGTACCTCCTTGAAGACGCTGGTGCCATCACCTTTGAGGTGTTTCCGCTCATCCAGTCCGGGATCCTCACCTCTGAGCTCCGGCAGTCGGCCGTGCCCTTCGACCCGGCCGCCACCATCCTCTTCGACGACTACGACCTGGACGGAGACACCGACATCTTCCGCCTCCTGCCCGGCAGCCCGCTCACCTTGGAGGTGTGGCTCGGGCCTGACTTCGCCTCCGCAGCACTGACCGCCAGCCTCGACGTCCCCGCGGGAAGGTTCGACCTGGGCGACCGCGACGTCGATGGTGTGCCTGACCTTTTCGTTCTCGATGGAGCTGGCCTGCTCACGATGTTCACCGGAGCGTCGAGCTACGCCGTCTCCTCGACCGTCGCCACTGCCTTGCAGGGCATCGAGCAATTGTTCGTCGAGGACCTGGACGGAGATGGTCACAGTGACCTGATGCTGGTCGACTCCCGTGGTGGCACTCGTCTCGTTCGCGGCGGTCAGTCGACCCACGATCCCGGCGTGTGGTACGTGGTGGAGCCAGTAGATGTGGGAGGCAGCCTCGGCTGCGTCACGAGTCCCCTCCGAGTTCCCGGGGTGGTTGACACAGTCGGGCTGGTCGACCCCGCCCGGGGACTGTGGTGCCTGCAGGGCGGGGCGGGCGAGTTCTACTCGTTCTACTACGGCGTGCCTGGCGACCGCCCCTTCATGGGCGACTGGGATTGCGATGGGGTCGACACCCCCGGTCTGTACCGACAATCCGATGGGTTCGTCTACCTGCGTAACAGCAACGACCAGGGGGTCGCAGACATAGGTTTCGTCTTCGGCCGCAGGGGGGACATACCGATCGCAGGCGACTTCGACGGGAACGGATGTGACACCGTCTCGATCTATCGCCCCTCGGAGGGGCGGGTTTACCTCATCAACTCTTTGGGGGCGAACGGGGGCAACCTGGGTCCGGCCGAGTCCACCTACTACTTCGGGGTGCCTGGCGACAAGCCGTTCGTCGGCGACTTCGACGGTGACGGCGTCGACACGATCGGGCTGCATCGCGAGTCCACCGGATTCGTGTACTTCCGCAACTCCCATACGTTCGGCGTCGCCGACGCTTCGTTCTTCTTCGGCATCGCCCGGGACCGGCTCATCGCCGGAGACTGGGGCATCATCGACGACATCGACACCCCCGCCGTGTTCCGACCGTCCGAGAGGCGGTTCTACGTTCGCCACACCAACACCCAGGGCACCGCGGATGCCACCCTCGACGTCGGCGAGTCGACCTGGTTACCTGTGGCGGGTACCTTCGGGTGAGCCCGGATGTCGTGATCGCAACCGTTGTGCGCTTCGTCGAGCTGGCGGTGCTGGCGTTCGTGGCCTACGGAGCGGTAACAGCGCTGTTCGGCTGGCCCGCGCCTCGGGTCGCGCCGCCGGGGACTGGGGAACGCCGGTTTCGGGTAGTGATACCGGCGCACGATGAGGGACACGTAGTTGGATCACTGCTCAGTGACCTGAACCGACAGGCATATTCGCCGACTCTGACTACCACGTGGGTGATCGCCGATCGGTGCACCGACGACACCGTCGCGGTGGCCACCGCTTCCGGAGCGGCAGTCGACGTTCGATCCGCTGGCCCCTCCGGCAAGGGAGCCGCCCTTGACTGGCACCTGCAGCGCCGCCCGCTGCAGGTGGATGAGACCCTGGTCGTGATCGACGCCGACAATCGGGTGCCCACGAACCTGCTGGCGCGGTTCGCCGATGAACTCGATGCCGGATCGGTGACCCTGCAGGCGTATCTCCATGTGACCAACCCGGAAGTTTCGCTCCTGGCGACGGCAGGCGCAGTCTCCTATTGGGCATCGAATCGGATGATCCAACAGGCGCGGCGCCGACTGGGCTGGTCCGCCGACTTGAGTGGCACCGGCATGGCGATCACCGCTTCCGCCCTGGAGCGAGCGGGAGGCTTCGGCGACTCGCTGACGGAAGACGCCGACCTCGGGGTACGGCTGACCCTGACCGGGTCCACGGTCGACTGGGTGCACGACGTACGAGTAGCCGACGAGAAGCCGGCGACTCTGACTGCCGCGATCGGGCAGAGAGCCCGATGGGCGGCCGGGAAGCGAGCTGCAGCCAGGCGCCATTTCTTCACCCTGGTGCGGGAGTCGCTGCGCCGCCGGTCTCTGGGGCTCCTCGATCTTGCTCTCCGACTGGTGCAGCCTGGTCGTACCTTCATCGCCCTCGTCTCTGGCATCGTGACATTGGTGGCGGCGATCGGAACACCGGATTGGCTGCTACCCGCCCCGTGGTGGATCGCAGCCACGGCGGTGCAGGTCCTGCTCCCGATCCCGTTCCTGATCCGGGACGGAGTCCCGGCCCGCTTCGTGGTGCGCTATCCGGCGCTGCTCATCCTGGCCGCCCTGGCAATCCCGATCAGGGTGGCCAGTCGGTTGCGACGAGGCTGGTACCACACCCCCCACGACGGGGTCATCCCCCGCGATTCCCCGTCCGGAGCATCCGGCGCACCGGACCCGGGCCCCTGAGGACACCCCACCACAGGCCCGATCCGTAACCGAAATGCATCACAGCCGCGGCGAGAGGAACCAGCGGCGACCCCGCCCGGGCAAACACCCAGGCGCCCACAAGAACCATCAGCCACAGCCCGAGCACGGTCCCAAGTGGCCACACGGTTCCAGTCACGGCAACAACGGCACCCACGACGACTCCAACCAGGAGAAGCGCCGGGGCCGCGGGCCGCCACGACGGGAAGGCCCCGTTGGCCCACAACATCTCGGCCTTGGCCTGTCCGTACCGAAAATGCTGCCGCAGCAGGCCACCCGGCGACGCTCGGGGCTCATAAGCGCTGCGGATCTCGGGATCGAGGTGTACCCGCCAGCCGCGCCGGCGCATCCGGTGATAGAAGTCCGCGTCCTCCCCCGCCCCCGATGGGAAAGCGCGATAGCCGCCCAGTGCCATGAAGTCCGCACGACGAAATGCTCCGAGGTACACGGTGTCGACCTCTCCCGCCATGTCGGGACGGTGAAACTTGGCCGGACCGGTGGCGAGTGGTGACCGCATCGCCGCGGCCACCGCCCGGCCGAACCGTGTGGTGCCTACCGGCGCCAGCGCCCCGCCCACCGCGCCGGCCCCGCTGGCCCGGAGAGTCGCCATCGACTGCGACACGTAGTCGGGGGCGTACACGGTGTGCGCATCGATGCGAATCAGGTACTCCGAGGAAACAACTCCAGCGGCTCGATTCAGGCCCGGGCCCTGCCGCCGCTCGGGGTTGGCGACAACCGTAAGATCGAGGCGGTCGCGGAACCGCTGCGCCTCGACCACGGTGCCGTCTGTGGAACCTCCGTCGGCGACCACCACCCGCATCGGGCCGGGGTAGTCCTGGACCACAAGAGAGTCCAGACATGCCGCGATGCGCTCGGCCTCGTTGTAGGTGGCGATCAGCAAGGCCACTTCTGGTGTCGCCTCGGCCATCGCCTCACGATACCCGCGAGCCACCCGCAGGCTCTTCGAGTGCTCGGCTACCTTGAGCGCGATGCCCGCGAGCGCGCCAGCCATCGTCACCCGGGCGCCTGGCGGCACCCGGCCGGAGTCTCGGGCCCGATTGTTCCGGTTGATGGTCGGGCTGCTTCCCCTCCACACCGTTGCGCTGCATTGGTGGATCTCGTGGAAGCCGTGGCTGGTGCTGCTCTGCGTGGTGCTTGGCTGGCAAGCGGCCGAAGGTTGGAGGGGCCGCTCCTGGCCGTGGCACTCCGCGGCTTCCCTCGCCGCCGCCGGGTTTCTGATCGCAGCTCTCGCCTCGTGGTCGGGTGCTGCACCGGAGAGATTCCTCCGCCTGCTCCTGGCTCTCGCCGTTGGCACCGGACTGCTGCTCGCCACCGAGCGCGAGTTGCGTCCGGCGGGGGCGGTCGACGCCACCCTGAGGATTGTCTTCCTGTCCGCTGCAGCCATGGCCGTCTCGGCACTGTTCGTATCTCTGCTCGCGGCCGGGACCTTCGGAGAACAGGCCATCACCCAGGCGAACGATCTTCCCGGTGTGGAGCGCATCACCAAAGTGGCGTACCAAAATGAGGGGTTCGTCGCCATCACCAATTGGCACGAGGATCCGGGATATGCCGCCGCCTGGATGAACCTGTGGGCGTTGCTGGCATTGTTTGCTTCGCGCCGCGGACTCGGCTTCAGGCGCCCGGTCCTCGATGGCGCCGTGGTGGGCGGACTGTGGCTCGGAGTGATCCTGACCTTGAGCAGAACCGGCCTCCTCGGCTTGGTGGTTACGGTGCTCGTCTTTGCCTGGCGCGAGCGACATGCCCTCGGGGGGGCGACTCGGCTAGTGCTCGTCTCCGCAGCAACGACTCTCGTGCTCGTCGGCTCCGTATGGGCACTCGACCCTGAGGGCGTGGGCAATGACGTCACCCAGGCGATCGGGTTTCGCTTCTCTCAGGGTCTGAGCCTCGGCCCGGGAGACGGCGGCTCCGGCAGTGGAGAGTCGATCGACTACCGCGGCGTCGTCTGGCCCCGATATGTGGAGGCCTTTCGGGAGCATCCCCTGCGCGGGATCGGACTGGGTACCGGGTGGGCCGCGGGGCTCCAGGAGCCCCACAACCTTGTCCTCGAGCTCCTCGGAGAGACGGGCGCAATCGGTTTCGCCGGTTTCGCCGTGCTGATGATCACCGTGCTGCGGCGCGCCTCCAACCGCGTCGGCCGCAGCGCTTTGGTGGTGGCGCTCTCCGCCGCGGTGACCCAGACAGTGCTCTTCGAGGCCACCTGGTGGTTCGCCGCCGGCCTCGCCCTGGCCCCCGACCCAGAGGCATCCGAGAGCGTCGCCAACACCCGAGCCGGCGGTGACGCTTCCTAACATCGCACCCATGCGTCACCCCCGGGAACTTGGAGCGACTCCGAACGGAGCCACTCGATGACACGGCGACCGCATCCGGCGACGGTGGTGATCGTCACCCACAACTCCGAACGCCACATAGCGGCCGTTCTCTCGCGCCTGATGGATGATCCCGAAGGACCCTCCCAGGTGATCGTCGTCGACAACGCGTCCGACGATCGCACCCGGGAGATCATCGCCGGTTTTCCAGTAGACCTTGTCGAAGCTCCCGACAATCTGGGGTTCCCTGCCGGCTGCAACCTTGGCGCGACCAAGGCCCACCAGCCGACGCTGGTATTCCTCAACCCCGACACCGAGCCCCACCCCGGCTGGCTCGGTCCGCTGCTGGCCGCACTAGAGGAGCCGGGGGTCGGCGCCGCCCAACCCACGCTGGATCTGGTCGACCGACCGGATCACTTTTTCACCTCACACAGCGAGCTCACCTATCTCGGTTTCGCCTGGTCCACCGATGTGGGAAAGTCGATTCCACCCGATCACCGTGGGGGCACGGTGGCATTCCCCTCGGGTGCAGGGCTGGCGATCAAGCGGGAGACATTCGACACCCTGGAGGGGTTCCGCGCCGGATACTTCCTCTATCTCGAGGACGTCGATCTGGGATGGCGACTGCGGCTGCGCGGTCTGCGCGCCGTCCAGGTGCCTGACTCACGGGTGTCGCACGACTACGACTTCGAGCGGCACGCCAAGAAGATGTATTACCTGGAGCGCAACCGGCTGCGGATGGTGTTCGCCAATTATCGGCCCTCCACTCTCGTACTGCTCGCGCCCGCACTGCTCGCCGTCGAGTTCGGGATCGTCGCCGCCGCCATCAAGAACCATTGGTTCGGCGACAAGGTGCAGGGGTGGAAAGACCTATGGCGGCTGCGTCACGAAGTCGCGGCTGAGGCACGGCAGACCCGAGCACAACGAATCGTCTCCGACCGGGAAATGATCCGCACGATGGGCGCCGAGTTTCGCGGCATCACCCAGATCTCGTTGCCGCCGTTCATGGGGATCATCGATCGCGGGATGGCCTGGTACCGAAGGGTGGTGGTGTGGGTGCTGGGGCTGGGTGGCGACAACTCGTGAGGGGTCAGCCCCAGAGCCCGGTGATCGGTGTCAACTGAGGGATACCGAACACGAAGATGTAGTCAGGTCCACCCTCGTAGTCATCGCGGAGGTAGAAGGTCGCCGTTGCCGGCCGGTATAGACCGAGGGTGTCGATCCCGTCACCGTCCCAGTCCCCCACAATCACCCGGTCGGTCGACTGGGCAGCGTCGTAGAAGTACACGACGTCCGCCGAACCGCCGGTGACCGAGTTCGTCAGGTAGACGGTCCGGCTGGAGGGCCGGTAGACACCGACCGTATCGATGCCATCCCCATCCCAGTCCCCCGCCAGGGGCAGGTCACCGGGGACACCGAAGAGGAAGTCGACATCGGCCACTCCGAAGCTGTTCTCATTGCGGAGGTAGAACCGCTGGTTGGAGGGACGGTAGATCCCGATCGTCTCACAGCCGTCATGGTCCCAGTCCCCGGCGATGGGACGGTCGCCGGGTAGCCCGTAGTAGATGTCGATGTCGGCCACCCCGAAGCTGTTCTGGTTGCGCAGGAACAGGAACCCGGCGCTCACCCGATAGAGCCCGAGTGATGTGATCCCGTCGCAGTCCCAGTCTCCAGAGAACGGTATGTCAGCGGGATCTCCGTAGTAGAACTCGAGCACCGAGGCACCCGGGACGTGGAGACGGAAGATCCCACTGGCCACTTCGTGGAGACCCACCGACTCCACCAGGTCGCTGGGCAGCGACCCGGTGGGCAGGGTTCCCAAAGGACTGGGGCAGGTTGGGAACTGCGGGGGCGGCGAACCGACACTGTGCACCTGCATCGAGCGCAATCCGAGCCAGCCGCGCAGGTCCCGAGTCCTGACTGTGACGGAGTTGCCGCCTCCGGTGAAGCGAATCTCCAGCGCCGCCCCCGATCCGGAGCACTTGGTGATCGTGGCGCTGGTCACGGTGCTCATGGCGACGCTGGTGCGCTGGGTGAGGATCGTGGCCAACTCCGAGGCGGTGATGTCTTTGGACCAGCGGGCGAACGGGTTGAGATCGGGGTTGGCGCTCCAGTGATCGTCGACCGCCTGCAGATGGGCTTGATTGGTGCCGCCAAAGCCATCGGCATAAGACTCGGTCCATCCATACGTGCTCGAGGCGTAGAACGACTTGATCGGCAGCAGGTTCCCACTACTGGTGTGAAGGGGATGGGTGACCACCTCGCCGTCGGTGTTGCGCACTGCGTTGGTCCAGTTCAGCGCGCCATAGCCGAAGCCGACATAGGACTGATCGGCGGTCGTGGCCTGGACGTGGCACCAGCAAAACCGACGTCCGAGGGCAGCGGGATTACCCCGATCGAATGCCGAGCGCAGCGCGTACGAACGCGCCGCAATTGCCTGGGCCTCGAGCGCCGCCATGCCACCCACGGATCCCCAGGAGTAGGGCATCTCGGCGATGCCAAGGGTGTAGTCCTCGGGATCGATCTCGATTACCACGTTGAATTGGCCGGGATCGCTGTGCGGCCTGATGTGCAATGACCCTCGGGCGAACTTACACAGTGGACCACTGGTATTGGCACACCCCGGGATCTGTATCAGGGTCGAGGGCGAGGCGAAGTCGGGTTGCCATCCGTCCCATTCCCCATCGAAGATGCAAGGTCCGTCGAGGTTGCCAGCCGGGGCGGTGAGCAGGCAGTTGCCCCCGCCGACTGAGGCAACGGTGAAAGTCTCCCCGGGCGCCACCGCCACCGTGCTCGTCCCGTTGCTCAGCATCACCGGAACCCCCGGCCCGGAGATGGCCTGCACCGAGAACGTGGCCGTGGCGGCGACGTCGACGTTGACCCACAGCGGGATGTCGAAGCTCTCGTGCACGACTTGGACCGAGGTTCCTGTGTAGTAATGCGAGATGATCTGGTCGGAGGTGTAGCCCTCCTTCGACATGCCAAAGCCGCCGTACTGACTGAG
>JBKKBI010000018.1:0-3697 GCA_046714175.1 Acidimicrobiia bacterium | reverse complement strand
TCGGCGGCGAGGCGGGCCACCAGCGCCACATCCGACTCCGACCGCACGCCGTGATCGATCCGTTCCGCCCCGAGCAGATCGAGCGCTCCCCACACATACTCCGGAGGGCCCTCCTCACCGGCATGCGCGACTGCTCGCAATCCGGCTTCCCTCGCCCGGGCGAACACCCGCTGGAACTCCGCGGGGGGATGCCCCACCTCGGACGAGTCGAGCCCCACAGCGACGATCTGGTCGAGGTAGGGGGCGGCCGCCTCCAGAGTGTCAAACGCCGCCGCCTCGGGAAGGTGGCGAAGAAAGCACACGATGAGGGCGCTGCTCATCCCCAACTCGGACTCGGCGCGTTTCCGGGCCCGGGCGAAACCCTCCATGAACACGGCGAAGCCAATGCCTCGCTCGGTGTGGATCTGGGGGTCGAAGAACATCTCGGCGTGGCGCACTCCGTCGGCAGCGGCGCGCTGCAGGTAGGCGTACATCAGATCGTCGAAGTCCTCTGCGGTCCGCAACACCGCCGCCCCCTGGTAGTAGATGTCGAGGAACGACTGCAGGTCGCTGAACTGGTACGCGCCCCGCAAGGCATCGACCGAGGGGAACGGCAGCGTGATCCCGTTGCGCGCCGCCTGGACAAACAACATCTCGGGCTCGAGTGTCCCTTCGATGTGAAGATGCAACTCGGCCTTGGGGATTTGGGTAATGGAGTCCTGCATGCCGGATAACGATATCGGCGGCGATGGGTGGCTCGTAGCCCGGCTGAGCATCATGGCTTGGAGGCTGGTGTTGGGAGCTGACCGCCCCAGGAACCCCTTCCACCGCGGGTCGCGCCACATTACCTTCGCGCCATGCCCTTCACGAAGCGCACCTTCGCATTCCTCGCCGAACTGGCCGAGAACAACGATCGCAATTGGTTCCAGGCCAACCAGGACCGTTACGAGCAAGATGTCCGCCTCCCGGCCCTCGACTTCATCGACGAGTTCGCCGGGCCATTAGCGAAGATCTCCCCACACTTCGTCGCCGACGCTCGCAAGGCTGGGGGGTCGATGTTCCGCATCCAGCGCGACATCCGGTTCAGCAAGGACAAGACTCCTTACAAGACTCACACCGGAATGCAGTTCCGCCATGTCGCCACCAGCGACGATGTGCACGCCCCCGGCTTCTACCTCCACATCGAACCCAAGGCGTCTTACGCCGGGGTCGGCCTGTGGCGCCCGGCGACCCCCGACGCCACGCAGATCCGGCAGCGCATCGCCGACGAGCCCGCGGCGTGGAAGAAGGCGGCGTACGGCAAGCGTTTCACCGACGTGTACACGGTGGGGGGCGAGTCACTGCAGCGGGTGCCCAAGGGGATCGACCCGGACCACACCTACGCCGCCGACATCAGGCTCAAGGACTTCATCGCCGGTGTCAGCCTCCCCGACAAACAGGTGCTGGCGCCCGACTTCCTCGGCGA
This sequence comes from Acidimicrobiia bacterium, assembly GCA_046714175.1. Lineage (GTDB taxonomy): Bacteria > Actinomycetota > Acidimicrobiia > Spongiisociales > UBA11373 > UBA11373. The sequence continues at coordinate 2,253 of JBKKBI010000018.1, read as the reverse complement.
TTACACCCAGATGTCCCAGCGCGCCGCGCCGTTTGTGAAGTTCCTCTGCGAAGCGGTCGGGCTCAAGTTCTAAACCCGCTGCTCGCTACCAGCCAAGAACAACTCGCAATTCTCTGGCGGAGCAGAAGGCGGGCCAGGCATGTGACTCATGACTTCCTACCCCATCGCCCGATCCAGATCCGCGATCAAGTCATCCACGTGCTCGATGCCAACGGAAATGCGCACCAAGTCGTCGGGGACCTGCAGGGCCGTGCCGACCACCGACATGTGTGTCATCGCCGCCGGCACTTCGATCAATGACTCCACGCCGCCCAGGCTCTCGGCGAGGAAGAACAACTCCGTGGTCTCCACGATCCGATGCGCGGCCTCCATCCCGCCTTTGGGACGGAACGACACCATTCCTCCGAAGGCGTCCATCTGGGCGTGGGCCAGGGCATGATCGGGATGGGAGGTGAGTCCGGGATACATCACCTCGGCGACCCGCTTGTCTCCGGCGAGGAACTCGGCGATGGCCATGGCGTTGGAGCAATGCCGCTCCATCCGCACCGCCAGGGTCTTGATGCCGCGCAACACCAGGAAAGCGTCGAACGGCCCGGGCACCGGCCCGGCGGCGTTCTGCAGAAAGCGCAGCCGCTCGTGCAACTCGGGATCGCGGGTCACCAGCGCGCCACCCACGACGTCGGAGTGCCCTCCGAGGTACTTGGTGGTGGAGTGCAGCACGACATCGGCGCCGAAGTCCAGCGGCCGCTGCAGGTACGGAGTGGCAAACGTGTTGTCCACCACGAGGAGGGCGCCGGCGTCGTGGGCGATCTTGGCGATCGCCTTCATGTCGGCCACACGCAGCAGCGGATTGCTCGGGGTCTCCAGCCACACCAACTTGGTCTCGGGTTGAATCGCTTGGGCCATTGCGCCGAGATCGGTGGGCGGGGCCACACTCCACGTGAAACCCTGCTCCCCCAACACCTGGGCGAAGAAACGGAAGGTACCGCCATAGGCGTCGTCGGGGAGCAGCACATGCTCGCCCAACTTCAGGGTGTAGCCGAGCAGCGCCGCTGCCGCCATCCCCGATGCCGTGGCGGTCGAACCTCCGCCGCTTCCCTCTTCGACTCCTTCGAGACTGGCCAGCGCGGTCTGCAGCGCCGAGCGGGTCGGATTGTCGGTGCGGGAGTAGTCGTAACCGGCGTGTTTTCCGGGAGCGTTCTGGGCGTAGGTGCTGGTGGCAAAGATCGGAACCACCACCGCCCCGGTGGTGGGTTCGGGGTCCTGTCCGGAATGGATCGCCCTCGTCTCGAACTTCACAACCCCTCCTCGAATCCCTGGGAACGCATCCAGTCGTCGTTGAAGATCTTGGACAGGTAGTTGCGCCCGCCATCGGGAATATGCACCACCACCAGGCGGTCGGCATGACGCTCGGCGGCGCGCAACGCCCCCGCCACCACCATGCCACCCGAACCTCCAGCAAGGATCCCTTCTTCCCGCACCAGTCGCCGGGTCATGGCGAAAGCCTCACCGTCACCGACGACCTCCCATTCGTCCACGATCTCGAAGTCGAACGCCTGCGGCCAGAAGTCCTCGCCCACCCCCTCGATCAGGTAGGAGTGGACGTCGGCCTCGGTGGGTGCGGTGAAAATCGAGCCGACCGGATCCACGCCGGCCACGATCACGTCGGGATTCTGCTCCTTGAGGTAGCGGCCGATCCCGGTGATGGTCCCTCCGGTCCCCGCCCCGGCGACGAACACCCCCACCTGGCCGTCGGTCTGGCGCCACACCTCGGGACCCGCCGACTCGTACTGGGCCTGCGGGTTGGCGGCGTTGGAGTACTGATCGGGGCGGAAGTGCCCGGGACGAGAAGCCAGTTCCGCCGCCACCGAGTAGTAGGAGCGAGGATCATCGGGAGCGACATTGGAGGGGCACACGACCACCTCGGCCCCGTATGCGCGCAGCAGATCCTGCTTCTCCTTGGACTGCTTGTCGGCCATCACCGCGACCATGCGATAACCCTTCAGAACTGCCGCCATCGCCAGCCCCACTCCGGTATTGCCGCTGGTTGGCTCCACGATGGTGTCACCGGTACGGAGCCGACCCGCCTTCTCCGCGGCCTCGATCATGGCGATGCCGATGCGGTCCTTGGACGACCCCCCGGGGTTGAACGCCTCCAACTTGGCCACCAGGTTCCCCGGCGGGTGGAGACGGGACAGCCGCACCATCGGCGTGTTGCCGATGGTCGCCAGGATGTCGGGGTGGATGTCCATG
>JBKKBI010000017.1:0-53128 GCA_046714175.1 Acidimicrobiia bacterium | reverse complement strand
GGAACGGACTCGACAGATCACAAATGACAGATCACAGATGACAGACAACGGACAACCTACCCAGCAATCGCCGTCGATAGCACTTGGGGGTCGACATTTCCCCCGCTCAGCACCGCCACCACCGGGCCGTTGCCCGGGACCATGCCCTCGAGCAGGGCGGCCATGCCGACGGCACCACCGGGTTCGACGACGAGGCGCATCTCGTCGAAGACCACCTTCATCGCCCGCAGCACCGCCTGATCGGAAACCGCGTGCGCCCCGCCCACCAGGCGACGGTTCACCTCGAAGGTGAGTTCGCCCGGAGTGCTGCTGAGCAGCGCATCGCAGATCGAGCCGTCGGTCCCGTCCACCGCCACCCGGGTGCCGGCGGCAAGGGAGCGAGCGTGATCGTCGAATCCCTCCGGCTCGACCACGTGCACACACGCCCCGGGCAGTCGGGCCTCTAGGGCGAGGGCGATCCCGGCGGCCAGACCGCCACCGCTGCAAGGCACGAGCACGATTGGTGATTCGGCGTCCCGATCCCAGTCGGTGGCGATCTCCAGGCCGATGGTGCCCTGGCCGGCCATGGTCCAGGGATGGTCGTACGGTGGAAGAAGCGTGGCGCCGTCAGAGCCGGCGATCGCAGCCGCGATCTCCTCCCGGCTCTCCCGGTTGCGGTCGTAAAGCACCACGGTGGCTCCGTGGCCGCGGGTTCGCGCCAGTTTGGTGGCGGGGGCATCGGCGGGCATGACGATCGTCGCCGGAATGCCGAAACGCGCTGCGGCCGCGGCAACACCCTGGGCGTGATTGCCCGACGAGTAAGCGACAACGCCCCGCGACCTCTCAGCCGGGGGAATCCGTGAGATGAAGTGATAGGCGCCGCGAAACTTGAACGACCCCGTCACCTGCAGCGTCTCGGGTTTCACCCACACGGGACGACCGGCGACCGCGGTCAGTGCGGCAACCGGAAGCAACGGAGTTCGCACTGCCATCCCGGCGAGCACCACCGCCGCACCCTCGATGTCCGCATGGGTCGGGAGGCTCACGGCGGAGACGGTAGCGACCACTCGGCAGGGCTACCCTCGCCCGGAGATGCGTCTCACCCTGCGCACTGGCTCCGATGACATCGCCCGCGCCGACGGCGACCTGCTCGGCGCCATGGGCCTGCCCGGAGGCGGTGTGGTGCGCCTGGGACGCACCCACGTCCTGGTGCGGCCCGGCGAGATGCGCTCTCCCACCGAACTGCTCGCGTCGCCAGAGGTGATCGCCAACTCCGGCGTCGCTCCCGGCACCGCGATCGACGTGGTCCGGGTCAACCTCCCACCGGCAGTGGGGATCACAGTCGCCGAACCACACCTGCCCGGTGATACCCGCCACCTGGCACGCGCCTTGCACGGCCGGCCCGTGACCGCCGGCGACACCATCGCCATCCCCGCCGGCGAGACCCTGCCTGGGGGATCGATCACGATTGTCTCCGTAGATCCAGATGGCGCGGCGATGATCGGTGGTGGAACCCTGCTCCGCACCGCCACGGACCAGGGACCCGGCACACTCATCACCCATGATCCGGGCCAGATCCCTGGGGAAGGTCCCACCACGGCGGCCGCTCTCATCGCCGGGCTGGACGCAGAACTCGACACCCTGACGGGCTGGGTCAGCTTGCTCACCGGGGCCGCCGCCCTCCCCGCGGCATGGGGGCTGCCCCGGGTGGCGGGTGTGGTGCTGGCCGGACCTCCGGGGTGCGGCAAGTCGGAACTGGTCGCTGCCGCCGCGGCCCGCGTCGGCGCCACGGTGAGCGAGGCCGCGGTCGATCTCGTCTTCAAGCCGGAGCGCCTCATCGACATCCTCGACAAGGCAGTAAAGACCGCTCCCATCCCGGGTGTCATCTTCGTCGACCGGATCGATGCCGTGGTCGGCGCCGATGCCATGTTCCGCACTCAGGCCGCCGCCATCATGCGGTGGTTCCTCGACGCGGTCGCCGATCGCGATCGATTCGCCTGCATTCTCGGTGTCTCCACACCCGGAGCCCTGGATCCGGCGGTGGCCGCGTCGCCGTTGCTGCCCCGCACGCTTTCCGTGCCGCCTCCCGACCTGCAGCGGCGCACCCTGCTGCTCGAGGCGGCGCTGCGCCGGGTTCCCGTCGAAGACGTGGACGTGCCCGCGTTGGCTGCCCGCACCGCCGGTTTCTCGGGAGCCGACATCGTGGCCGCGGTCGTCGCCGCGTCTGCGATGGCGGCGGGTGCCTCCAGCGCCGTCAGCGGGACGATGCTGTCCCGGGCTATCGCCGACACCACGCCTTCGCTGGGGTCGGCACCGGGAGGCGAGGTTCCGGCCCACGGATTCGAAGCGGTGGCCAATCTCACCGAGGTAAAGCAACGCCTCACCGAGGCTGTGATCTGGCCGATCACCGATCCGGGACGCTTTGTCCGAGTAGGAATCGAACCACCCCGTGGTCTGATCCTCTCTGGCCCGCCGGGGACCGGAAAAACCTTCGTGGTACGCGCCCTGGCCCACGAGTCAGGGGCCGCCTTCTTCCCGGTAAAAGGTGCCGAGCTGCTCGACAAGTTCGTCGGCGAATCGGAGCGCGGCGTGCGGGAGATCTTCGCCCGGGCCCGGGCGGCCGCGCCGTCGATTCTGTTCTTCGACGAGCTCGACGCCCTCGCCCCGGTGCGGGGGCGGTCGACCACCTCGGTCACCGACAGCGTGGTCGCCGCGCTGCTCACCGAACTGGACGGCGTGGCGGTGCGCGGTGACGTGGTCGTCATTGGCGCCACCAACCGCATCGACCTCATCGACCCGGCCCTGCTCCGGGCCGGGCGCCTCGAGACCCACATCGAGCTCGGGCTGCCCGACCTGGAGGCACGCCGAGCGATGCTGGCGATCACCGACGTGCGGTTTGCCCCCGGCGTGGACCTCGATGGTGTTGCCGCCGCCACGGCCGGAATGTCCTTCGCCGACCTCGCCGGCTTGTTGCGGGAGGCCGCACTGGTGGCGCTGCGCCAGGACCCGCGTGCCATCGCCGTCACCGCCGCCCACCTCGACGAGGCCTTGGCGCGCAAGAAGCCTGGCATGTAGGCGCCGGGCAAGTCCCGGTTCTGACTCTCAGCTGCTTCTTACACTCCATCCCCATGTCGTCGCCCATCGCCACCCTCGATGCCGTGACGGTGCGCCGACCCGGGGCCCTGGTGTTGCGTGCCATCACCCTGCGTCTCGATCCGGGTGAAGTGGTGGGGCTGTTCGGAGCCAACGGGTCGGGGAAGACGACTCTGCTGCGGGTGCTGGCCACGCTGCACCGGCCCAGCTCCGGCTCCGGAACCGTCCTCGGAGTCCCGGTCGGCACCGCCCGGGTGGAGAGGGTGCGTCACCGCATCGGCCTCGTCGGCCACGAGCCGGCGCTGGCCCCACACCTCAGCCTGGCCGAGAACCTGCATCTGGTTGCCGACCTGACCGGTGCCACCCGCAGCGGCGCCGACCGCGCCCTGGCCGACGTCGGGTTGGCCGGCGCCGCCGACCGGCTGGTGCTGCATTGCTCCAACGGTATGAGGCGCCGAGCCGAGTTCGCCCGCATCCTCCTCACCGCACCCACGCTGCTGCTCCTGGACGAAGCCCATGTCGGGCTCGATCCGGACGCGGTGCAATTGGTGCAACACACCGTTGCCGCAGTCACCGCCCGCGAGGGTGCTGTGGTGCTGGTCTCCCACGAGCGTGATCGGGCGGAGGCGATGATCACCCGCTCGGTGGAACTGAGGGCGGGCATGCTGCATGGGGCGGGGAGATGATCCGCCACATCCGCATCCTGGTGGCGGCTCAGTTGCGTGACGAGCGCCGCACCGGCGAGGTCATCCGGATCATCATCCCCTTCGGGCTAGTCGCCCTGTTGGTGGTGCCGTTGGCGGTGGGGATCGACACTCCGCTGTTGGATCGCATCGGCCCGGGACTCTTCTGGGTGGTACTGCTGTTGTTCGGCACCATCGTCACCCAGCGGCAGAGCGCCCACCTGAGCGAACCCCGGCGCGACTTGCTGGCACTGCTCGGGGTCGATCCGGCGGCGCGCTTCGCCGCCGCCGCCATCACCGCCACGATCCTGCTGCTCGTGTTTGCCCTCACCATCGCCGCGGTCACGATCCTGTTGTACGACCCGGCACTGCAAGGGCTGGGGTGGCTCGCGGTGGTGATCCCGTTGGCTTGCGCCGGCCTGGCCATGGTGGGTGCGATCGCCGCCACCGTCGCGGCCGGGCTCGGGTCCCGGGCCAGCCTGGCGCCATTGCTGGTGGTCCCGATCTCGGTGCCCATCATGCTTGCCGCGGCACAGGCGACGGAAGGCTTGCGGGCCGGGGCCGGTATCCTCCGCTGGATTCTGTTGCTTTTCATCGTGGATGTGATCCTGGCGATGACCGGAGTGCTCACCGCCCGCCCCCTGGAGGAGTCGTGATCAGGCCGCTGGATATCGCCGCCGCCACGCTGCTGGTGACATCTCTGATTCTCGGGCTGGTGGTTCCCCCCGACGCAGTGCAGGGCAACCTGCAGCGCATCATGTACGTCCACGTGCCGTCGGCCTGGCTGGCGTACCTCTCCTTCGTCGTCACCCTGGTGGGGAGCGTGGCCTACCTGCGCACCCGCCGCCTCCGTTGGGACCACTTTGCCGGCGCCTCCGCCGAGGTCGGTGTCGTGTTCACGGGCCTGGCGCTGGCGACGGGAAGTATCTGGGGCAAGCCCGTGTGGGGTGTGTGGTGGACCTGGGACGCCCGCCTGGTTCTCACCGCGGTGATGTTTTTCGTGTACCTCGGTTACCTGGCTCTGCGCCGGGCCATCATCGAGCCCGATCGGCGCGCGGCCCGCGCGGCGGTGTACGGCATCGTCGCCGTCGCCCAGATCCCCCTCGTCCACTTTTCCGTGGTGTGGTGGCGCGGCCTGCATCAGCCGCCGACCGTGCTGCGCCCCGGAGACCCCCAGATCGATGGACCGCTCTTGGCGGCCCTCATGGCCGCGGTCTTCGCCTTCACCGTCGTCTACGCCGCGTTGGTGAGCCGGCGCGCCGAGGTGGCCCGCCTCGAAGACGAGCGCCTCATGGCCGACGGTGGTGAAGCCGTGGCCGGGTCGGGAGTCACCCCCCCTCCTGTGGTGGAGGCGCGGCCATGAGCGACTGGGGATGGGTGATCGCCGCCTACGCCGTCGTCTACGGGACACTCCTCGCCTACGTGTCGGTACTCGTGGTGCGCCGCCGCCGGCTCGGAGCGGGCTCGCGGTGAAGCGTTATCGACTCTTTCTGATCGCCGCCGGCGGGCTGCTCGCAGTCCTGATCGGGTTTCTCGTCTTCAACCTGGGCGACAACCTCGTGTACTACCGGGTCCCCTCCGAGATCGTCGACGATCCCGCCGCCCACCAAGAAGGGCGCTTCCGCCTCGGCGGACAGGTGGTGGCAGGCACCATCGTCACCGACGGTGACCGCACTCGCTTCGAGATCACGGATGGTGCCGCCGTGGTCATGGTGAGCCATACCGGAGTCCCCCAGCAGTTGTTTCGTGAGGGGATTGGCGTGGTGGTCGAGGGCACGTGGGATGGGACCACCTTTACCAGCGACAACATGATCATCAAGCACGACGAGCAGTACCGGACCGAGGACGGCGGGGTCTACACGCCCGACTCGCGCTACCCGTGATCGCAGTCCTCGGGATCGCCGGGGTCGTCATCGCCGCGGCCAGCGCCATCGCTCTCGCCGTCACCGGGTTTCGGGTCTACGCCGGCAACGGCTCGGCCCCGGCGTCGCTGCGACTCCCGGTGTGGGGTCTGCTCACCGGGGCGATCGTGGCAATGGGCGCCCTGGAACTCGCCCTCCTCACCGACGACTTTTCGCTGCGCTACGTGGCGGAGAACCACACCCGTGACACCCCACTGCTGTTCACCATCGCCGCCGCCTGGGCGGCGCTCGAGGGCAGCATCGTCCTGTGGGGACTCGTCCTCGCCGGGTATGTGATGTGGGTGTACCGCAGCCTCGGGCGTGACGATCGCCTGGGCGCGGCGGCATTGGCGGTCATGGGACTGGTGGCGGTGTTCTTCTTCGGAATGATGCTCACCGTGGCCAACCCGTTCAGCACTCTCGCCGTGGTGCCCCCGGACGGCTCCGGAGCCAATCCCCTGCTGCAGAACCACATCCTGATGGCGATCCATCCCCCGATGCTCTACATGGGCTTTGTGGGGATGACGGCCCCGTTCGCCTTCGCCATCGCGGCCCTCCTCGCCGGCGATGGCACGACCACGTGGCTGGAGCGGACCCGGCGCTGGACGCTCACCGCGTGGACCTTCCTCACTCTCGGAGTCCTGCTCGGGGGATGGTGGTCGTACGAGGTTCTGGGGTGGGGAGGGTATTGGGCCTGGGACCCGGTGGAGAATGCCTCATTCCTCCCCTGGCTCACTGCCACCGCCTTCGTCCACTCGGCCGTCGTGCAGCGGCGCCGGGGAATGCTGCAGGCATGGAACGTGGCCCTCGTCATCGGCACCTTTGCCCTCACCATCCTGGGCACCTTCCTGACCCGCTCCGGGGTGGTGGCATCGGTGCACTCGTTCACCCAGTCGGCGATCGGACCGGTACTGCTCGGCTTCCTCCTCCTGGTGCTGGTCGGTGGATTCGGCCTGTTCGCCGCCCGCGGGCACCTGGTCGCCTCCACCCCCCGCCTCGATTCCCTGGCGAGCCGCGAGGGAGTGTTCCTGCTCAACAACCTGCTGCTGGCACTGTTCGCCTTCGTCGTTCTCCTGGGGACGATCTATCCGATGGTCCTCGAGGCCTTCACCGGCGATCGGGTCTCCGTTGGGGCACCCTGGTTCGACCGCGCCGCGGTGCCCATCGCGCTGGTGTTGCTCTTCGCCGTCGGTCTCGGCCCCATCACGCCCTACCGCCGCGCCCGCGCCGAGGTGATGTGGGAGCGGTTGCGGGGGCCGTTGCAGGTAACCGCGGTTGCCGCCGCAGCCGCCGCCGTGGCCGGGGTGCGGGCAATCACCGTCTTGGGCACCGTGGCGCTGGGAGTGCTGATCATCTCGGTGATCGTGCGCCAGGCCCACAGCACCGTCCGCAGTCGTCCCGATCCCTACCTGCGCTCGCTCCGCGGCCTGTACCGATCCGACCCCGGGTACTGGGGCGGGATGGTGGCGCACGTCGGCGTGGCTCTGGTGGCGGTGGCCATCGCCTTCTCCGGATCCTTCGACACCAGGGACACGGTGACCCTGCAGCCGGGCGAGGCTGCGGTGGTCCACGGTTACACCCTCACCTACGTCGGGCCCTTCGCGATCGACGACGGCCACCGCACCCTGATCGGTGCCGCGATCGCAGTGTCCCGGGGTGGATCCGAACTGGGCGAATTGCGACCGGCGCTGACCCAGTACCCCAATCAGATCCAGGCCGTACCCACCCCAGCGGTGCGCACCGGGCTGCGCGAGGACCTGTACCTGTCCCTGGTGCGCATCGCAGAGGGCACCGCCGCCGTCACCATCGACGTGTTCCGCTTCCCGCTCATGTGGCTGTTGTGGCTCGGCGGTTTGATCGTGGTCAGTGGCGGGGCCCTGTCGTTCCTGGGGAGGCGTCGCGCCCGTGCCGAGGTCGTGGAGTCCGCCGATGCCTGAAAGAGCGCGCAACGTGACCGCCATTGCAGTGATGGCGGTGTCACTGGCGGTGGTGGTGGTAGTACTCGCCTCCTCTCCGCCGTCCGCTTCCGACCGGGTGGAGCACCTGGCATCGATCCTGAAGTGCCCGGTGTGCGAAAGCGAATCGATCGCCTCCTCGCCCTCCGACCTGGCACGGCAACTCCACGTGGTGATCGCCGAACGAGTCGCCGCCGGCTGGAGCGACGACGAGGTGATCGACTTCTTCGTTGCCACTTACGGCGACGACGTGCTCCTCGACCCTCCCGGTTCCGGCCGCACCCTTCTTCTGTGGCTGCTCCCCGTGCTCGGTGCCATCGCCGGAGTGGCCGTCGTCATCAGCCGCCGCCGCCGCCCCACTGCCGTCGTCATGGACGAGACCGACCGGCACCGGGTGGAGGCCGCTCTGCGGGAGCGCGAGTCGCCGTGACCGGCAACCGTTCCGCCCTGGAGCAGCAGCGCGACCGGGCCCTCGATGATCTGATCGCGGTGCGCCATCAGGAGGCGGCGGGCGAGATCGACCCCACCACCGCCGCCATGCTGCGAACCCGGTACGAGACAGAAGCCGCCGTGGCACTGCGGGCGCTCGAGGCGCCGCCCGCCGCGGCTCCAGTACCGGGCCGCTCCCGGGGCCGGATCGCCGCCGCGGTCGCCGGTTTCACGGTGGCGGCGGTGTTGTTGGTGGTGGCCGTGATCAACGCGGTCGAGCCGCGACCCGCCGGCGGCTTCGTCACCGGCGGCCCGCAGACCCCGACCACCCGCGACCTCGACTCGGTGAGTACCGAGGAGATGGAGGCGGTGGTCGCCGCCAACCCCGACATCATCCCGATGCGTCTCGCCCTGGCACAACGCTACGTCGAGGCCGGCGAATTCTCATTGGCCCTCCCCCACTACTTCGAGGTGCTGGAGCGCGACGAGCGCAACGCCGAGGCCCTCATGTACATGGGGTGGATGACCTACCTGTCCGGTGACGCCGCCACCGGAGTCTCCCTGCTCGAGCAGAGCCTGGAGGAAGTTCCCGGCGACATGCTCGCCACCTGGCTGCTGGCCAACGCCCGCTATCACGGCCTCGGCGACCGGGCAGGCGCAGTGCCACTGCTGCACGCGGTCATCGACTCCGGTCTCGCCCCGCCGGACATCGTCGCCGAGGCAGAGCGCATGATCGCCGAGGCCAACCAATGAAGCGGACCTGGTGGTGGCTGGGTTGGAGCGCCGCCGCGGTGGTGCTGGCCGTGGTGGCGGTCGTGTTTGCCACCCGCTTCGGGGTCGATCCCCGGCTCAGCCCGTCCCCGCTGGTGGGCCTCCCCGCTCCCGAGATCGCGGCCACCTCGATCGACGACGGTTCCATCGTGACGCTGGCCGACTTCGCGGGCAAGGTGCTCGTGGTGAACTTCTGGGCGCCGTCGTGCGTCCCCTGCCGCGCCGAGCACGCCGTCCTGGTCGCAGCCGCCCGGCAGTACGAATCGGCCGGGGTGGTCGTTCTCGGCCTGGCCTACCAGTCGGAACTCGAGGACGTCCACGCCTTTCTCAACGAGTTGGGCCGGGCCTATCCGGTGGCGATGGATGACCGCTCCCGAGCGGCGATCGCCTTCGGGGTGCGCGGGGTGCCGGAGACATTCTTCATCGACCGCTCCGGGCTGGTGGTGGGGAAGGTGTCCGGAGCCGTGGATCGCGCCCTCATCACCACCACGCTGGATTCGATCCTGATCGCCGAGTCGATTCAGCCCTAGACCCGGGAGAGGAACTCCCCCAGCGCGGCGCCGAACCGCTCCGGCTGTTCCAGGTTGATCATGTGGGCGGTGTCGAACTCGAGCAGTGGCGCCACGGTGGTCTTGGCCAGGAACCTCCCGGCATCCGTGGTCTGGGCCTCGTCGAAGAGGCCCACCATCACCAGTAGCGGCACCTGCAACTCGCCGAGCCGCAACGCCGCCGCAGGCTGCAGCGGCCGGGGCGTCGGCTCCGGCTTCTCCGCCCGATAGTTGTCCAGGATCCACCCGTGCATGAGAGATCGGAGAGCGGGATCGACCCGATCGGCGGGTTGACCAGGCCCGTCGCACCAGAAGCGGGTCTCGAAGTCCGCAAGCCACTCCCAATTCTTCGCCTTCTCGTGAGCCTCCACCTCGTCCCAATCGACCGCATCGCCCGGAACCGGCGATTCGTATCCGGACACTCCGCCCGCCACTGAGACAAACCCGGAAACCCGGCCCGGGAACTCCAGCGCGGTGTCCAGCGCGATGACCCCGCCCCGCGACGCTCCCACCAGAGCCGCCCGCTCCACCCCAGCGTGATCCAAGACCGCGATCACATCGGCCCGGTTGGAGAACCCGACGGCTTCGCTCTCGGTGCGGCCAAACCCCCGGGTGTCGTAGCGCACGACGGTGTGATGGTTCGTCAGCAGCGGCGCCTGGGCATCCCACATGCGCAGGTTGGCCACCCCGGCATGCACCAGACATACCGCCGGGCCGGAGCCGTCGATCTCCGCATACAGCGACCCCCCGGGAACGGGGACGAAGCCGGACCAATTCGCCATAGAACCTCCTGGGGATGACCCTAATCGGGCGGGGACGCTCAGTTCTCGTGTGCCATGCGGTGGGGCCTACGGCACAGCAATCTCAGGTTGTCAAGGGTTTGGTAGTTGCACCCACACGGAGGTGCCCTGATGAGTGCGAGGCCCCCGTGCCGACACGCAAAGCAGTGATCGGCGCGCCCACTCGGTCGGGGGGATACGCTCGAGCCAGGATGGGGACACGAGCCTCGAGCGCCCTCCGGTGCAGAACACGCGGGCAGGTCGGCTGCTCGAAAGTGAACTCAAGGAGCGGCGCGCCGCCGATACCGAGCGCTGTTCTCTGATGCGGGTGGCAATAACCTCAGATCACCGACTGCTGTGGGCGGGGTGGACTAGCGTCTCAATGTCGGTTACCGGGGGGCACATGCACTTGGTCACTCGGGCTCACATAGGTGTCGCAGTTGTCGTGCTGCTTGCGGCCTGCGGTTCCACACAAAGTGGGGTCACCGTTGAATCCGTGACCTCTGCCTCTGTGGTTTCGTTTCCTGGTGAGTCATTGGTGTGGACCCGGCTGTCCGCTGCGGAGGAGTCGCTGCATGAGCTGGGTCACCAGAGGATGTTCGATGTGGCCGTCGGTTATGGAGTCCTGGTCGCGGTTGGAGAGGACACCTTTGTTGAGGGCTATGAAGGGGAGACCGATGCTGCTGCGTGGTGGTCGTCGGACGGCTTGGCCTGGGAGCGGGTTCCTCACAACGAATCGACGTTCGGTGGAGCCGACAGCCAGCGCATGGTCTCGGTGGCTGCATTGCCGAACGGTTTTGTGGCTGTCGGCATCCACGAAGACGCCGGCCAGGGTGATGCCGCCGTGTGGTTCTCACTGGACGGCCGATCCTGGGAGCGGGTCGCCCATGATGAGGGAGTTCTCGGTGGAGCGGGTGTCCAGAGAATGGACGCGGTGGCTGCGTTTCCCGATGGCGTGGTCGCCGTCGGTTTGCAGAACGTCGACGGAGATGCGGATGGGGCGGTCTGGCTATCTCCCGACGGGCTCCGCTGGTCCCGGGTCACCCACGTCGAGTCCGTCTTCGGCGGAACTGGCAACCAGGAAATTCTGGCGGTGACGCCATTGGATGGCGGCCTCGTTGCCGTGGGTGTCGACACCGCCGATGGCGATTTGGACGGAGCGGTGTGGTGGTCTTCCGACGGTGTTACATGGCAGCGAATCCAAGATGACGGCGTCCTCGACGGCCCGGGCGATCAGATAATGTTGTCCGTATGTGCGGTCCCAGACGGTGTTGTAGCAGTCGGGGTCGAGACGGGTAGTACCGAATCCGATGAGCTACGGGCAGCAGTCTGGTGGTCCGAAGACGGGCGAGCCTGGGAGCGGATCGGCGACGCCACCCTCGACGCGGAAAGCACCGCTGCCTATTCGGTTGAGTGCAGCGGGTTCGGTGTCTGGATGGCTGGTGTGGCGTTCGGTGCTGAAACCCTAGTCCTGTGGTCGAGTCCGGACGGCAGGGTGTGGGATCGCCTCCCAGACCGGCCGGCCTTCGAGGCGACTTTCGATTTCGGACCGCAGCGGCAGGTATGGCCAAGGGCCTTGGCGTCAGTCCCGGCCACGGCGCTTAGCACTGAGGGTCTGGTGATGGTGGGCTTGGAAGCGTCCATCCGGTGGGGCGACGAGCCTGCGATCTGGATGGCGACCGCCATCGATCCCTAGCCAGTCCCTCCCTTGAGTTGGTCGGGCTCGAAGCCAGAAGTCACGAAGCCGATTCACTCGTTCCCGTCGCCGGGTTTCCTCGTGTGCCATGCGGTGGTGTCTTCGGCATAACAGGGTCAGGTTGGTGGGTCCGCCGTCGGCCCAATGGCGCACATGGTGGGCCGCCGACATTGCCCTGCCGCTACCCGGACATGATCGCCACTACGTCCAGCACGATGGTTACGGCCAGCAGTACGAGCATCACACCTATGAAAGCGGTGTAGGACCGGCGCGCCCGGTGGTCGGCGATCCAAAAACGCCGAACTCCGCGGACGCTCATCACTACGGCGAAAGAGGAGAGGACGAGGCTGATCGGGTTACCCAGCGTGTTGAGGAGCCCTACGAACGGAGCCAGGATCGGGATCAGCAGGTACGTGATGGTGCAGCGGATGCCGGACACAACGATGGCAGTGGTGGTGGCCCGACGCGCCCCAAAGACCGCGTTCTTGTCGACGGCATCGCCCACGAGCAGCAGCCGGCGAATGAACCGTTCCGCGGGCGTCCGCTCTGGGTGAAGGCGCACTGTGTCGTCAATCACAACTCCCCCTAGGGGCTCGGATCGAGATGGACCGGAACCCGAAGTTTGCCCGGTGTCGCAGCAAGCACAGTCTCCGCCGCGTTCCGGCCCGATCGAACGCACTCATTCAGCCCGATTCCGTGGAACGCGGCGCCGGCCAGCGCCAACCCGGGATAGTTGGCCACGACCGACTCGGCCCGTGTCACTCGGTCGAGGTGGCCGAGAGTGTACTGATGGAGGCCGCCTTCCCAGGCGTGGGTACTCACCAGTACCGGATTGGCGGTGAGGCCGACAAGAGCGGCCAGCTCCTCTCGCACTACAGCGACCAGCTGGTCCGGCCCACTCAGAGCCAGAAGCTGCCCGTGGGCACCTCCGACGAAGGCCCGCAGCAGCGTAAACCTCGCATCGGGGACCCTCCCCTGCCACTTCTGGGAGAGGAGTGAAACACCCATGATCCGCCGCCGCTGCGCCGACGGGACGACGAACCCCGAGCCAGGCAATCGGGGAATCTCATCCGAGCGGTATGCCAGGGTCACGGCAGCGGTTGCAACCTGGCGAATCCCGGCGATGGCAGTAGCCGCCTCCGGAATCATCTCCTGCAGCAACTCAGCAGACTCGCGGGCGGGCGTGGCGAGGATCACCCCTGCGGACGGGTATCTGCTTCCATCCTCCAACACGACAACGAACCCGGTTCCGTCCTCACCCCGGGTCAAGCGGGTGACCGCCCGGCCGGTCTTGATCTCAACTCCCTTCATTTCCTTCACGAGCGCGGCGACCAGCTCTCCCATGCCCGCCTCGAAACTGGTGAAGTAGCTGAGGGCACCAGGAGCCGGCTTCGATGCGGCCGACCTGGCGGCCAGAATCAGGCTCCGGTGCTCCCGCTCCATGTCGAGGAAGCGTGGAAAACTCGCACGGAGGCTCATCGTGGCGGGTTCGGCGGCGTGGATGCCGGCGATCAGCGGCTCGGCGATCCGGTCCAGTACCTCGCGTCCGAGCCGGCGGACCACAAACGACTCGAGGCTCTCGTCGGCGCCGTCGCGTCGGCGCGGGAGGACCAGGTCGCCGAGGACCCGGATCTTGCCCTTCCACGACAAGAGCGACGACCGAAACAGCGGCGCCAGTCGGGAAGGCGCCATCAGCAGCAGCCCCTCGGGGAGGGGATGCAGCCGGCCTCGCCACCAGACGTGCGATCCCCGGTGCTCGGGGCGGCTCGATATGACCCGAGAGGTCAGGCCGAGCTCCCCGGCCAGCTCGAGCACCGACCCCTTGGCGGCTACGAAGCTGTCCGGGCCCGCCTCGATCAGAAACCCGTCGGAGTGTTCCGTCGCCACCTTCCCGCCCAGGCGGGGGGACTTCTCGAGAAGCACCACTCTTGCTCCGGCCGTCCCGAGGCGGTGGGCGGCGGCCAGCCCGGAGATTCCACCTCCGATGACCACGACCTGCGGTGCCGCGGGGCGGTCAACCATGATCGGCGGCAGCGATGACCAGCTCGGCGAGGGTTCCGATCAAGCCGGGGTGGAGATTGAGGCACCGGCACCGATAGAAGCCGAGCCCCATCGCCTCGGCCTGAGACCGGTGCTCGATGTCGTTGTCGTACAGGGTCTCGACGTGGTCGGAGATGAACCCGATCGGGTCGACCAGGACCGAGGTGGCACCGTCCGCTGCCAGGCCCGCCATGACTTGTTCCACCGCTGGCCCCAGCCACGGTTCCCGGGCGGCGGCGCTGACGCTCTGATAGGCAAGGTGCCATCTGCCAAGTCCCAGGCGAGCGGCCACCGCCCCGGCGGTGGCCGCGAGTTGATCGGCGTAAGGATCGCCTTGGGCGATCATCCGCTCGGGGAGACTATGGGCACTGAAGATCACCGGTGTATCCGGCGGAGCAGGTTCGAGAGCCTGTGCCAGCATGTCCGCCAGCGCACTCACATACCCGGTCGCCAGGTTCCAGTCCGGAACGAAGCGCAGCCGGGGGCCACTTCCCCCCAGGGCTTGTTCGACGGCAAATTCGTAGGCGTCAGTAGACACTTCGCAGCGATAGGGGGCCAGGCTGATCACGGTGAGATCTTGGACGCCGTCGGCCGCGAGCCGCGATACGACCTCATCGATGGTGGGATGAGCGTGGAGCATGCCGACGTACACGCTCGCGTCGAGTCCGCGCCGCCGCAGTTCATCGCCGACGAGGGCCGCCTGACGCCGAGTAGTGGCAGGCAGAGGCGAGCCACCACCGATGGCCCGGTAGCGACCCATGGCAGCGGAGACGACGTGTTCAGGAGGCGTGCGCGCGAGCACGCTCGCCACGAATGCCGGGACCTGGTCCAGGGTCTCCGGTCCGCCGAAGCCGACAAGGAGCACGCCCCGGCGATGGTCCTCACTCACCGAGCCACCCGCCCAGGCTCTCGGGGAGGAGGCGCCGGCCTACGTAGAAGGGGCCGAATTCGGCAAAGCGCGCGCTCACCTCGTCGAAGCGCATCTCGTAGACCAGCTTCTTGAACTCGAGAGGGTCGTCGGAAAACAGCGTCACCCCCCACTCCCAGTCGTCGAGGCCCATCGAACCGGTGACGATCTGGGTCACCCGCCCTGCATAGCGTCGGCCGGTCCGCCCATGGGCCCGCATGAGTTCGCCGCGCTCTGCGGCGGGCACCATGTACCAGTTGTCACCGCCCTGTCGCTTCTTGCTCATCGGGTAGAAGCACACGTAGGCGCTGTGGGGCGGAATCTCCGGATAGAGGCGGGCCTGCACATACGGGCTGTCCTCGATGTTCTCGGCGGCACCTTCCGGAGACCCGTGGCGGCTCATCTCGACCACCGACAGGTAGGAGTAGGGACGGGTGGTGCATGCGGCCAGCCGGGTGTCTTGAAAGGCTCGTTCCAACTCATGGAGCTCTCCGACCTCGGGTCGGAGATGGAACATCAGCAGGTCTGCCTTGTGTCCGATCATGCTGTAAGTGACGCTGCGTCCTGCGGGGGCGTCTGCCACCCGCTCGAAAGCAGCGAGGAGCTCGATCGCCTCGGTCAACGCCTTTCCTCGTTCCTCGGCCGACAAGCGGCTCCAAGCGATGCGGTCGAACCGGCGGAGGTCGTGAAGGGCAAACCAACCCTCGAGGGTCTCGGGCGCAGTCATCGGGTCTGCGTCGCTTCGCTCGCTGCCGCGACGCCAACCGGGCCGCTCCATCCGACCACGGTCTCCACCATCGCGGCGACGCTACCGAGAGGGGTGTCGGGGAGCACACCATGCCCGAGGTTGAAGATGTGGCCCGGCCGGCCGGCGGCACCTTGCAGCACCCGCCTGGTGCCTGCCCGCACCCGGTCGGGTTCGGCGAGAAGCAACGCCGGATCCAGGTTGCCCTGGATAGGAAAGGTCACCCCGACCCGCTCCCAGGCCGTTTCCAGTGGCAGTCGCCAGTCGACCCCATAGGCCGTGGCGCCCACCAGGTGAATGAGCTCGGCGAGGTGGACCGCACCGGGGACGAAATAGATCGTCGGCACCCCCAGGTCCGCCAGTGCCTCCCGGGCCGCGGGCAGCGCCCAACGCTCGAACTGCTCCCGCGAAAGAAGGCCGGCCCACGTGTCGAACAACTGCACGACCTGCGCCCCCGCCTCGATCTGGGTGGTCAGGTAGCTGCGCATGGCCTGGGACAGAACGGCGAGCGCCTCAGCCGGATCGTCGTCATGGAATGCCCGCCGGAATGTGGGGAACTGTTGCGACCCTCCCCCTTCGAGCAGGTAGGCGAGCAGGGTGGCCGGGCCACCGGCAAAGCCGATCGTCGCCACCTCTCGGTCCAGGGAGGCCCGGACCGTTGCGATCGTCTCGCCGACGAAGTCGACCTGCGCCGGATCGAGCTCGCCCAACCCGGCGACCTCCGCCACGCTGCGCGGCGTCAGCCGAGGTCCCGGATCGAAGTCGATCGTCACCCCCATCGCCGCCAGCGGGGTCATGATGTCGGAGAACACGATCGCGGCGTCGAGGGGGAAACGGCGCACCGGCTGCAGTGTGATTTCCGCCGCCAGCGCCGGGGTACGCATTGCTTCGTTGAAGGAGTGGCGGCCGCGCAACTCCCGGTACTCGGGTAGGTAGCGGCCCGCCTGCCGCATGAACCAGATGGGAGGGCGGTCGAGCGGCTCCCGTCGCATGGCTTGCAGCAACCTCACTGGACCGCCTCCTCGACTGCCTCGGCAAGGGCGTCGATAGCGGTGTCGAGGGTCTCGTCGAGGTGCGCTTCCATCAGGAACCAGGCCTCGAAAGGCGAAGGTGGCAGCAGAACCCCCCGCTGGCGCGCCGCATGGAAGAAGCGCTGGAACAGGGGCTGGTCGAGACCGGCGACGTCGTCCCAGTTCTGCGCCCGCTCGAGTCCGATGAACATCCCGAGCATTCCCCCGACGTGATTGACCACCCCGGTTAGCCCGGACCGTTGCAGAGCGGCTCCCACTCCAGAGGCAAACTTCTCTCCCGCCGCATCGAAACGCTGGTACAGGTCTGGATGATCGGCAAGGTAGCGCAGGGTGGCCAGACCCGCCGCGGTCACGATCGGGTTGCCCGCCAAAGTACCCGCTTGGTAAACCGGCCCGTCGGGGGAAATCATGCGCATCAAGTCGGCCCTTCCGCCATAGGCCGCGGCCGGGGTCCCGCCCGCAACCACCTTCCCCAATGCAGTGAGGTCGGGGGTGACTCGATAACGCTCCTGGGCTCCCCCCAGTGCCACCCGGAAACCGGTCATCACCTCATCGAAGATCAGCAGCGCCCCATGGGTGTCGCAGAGGCTCCGCAGCCCGGGGAGAAACCCGGGAATGGGGGGAATGCAACCCATGTTGCCGGCCACCGGCTCCACGATGACCGCTGCCACCCCTTCGTCGGCCAGGAGCGGTGCAACCGAGCCCAGGTCGTTGTACCGGGCCACCCTGGTGTCGGAGGCGGTGCCCGATGGGACACCCGGACTGGAAGGATGACCGAACGTGGCCAGACCCGAGCCGGCTTTGACCAGAAAGGCGTCGCCATGGCCGTGATAGCAACCTTCGAACTTGATGACCGCGGAGCGTCCAGTGGCCGCCCGAGCCAGCCGGAGTGCACTGGCCGTCGCCTCGGTGCCCGAGTTCACCATCCTCACCACCTCCACCGAAGGGATGAGCGAGCAGATCAACTCTGCCAACTCCACCTCGGAAGCCGTGGGTAGTCCGAATGAAGTGCCCCTGCCGACCGCCTCTCGAATTGCTTCGACCACCTCGGGGCGGGCGTGGCCGAGAATCTGGGCGCCCCAGGACGCGATGAAGTCGACCACCTCTTCTCCGTCGACCGTCCGGAGTCGCGCACCGCGTCCCGCCTCGATGAACGGCGGGGTGCCACCGACCGCCCGAAAGGCTCTCACCGGCGAGTTGACTCCACCCGGCATGACCGCGGTGGCTCGCCGATACCAACGGTCGGAACGCTGGCGGGCACCAACATTCGTTGAGTTGGAGGTCACTGCGCCTCCTCCAGGAGCCGAGCCGCGTCCAACGCGAAATAGGTGAGGACGATCCCGGCCCCGGCTCGCACGATGCCGGTGAGGGACTCCAGCATCACGCGGTCTCGCTCGATCCATCCGCGAGCGGCGGCGGCCTCGATCATCGCGAACTCCCCCGAGACTTGATAAGCAACGACCGGCACCTCTACCTGATCCCGCACTTGGCGCACGATGTCCAGATAGGGACCGGCCGGTTTCACCATGACCATGTCGGCACCCTCTGCCACGTCGAGGCGCGCCTCCCTGATGGCTTCCCGGGCGTTACGGGGGTCCATCTGATGGGAACGCCGGTCGCCGAACGCCGGAGCGGAACCCGCCGCCTCGCGGAAAGGTCCGTAGTAGCCCGAGGCGTACTTGACCGCGTACGAACAGATCACAGTGTCGGCGTGGCCCTTCTGGTCGAGGGCGGAGCGAATGGACCCGACTCGACCGTCCATCATGTCAGAGGGGGCGATAACCTCGGCGCCCGCATCCGCATAGACGACCGCCGCCCGAGCGAGAAGCGGCAGAGTGGAGTCATTGTCTACGATCTCTCCTCGGAGCGGCCCGCAGTGCCCGTGACTGGTGTACTCGCACAGACACACATCGGCCCAGCGCACCAGCTCGGGGGCAGCAGCCGCTACCGCCTGGAGCGCCCGCGGGACCGGCCCCACCGGATCCCAAGCCGATGAACCGACCTCGTCCTTGTCCTCGGGGATTCCAAAGAAGATGATGCCGCCGATCCCAGCCGCCGCCGCCTCCTTGGCGAGAGGAACCATTTGGTCGACCGAGAGCTGGGCGTGCCCGGGCATGGCCGCGATTGGCTTCCTCACCCCTTCCCCGGGAACAACGAACACGGGGAGCACAAATTGGGCGGGATGAAGGCGCGTCTCCGCCACCGCGCGGCGCAAGGCGGCGGTCATCCGGAGACGGCGGGGACGCACGGTCGGAAAGCCGCTCAAACTGCTACCTCCAGAAAGGACGCCAGGGCATAAGCCAGCGCATGATGGTGTGGTTGGGGAGCGATCACATCCGGCATCCGGTAGCGCGCCACCGCCTCCCAGGTCGTCGGACCGATCACCCCGACCACGAGACCATCGAGGCGGCGAGAGAGCAGCCACCCCGCCACCGCCGACGGGGAGGCGAATGCTGCTGCTTGCACGTCAGTGAGCTCGGGCGCTATCGGGACGGTGCGGTACACCGCGAACGCACGAAGGTCGGTGGTCGCCTTGGCGAGGTCCTGCAAAGCCACCGGATCCGCCCCGGCCGCATGCGGAAACACGACCGGGTGGGGCCGGAGCCGGTCGGCCGCCAGCTCGAGGAGGTCGGCGAAGCCGACTCGTCCCATCAACTCCACCCGCCCTCCTCTCGCCGCCACGGCTGCGGCTGTCTGTTCGCCCACCGCAGCCACCGCCACCGCTGGCATCGCTCCGTCAGGCCAAAGCACGTCGAGAGTGCGGACCGAGCTGATCAGCAACAGGCCAGCATTGGCGGCCGCCTCCCGGGCTTGAGCCAAGGTTCCCTCATCGGCTGGCTCGACCCGGACGCAGGGCAGCCACACCGGTGCCAGGCCAACCAGGTCGAAAGCCTCCGCAACCTGAGTGAAACGATCGGTCGTCACTGCCACGGGGATCACAGCCCCAGCTCCTTCCGCACTTCCGCCACCACAGCTGCGGGACTTGGGCCGAGTGCGACTGCCCGACGCCGGCCCCTGTCATCGGCGACGAAGGCCGCGAGTCTGATCTCCCCCGCCTCCCAGGTGGCCAGAGCCCCCAGCGCCGACCGGCAACCAGCCCCGGTCTCGGACAGCAGCAGGCGCTCCGCGGAAAGGAGGATCCGGAGCGAACCATCATCGATGGTCTCGGCGAGCTCGGCGCTGCCGCTTCCTCTCCGCGCCTCTACCGCCAAAGCCCCTTGCCCCGGCGCGGGCACCATCTGCCCCACATCGAAACGTTGCGCGATCAGATCGGACCTTCCCAATCGGTCCAGGCCCGCCTCGGCCAGCACCGCGGCATCTACGTCGCCGCTGGCCACTTTGCGAACCCGCGTATCGACGTTGCCGCGCAACTCGACGGTCTTCAGATCGGGCCGCAGCTGCATGAGCTGCGCCGCCCGCCGGGGGCTGCCGGTGCCGACCACCGCCCCGGCAGGGAGTCCATCGAGGGACGCGCCCACGAGGACATCAAAGGGCGACACTCGCTCCGGGAACGCCGCCAGAACCAACTCATCCGGACCCAGGACGGGGAGATCTTTGAGAGAGTGAACCGCAAGGTCGGCGCTTCCATCGACCACGGCTGCCTGCACGGCGCGGACAAACGCTCCCGCCTCGTCGAGATCGGCAATGGCGGCACCCTGGTCCTTGTCCCCGGCGGTGACGACCTCGACCAGGCGCACCGATATCCCGGGATGGGCCGCGCGCAGCAAGTCGGCAACCCGCCCCGCCTGGGCCAACGCCAGAAGCGATCGACGAGTGGCGATGCGCACCTCAGTCATCGTCGATTCCAAACGCTTCAGCCAGCACTTCTACCGCTTCGACACCGCGTTCAGACGAGCCGATGAAGGAAATGGGCGAGTGGAGAACCCGCCGCGCCACGGTGTGGGCAAGCTGGCTGAGCACCCGTTCCGGATCGGACGCTCCCGACAACCGCTGCGCGAACCGCGGCACCTCCGCGGACACGGCCGTTTCCGCCTGCTGGATGAGTGCGGCGATCACGACTCCCGCCCGATCCGGGAGCGAGAGCCGACGCCATGCTGCAGCCGCCGCCTTGACGACACTGGCCTCTGCCGCCGCCGGATGGTGGGCGTTGGCAGCTGCAGCCAGATCATCCACGCCGAGGTAGCGAACGGGATCGCCCGGTTCGGGTCGTGCGAACCCGGGGGGCATGCCCAGGTCGATCAACAACAACGGCTCGGTCCGCCGCTCCAGAGCACTGGAAACGGACTCAGCGGTGAACAGCGGCACCTTGCCCGGGACTGTCGAGATCACGACCGGGTAGTTGGCGAGTGCCCCGGCTGCTTCCCCCCAGGCACGGGGGTGATGACCTGCTACCGGCTCCGGCCGGCGAGCGAAGATCGTGACCCGGCGGGCATCGAGCAACTCCGCTGCGGCGCGAGCCATGGCGCCGGCACCCAGGATCGCCACCATCCCAAGAGGCGCCGCCGCGCTGACGGCCAGCGCCGCCATCGATCCCCGCGGCGCGTCGCCCAGCAGCCGTCGGGTGTTCCTACCGATGCCGATCGCGGCTTCCAGCACCCTCCCCAACTCGCCCGAAACCGGTGCAGCCTCGTGGGACGCCGCCACGGCATGCCGGAACTGGCCCAAGATCTCCGGCTCTCCGATCAAGGGTGAGTCCAACCCGGCCGCAACACGACACAGATGAACGAAGGCGGCTTCGTCGGTCCGAGCCACGCCCAGGTCCCGGGACGACTCCTCCCCATAGAGGCACGCCAGGATCTCGGGCGCGGTATCCAGGCCTCCGGTCCAAGCAATCTCCACCCGCAGGCACGTAGAGAGGAGAAAAGCCTGATGGCCCCTGGAGTGGAGGCGGCCATGGGCCCGATCGAGGCCGGAGCCCGGCAGCGACAACTGGGCCCGACGGGCCGAAGGCACCGACGGGTATGCAAAGGACAGGCTGGTCAAGCTCGCCACGCGTCCGCGACCCCTCCCAATCGCCGCCAGTTCGGGCGCAAGATATGTCCGTAGCGCACCGACCACGAGTCGAAATCAATCCGACGCGTTGTCGGGTCAATCGGGCGGCCTGGTGTGTCGTACCTGCTCGAAGGGCGAGATCCTGGTGATCACCTGGCCGGGGATCAGCGCGTCGAGTCGGAGAACCAACTCGTGATTCTCGGAAGCGGCGCGATCAACCGGCCGTCGCCAATCGATCCAGCTGCGCCCACAGCTCCGCTTCGCTCAGGGCGCCGAACCAGCCCCCGATGATGACGTCGTCACTAGAGATGAGGAACGACCGGGGCTGGTAGCCGACGGCGTAGCGCTCCCACATCAAGTCGTCGTAGGACCAGAGGATTCGGTCCGGGTCGAACCACACCCCGACGCGCTCCCGTGATGCCGCTTCGCTGCTGCGCCCGGCGACGGCGAGGAAGGTGATCTGATCCAGGTAGTCGGCTGCGACCGCATCGACCACGGGCAACTCCCGTGAACAGCTGCTTCACCACTCCGCCCAGAAGAGCAGATATACCGGGCGGCCGTGCTCGCTCAGGGTGAAGGTGCCTCCCTCCCCCAACTGCACCGTGAAGTCTGGCGCCTGGTCTCCCTCGGGGCGCACTCGAACCGTGGTCGTGGTCGCGGCACTTGTCGTCGTGGTCGCTCCGGGAGCAACGGTGGTGGAGGCGATCACGGTCGTAGTCGGCGCCGCCGTCGTGGGAGAGGCGGTGTCGGCGGTTCCCCCGCAGGCGACGACTACGAGAACGAGCGGGGCCAGGCGTCGCACTCCGCTACAACGCCTCCCGCGTCGGGAGCGTTCCTGTCACGAGAACGCCGGGATACCCGTGATCGCCTGGCCCAGGATCAGGGTGTGGATCTCGTTGGTGCCTTCGTAGGTGAACACCGACTCCAGGTTGTTCATGTGCCGCATCACCGGATACTCCAGGGTGATTCCGTTGGCTCCGAGCACTCCACGGGCGGTGCGCGCCACCTCGAGCGCCATACGGACATTGTCCAGCTTGCCCACGCTGATGTGGGACGAGGTCAGCGTGCCGGCGTCCTTCATCCGTCCCAGATGCATGGCGAGCAGCATCCCCCGGTTGCTGGCCACCATCATCTCGACCAGCTGACGCTGGACGAGCTGAAACGAGGCGATCGGCTTGGAGAACATGATGCGGGTCTTGGCGTAGTCCAGTGCCGCCTCGTAACAGGCCCGGGCGGCGCCGACTACGCCGAACACGATCCCGAAACGGGCCTCGTTGAGACAGGACAGCGGTCCCTTCATCCCTCTGACCTCGGGCAGCACGGCATCGCCGGGAAGACGGAGGTCGGTGAACACCAGCTCGCTGGTCACCGAGGCCCGCAGCGACAGCTTGTGGTGTATGTCGTTGGCGTGGAAACCCTTGGTGGCGGTCGGGACCACAAAGCCGCGGATCCCCTGGTCGGTCTGCGCCCAGACGATGGCGACGTCGGCAATGCCCCCGCTGGTGATCCACATCTTCGACCCGTTGAGGATCCAGTCCGATCCGTCCCTGCGGGCGTTGGTGCGCATCGCGGAGGGATCGCTGCCGGCATCGGCCTCGGTCAGACCAAAACACCCGATGGCCTCCCCGGCGGCCATGGCAGGGAGCCAGCGCTGCTTTTGCTCCTCCGACCCGAAGGCATGAATCGGAAACATGGACAGCGAACCCTGGACGCTCACGAATGAGCGGGTGCCGGAGTCGCCGTATTCCAGCTCGGTGCAAGCCAGGCCGTAGGCCAGGTTGCTGGTACCGGCGCATCCGTAACCGTCGAGGTGCATCCCGAGCAGCCCGAGACGCCCCATCTCCTTAGCGAGTTCTTTGGGGAAGGTGCCTGCCTCGAACCACTCCGCCACCTCGGGGAGGATGCGATCGGCGACGAACTGGCGGACCGTGTCGCGGATCAGCCTCTCGTCGGCAGAGAGCAGCGCATCGGTGTCGAGAAAGTCCTTGGGATCGGAGTCACCAGGACGGACCGGGGCATGGGCCATGCCCGCATTGTGGCACCCCGGACATTGGGGACGGACCGGCCTAGGCGCTGCGACGGCTGAGACGGCGCCGATCGCCCTCGGTGGTACCGCCCCACACCCCATATCGGACCCGGGAATCCAGCGCCCACTCCAGGCATGCAGCCTGCACCGGGCACCCCTGGCAGATCTTCACCGCGGCGGCGCCATCGTCGCCTTCGGCGGGGAAGAAGATGTCGGGATCTACCCCACGGCAGGCGGCGTAAGCCGCCCAGGGACGCTCGTCGAGGTCCACGAGCAGGGCCTCGGTGAGGGGCTGGGTGCGCATGCTTCCCTTTCGCCGGTTGTGCCCGCGGCCCACGAAAGCCACGGAGGCTGGTTCGAGGACCGCCCCGTAAAGACGCTGAGACCACCCGATGCGGTTCCCGTGAGTACCCGATGGCGCGGCCCGGTACACTCTGCCGCCGTCGTCGAACCAGGAAGTCGCCCGAGTGCTCTACTTCGCTTACGACGCCAATATTTCGCCCGCCCGCCTCGCCACGGTGGCTCCAGAGGCGGAGTTCTGCTTCATCGCCCACCTCCCGGAGTGGAAAATGGAGTACACGATCCGCAACGGGTCAGGCGGTCTCCCCTCGGTGCGCCCCCTGCCGGGCAATACGGTCTGGGGAGCGGTCTTTACGGTCCCCAATGCGGATCTCACCCGCATCGACACCGCCGAAGCGGGCGAGGGCCGGGTGCGCACCACCACGCAGGCCATGGATCGAGCGGGCAAGCGCCACGACGTCGTCACCCACGTCGCCGGCAAGACCGCGCGCGCGCCGCTCACCCCGGAAGCGAGATATGTTCGCCTCATGGTCGACGGCGGGCGCCATTGGAAGTTGCCCGCCGGATGGGTGGCGGCGCTCGAGGAGCACCTCACCTAGGCGTTCTGCGGCGGCCATACTGCTGCCTGAGTCCGCTGGACGATCGCGGTACGCCGAGGAAAGTCCGGACTCCACAGGGCACGGTGCTGGGTAACACCCAGGCGGGGCGACCCGACGGAAAGTGCAACAGAGAGCAGACCGCCGATGGCGGGGAACCCTCCGGGTTCCTTGGCACAGGCAAGGGTGAAACGGTGGGGTAAGAGCCCACCAGCGTCCCGGGCGACCGGGCGGATCGGCAAACCCCACCGGGAGCAAGGCCGAGCAGGGACAGGGTGGCCCGCCCGTCACGTCCCGGGTTGGCCGCAACGAGCCCGTCGGCAACGGCAGGCCCAGACAGATGATCGCCACCGGCTTCGGCCGGCACAGAATCCGGCTTACAGGCGGACTCAACAAACCATGAGGGCCCCCGGGGCACATGCAAATCGCACGCAGGCACTCATCAGGTGTCGGCCCATCTTGGGCCGGCACCTGATCCCGGGGCGAGTCGATTTGAATGCGCCCCCTCTACGGATGGGGCCCTCATCCTTCGACCGGCGCGGGAGTAGGAGAATCATCCGATGAACCAAGAGTCCTCTCGCCGTCCCGGCCTCGGCCGCGTCCTCTACGAGAGCATCCTCGGCATCGCCGCCGGATTCTCGCTCGGATTCTTCGCCTGGTTGGTTGCCGATCGGGTCACCGACAGCGAACTGCGCTTCTGGCCGTGGGCGGCGGCAGGAATTCTCTTCGGCGTGATCGCGGTGCGCCAGGTCTCCGCCCGTCGCCGCGGGCGGGGCTGGGTACACCTGCTCTGGATCCCGGTGGTGGCCTTTGTGGTTCTGATGACGATGGTCGTGCTCGCCCTACGAGCCTGGAGTAACTGAGCGCGACCACGCGCCGGGGGCGCCCCTGGGGCGCCCCCAACCAACTCACCACGCGGTGACTACCTCTTCGCCGCGGGCTTCCTGGCCGCGGGCTTCCTGGCCGCGGGCTTCTTTGCCGCCGGCTTGCGCGCCGCGGTGGCCGGTTTCTTGGGCGGCGCCGCGACCGCGGCTGCCGCCGGGGTCGACGCCGAACCGACGGTGAAGTCCATGTCCCCGCTCACGATCACCTTGTACAACACCCACGCCACGATCGCGCCCAGAACTGGGCCAGCGACGTAAACCCAGATGTCAGTCCACTCGCCGCTTACCAGGGCCGGGCCGAACGACCGCACCGGGTTTACCGATGCCCCGCTGATCCCCATGCCGGCGAAGTTCACCGCCGCCAGTGTCAGAGCGACTCCCAGGAACCGGGAGCGCCGGCCCCGACGCCGCCGGGCCAGCACCAGGATCGCCATCACGAACACCGTTGTGAGGAGCGCCTCCCAGACGAAACCCTGAAAGGGCTCGACGCTGGGGTTGAGGGCAGTCACCGTGAGCGCGACGGCTTCCTTGGTGGTCACAAAAGCCAGGACGAGGCTTGCGAGGACCGCACCCACGATCTGGAACACCCAGTACGACAGCATGTTGTTGAGCGCCATCCTCTTGTCGAGGAATGCCGCCAGCGACACCGCCGGGTTGAAATGCCCACCCGAAATCCGGCCGACGGTGTACAGGGCTGCCAGCAGGGCCAGGCTGAACCCGAAGGCGATCCCCACCGGATCACCATTCGTCGCCAGGATTGCGCCGGTTCCGAACAACACCAACACAAACGTCCCGTACGCCTCGGCGGCGTACTTCTGCCAGTTCTGCACGCAGTGTCTCCTTCTGGATTGGCGGGGTGGAGCCTACGGGAACTGGGGTGCCCGCGTCGTCCGAGTCGAGGTGGGAGTGAGGGGCCGGGTCGGGTTGACTCCCGGGCAGCAATCCGCCATCGGCCCCGCTCCAGGGTTCGAGTTCGTATTACGCGACAATGGGTTCCGGTCGAATAGCGAGGAGTCGGGGCGTTGACTCAGTTCTATTACTTCTGCGGGCACGAGCAGTGGCAGCCCGAGACGCTGGTCCGTCACGCGGTCGTCGCCGAAGCTGCCGGGTTCGACGGCCTCCTGGTTTCGGAACACTTTCATCCCTGGGTGGACGATCACTCCGCGGCGGGCTTCGCCTTCGCCACCATCGGAGCCATGGCCCAAGCCACCACGCGGGTGCGGATCGCCACCGGGGTCACCACTCCCCTGTTCCGCTACCACCCGGGTGTGGTCGCTCAGGCTGCGGCCACCCTCGATCGGCTTTCGGGCGGAAGATTCGACCTCGGGGTCGGCACCGGAGAAAACATCAATGAGGGACCACTCGGATACACCTTCCCC
This sequence comes from Acidimicrobiia bacterium, assembly GCA_046714175.1. GTDB lineage: Bacteria > Actinomycetota > Acidimicrobiia > Spongiisociales > UBA11373 > UBA11373. Next base: position 26,433 of record JBKKBI010000017.1, on the reverse strand, counting down.
GGCTACGCCGAGCGGGCGGGAAGGATGCGTGAGGCTATGCAGATCATGCGTCGGCTCCTCGACGGCGAGAAGCTCACCTTCGAGGGAAAGTGGTATCGCACGGACCGGGCCAAGCTCTACAGCCCTCCCCTGGGACGGGTGGCGATCTGGATGGCATCGGGCGGACCCAAGTCCTCTGCGCTGGCCGCCGAGTTCGCGGATGGGATCATCACCAGCGTCAAGGTTCCCGCCGACACCTTCACCGAGGTCATCGACCCGGCCCGCGCCGCCGCCGCCGCGTTGGGGCGCCCCGCTCCCCGGGTGCTGGCCACCCGGTGGTCGATCCACGCTTCTACACCGGACGAGGCATGGCAGGCGCTCACCTCATGGCGGGGGCTGCGCGCCCCGGGCCGCCTCGAAGCGGTAGACCCCCAGGACTTGCGGGAACGGGCCGATGCCATGCCCCGGGAAGAGGTGCTGGGCCGGTACACCATCGTGCCCGACGCGGCCGCCATCATTGCCGCATATCGACCGCTGGTGGATGAAATCGGCGCCGATATCGTCGCCTTCCAGATCACCTCGTTGGATCAGGAGGCGACGATTGGGATGATCGGCAAGGAAGTGATCCCCGCCCTGCGGGCGGGAGCCGACGGCTGACAACTGGCGCGCCAACGAGCGCTCGCCGCGTGGCTGCCACTTCTCCCGAGCGTCCGGACTGAACGCCAGCTGCACCCGAGGCACCCTGTCAGTGCTCCCTACGATGCCCGAATGCGACGCATTGCCGCCGGGTCCGGGCTCGGCCTGGCTGCCGGATTCGTAGGCGGCATGTTCGGCGTCGGCGGGGGCGTGGTCCTGGTTCCCGGTCTCGTGCTGCTCCTCGGCTTCGAGCAGCATCGCGCCCACGCCACTTCGCTGGCCGCGATCGTCGCTTCGGCCACCGCCGCGACCGTCCCCTTCATGGTCGGCGGCGAGGTGAAGTGGGGTTACGCCGGACTGCTGCTGATCGGCTCCATGGCGGGGGCGGTGCTGGGCGCCCGCCGGATCGCCCGCATCTCTCCGGTGTGGCTGGCGCGGGCGTTTGTCGTGGTGGCGTTCCTCGCCGCCGCCGACCTGTGGTTGTCGGCGTGACCGAGGTGGGGCTCATCCTCGTCGGGCTCGGCGCCGGAACCCTGGGTTCGATCGTCGGGGTCGGGGGCGGAATCGTTTTCGTGCCGGCACTGGTCACACTGTTTGCGGTCGCCCAGCACGAGGCCCAGGGCACATCACTGGCGGTCATCATCCCGACGACGCTGGTGGCGGCGTACGTGCACTCCCGGGCGGGGCGCGTCGACTGGCGCACGGCACTGCTGCTCGGCGCCGGCGGGGTGGTGGGCGGGGTGCTCGGAGCCCGCACCGCGTTGGCGCTCGATGCCCCACTGCTGAAACGCCTCTTCGCCGGGTTCCTAGTGATTGCGGCCTTGCGGATGCTGGGCAAGACCCGGCGCCAAGCCCACCCCGACCCGGGTTAGCGCCCGGCAGGCGGTGGCCGCAGCGGAATCTGCCCGTCTCGGCCAAAGCGCCGCAGCGCTCCCGGCGCGGCCAGGTGGCGGCGCCACAGGTACCAGAGGTAGGCGAGGCCGAGCACTTCGCCGATCCACACCAGTGGCGAGCGCAGCGAGGACGAAACCAGGGAAGCAAAGTCGGATCCCGCCACCAGGGGGAAGTCGAACCCGAACAGGGGCCACAGGAATGCCTCTGGACTGGTCCATACCCCGTCCAGGACCAGATGGATGAAGCAACCGATGACGACTGCTATCGCGCCCCTGCGGAGAGCGGTGCCCCTCCGCGTGATTGCCATCGCGGCAAACAGCAAAAAGACCGGGAACACCAGGGCGTGAGCAAAGAGGCGATGGGTGCCAAAGGTGTCGTGGAACCAGATGGAACCGAGGGGCTTGTCGATCAGGTCGGGCAGCAGAGAGCCAACCATGATCCAGCGCAAATCCATCTTGGGATCGCGGAACACGTAGCGCACTACCAGCACGGTGATCCCGAGATGCCACAGGATCACGCCGCACCGCCATCGAGAGCCGCATTGGCCAGGGCATCCGCCCGGGTGTTCTGCTCCCGGGGCACATGCACCACCTTGACCCGCCCCAGACGCGCCAGCAGTCCCACCGCGCGCCGGTGGAGCGGTTTCAGCCCTGCTGCCTTCACTCGGTACTCACCAGAGACCTGACGCACCAGCAACAGGCTGTCGAGACGCACCTCCAGCTCCGCAACTCGGGCGGCCACCGCTGCTTCCAACCCTGCCACCAGACCGCGGTACTCGGCGACGTTGTTGGTGGCAGTGCCCAAGGTCTCGCCCCGCTCGGTGACCACCTTCCCCGCCGGGTCGAGAAGCACAAAGCCGTAGGCCGCCTCCCCGGGGTTCCCCCGCGACGCCCCGTCGCAATAGAGAACGTGAGTCAGACCGCTCGCTCTCAATGCATGACCAGGATGCGTCGGCAGTGCAGGCATCGCGGTGGCGACGAGCGCTGCACCTGGATCTGTTCGGCAGCCGACAGCCTGAGATGGCAGCCGCTGCACACGCCGTCGGTGAGCGCCGCCGCCGCCACGCCCTCCTTGATGGGCCGGATCTCCTCGTAAAGCTCGATCAGTTCGGGGTCGATCGTCGGCGTCAGCTCCGCCTTGCGGGCCTCGAGCCGGGCCAGTTCGGCGTCGATCACCTTCCACTCGGCCGCGATCTCGGACTCGAGAACTGCCTTCGCATCGTTGGCCGCGGACCGTTCCTCAGCCAGCTGGGCCAGGGCGGTGACCGCGGCCTGCTGCTGCTCGATCAGCGCCAGGGTCTCGTCCTCGCGCCGCGAAATACGCTCCCGCAGCATGGTGACCTCATCGCGCAGGTGGGTGAGGTCTTTGGCGGTTAGACCGACTCCGGCAAAGAGCCGCTGTTCTTCCCGCTTGACCTTGTCCTCATCGAGGCGCATCTCCCCCTCGGCGCGACTCTCGGCGAGATCGAGTTCCCTCTTGGCGACCTCGGAAGCGGCAATGTCGGCGCCGAGAGTCTCCAGGCGTCGGTGCACGGCGCGAAAACTGCTGAGAGCGGGAAGATGGGTGCGCCGATCCAGCAGGCGATCGATGGCGGAGTCGAGCGACTGCAATTCGAGCAGGTCCTCGAGGCTGCGCATCTCCTCCACGGTGAATCCCCGATTGGCGGCGGGTCGCAGGCTACCCGCCCCGGCGACCGGTTTCGGCGGTGGGCACTACCGTGGACCGCCGTGACCCCCGACTCGCTTCCGTTCACCGACAACGCCGCCGCCAACCGGCTCCTCGCCGCCAACCCGACCGCGCTGCTGATCGGAATGCTCCTTGACCAGCAGTTTCCGATGGAGCGCGCCTTCTTCGCCCCACATCTTCTCGCCGAACGGCTGGGACGAACCCTCGACGCGGCCACCGTTGCCGCGCTCGACGACACCGTTCTCGACGGGGTGTTCGCCGGACCCCCGGCGCTGCATCGCTTTCCCGGCTCGATGGGCCGCCGGTGTCGCGATATGTGCGCGGTGATCGTTGCCGACTACGGCGGCAAGCCGGATCGCCTGTGGCGGGAGGCGAAGGATGGCGCCGAGTTGCTGCGCCGTCTTGAGGCGCTGCCCGGCTTCGGCAAGGCGAAGGCGCGGATTTTCGTCGGGGTGGTGGGCAAGCGCCTCGGCGCCGGGCCGCCCGGCTGGGAGGAGGCGGCAGCCGACTGGCCCTCGATCGCCGACGTCGACTCCTTCGACAAGGTGGCTGTGCTCCGCGAACAGAAGCGGGCGATGAAGGCCGCCAAGGGCAGCGGGTGACCCTGCTGCTGCGCGAGGTGGCGGCTTTGCTCGCCGGTGCCGCCACCTGGTTGGCAATGGCGGTCGCCGTCGCCGCCGTCCCCGCCCTCCTCGCCTCCACCGGCGAGCAGCGCGGCTATCGGGGGCGTTTGCTGCGCCTGGCGCTTGTCGGCGGCCTCCTCGGCGCCGGCATCGTGTCCCGCCTGGGCGGGGACGATCCGTTGACATTGACCGTGATGCGCCGGCCCTTCCCGATCACCTGGGTGCTGGCAGGCGCGATCGCGGCAACGGTCTGGGGTCTCATCCGGAAGGTGCCGAGTCCCGATCGTGGGGAAGAATCAGCGGTGATCCCAGCACCGGGTGCGGCACGACCGTGACCGCCTGCTCGTATACGGCCTCGATGATCGCCTCGGGGTGACTTCCGGGGCCGTGTCTCCCGAGCATGTCGCAACCAACAAGAACGCGATGGCGGACGCTGTGACCCGCATGACGGTACGGTATCGACGGCGTACCCCGACGCGAAGTCGGCTCGGAAACCGAGCAAAGGACAGCAGTGAACCCCATCGTCGACTTGCTCGGCCGGCCCGACACCGTCGTCGCGGTGGTCGGAGCCACCGACCACCCGGCCAAGTACGGCGGGGTCATCTACCGGGACCTGCGTGCCAAGGGGGTGACGGTGCGAGCCGTGAATCCCTATCGCGACTCGGTGGCCGGCGATCCCTGCTGGCGTGAGCTGGCCGACCTTCCGGAACCGCCCACGATCGTGAACATCGTCGTGCCCCCGGCCCGCACCCTGGCAGTGCTCGACGAGTGCGCTCGCCTTGGACTGCGCACCGTGTGGATTCAACCCGGTGCGGCCGACGACGAGGTGTACCAACGCCTGGAAGAGGGCGACTTCGATGCCCTGGCCGACGCCTGCATCATGATCCCGCACATCAGTCATGTCACCGCGGGCGAGGGGTAGTCTCGGCCGGTGGCCGGTTTCGACGCCTACGACCCCGAGTTCGTCCGCAGCCCGTATCCGACCTACGTCCGCCTACGGGCGGCGGGACCGGCATTCGACCCGTCCTGGGGTCTTACCTTCTTCGCCCGCCACGGCGACGTGACCGGGATCCTGCGCGACAAGCGCTTTGGCCGGGACATCCGCCACGTCCTGCCCCTCGACCAAGTGGACCGGCGTACCTATCCCGAGCATCTCCCCCAGTGGTACCGGATGGTGCGCGGCTCCTTCATCGATCTCGAGCCACCCGAGCACACCCGGATTCGTTCCGCGGTGAGCCGATCGTTCACCCGGAGCCGGGCGGAGGTGAAGCGGGAAACCATTACAGCCCTCGCCACGGGGCTGCTGGCCGAACTGGGCGACCGGACAGAGTTCGATGCCGTGGCCGACTACGCCGCTCCGATCCCGGTGGCGGTGATCGCGGAAATGATGGGTGTGCCCCGGGAGCGCACCCCGGACCTGCTCGCCTGGTCGCACGCCATCGTCCGGGTGTTCGATCTCAATGTCACTCCCGATGAAGAGCAACGCGCCGAGGCTGCCATCGCCCATTTCGGCGACTACCTGCGCGAACTGCTCGCCGATCGGCGCGCCCGACCGGGCACCGATCTGATCTCAGAATTGGCCGCCACCTCGGGCCTCCCCGATGACGACATCGTCGCCACTTGCATCCTGATCCTCAATGCGGGCCACGAAGCGACGGTGCATGCCATCGGGAATGCGGTGTTGGCTCTGGCCCGCCATCCCGAGGTGTTCGCCGCGCTGCGTAACAACCCCACGCTGCTTTCCACGGCCACCGACGAGCTGCTGCGCTGGGATGCTCCCCTCCAAATGTTCGAGCGCTGGGTGCTGGACGAGGTGGAGTGGTCCGGAGTCCGGCTCTCCCCGGGCGACAAGGTGGGGCTGCTCTTTGGCGCCGCCAATCACGATCCCGACGCGTTCTCGGCACCTGAGCGGATCGACCCGGCTCGGTCGGACAACCCGCACGTCTCCTTTGGACTGGGCACCCACTTCTGCCTCGGGGCTCCCCTCGCCCGGGTCGAGATCGAAGCAGCACTGGGCGCACTGGTGCGGCGGGCGGGGTCCCTGGAACTGCTGGTGGCGGAGCCGCCGCGCACCCCCAGCCTGGTCTTTCGCGGCGTCGATCGCCTGCCGGTGCGGATCACGCGCTGAATCCATCGACGCAACGGACTAGAACAGGATCGGGTCAGATAGCGACAGCGGAGGAATCATGGCCGAAGACCTCAATCCCCACACCATCACCCGAACCCAGTTCGACAACACCCTCCCCTATGTCGACACCCGGAACGGTTGGAAGGGCATGGAGGAATGGCTGTTCGCTCCCGAAAAGATCGTGACCGTCACCCTGCCGGTGGTCATGGACGATGGCCTGGTCCACACCTTCCAGGGCTACCGGGTCACCCACAACACCGGCCGGGGACCGGGCAAGGGGGGCATCCGGTTCCATCCCCTGGTGAACGAAGACGAGGTCAAAGCCCTCGCCACCTGGATGACGTGGAAGTGCGCTTTGGCCGCGATTCCGTTCGGCGGAGCCAAGGGCGGAGTCACCTGTGACCCATCGCGGCTGTCACTCGAGGAGAAGCGCCACATCACCCGCCGCTATATCGCCGCCCTGGGCGACAACATCGGGCCTCACACCGATGTCCCCGCCCCCGACATGTACACCGACGCCCAGACGATGGGGTGGATCTACGACACCTACTCGATGATGCACCGGGGCACCAATAGCCTCCCTGTGGTCACGGGCAAGCCGCTCGACCTCGGCGGCATCGTTGGTCGGTCGACAGCTACCGCCCGCGGGGTCTACTTCTGCACCGAGCGTTTTCTGGCCGCCGGGCGCATGCCCAGCCTGCAGGGCATCGCCGGCGCCCGGGTGGCGATTCAGGGATTCGGCAACGCCGGGCGCTACGCCGCCACCATCTTCGGCGATGCCGGAGCCACCATCGTGGGCGTCTCGGACACCAAGGGTGGAGTGGCCAACCCCAGGGGACTGGACGTCGCGGCGGTGTGCGCCACCAAAGATGCCACCGGAACGGTGGCAGGGAGCCCCAGCGCGGCCACGGTCTCCGCGGCGGAAGTGCTCGAACTCGACTGCGACATCCTGATCCCGGCGGCGATGGAGAACCAAATCACGACCGAGAACGCCGATCGGATCCAGGCCAAGCTGATCGCGGAGGCGGCCAATGGACCCACCACGCCGGGTGCGGATGTGATCCTGGCCGCTCGCGGGATCGTGGTCCTTCCCGACATCCTGGCCAACGCCGGCGGCGTGATCGTCTCCTACTTCGAGTGGGTGCAGAATCTGCAGAACGAGGAGTGGGACGAAAAGCGCGTCGATGAGGGGTTGCGCAAGTACATGTATCGAGCCACTGATGCGGTCATGGCCCGGCTCGACGAGATGGTGGCGGGCCTCCCCAAATACCAGGCTCGCTGGCAAGAGATGCGTCCAGGGGCGCCGCCGCTCCGCCAGCCCGACTACCGGATCGCCGCCGGAGTGGTGGCCGTGGGCCGCACCAAGGCCACGGCCGAGGCACGGGGGGTGTGGCCGTGAGGAAGCCGCCACCTATCGGTTAGAACGATGCCATTAGCCATCTACCCCACCGGCAACCTTCGGAAGATCGCGTTGCGCACCCGGGGGTTCTTGCCGGCGTCTTGGGCCCGGTCGATGGAGGCGGCGAGTTCGCGGCCCAGGTTCACCCCCATCCAGCGCAACGGCTCCGGTTCCCAGCGACGCGGGCGGTGTCCCACCCAGGGGAGGTGCACCAGGTCGGTGTCGTCGCCCCGGATCAGATCCCGCACCGTCTTGCCAGCAAGAAGCGCAGCACCCACCCCGTTGCCGACATAGCTCCCGGCGACCACCAGCGGCCCGTCGCTCACCACCGCCGGGCGCCAATCCCGCGGGATGGCCAGCGGGCCGCCCCACTCGCCGGCAAATCCGATGCCGGCGAGCGCCGGGAACAGATCGACCAGGGTTGCCCGGAGGTGGTCAAAGGTGCCGGGATCGCGGTCGAACTCGGGCCTGATGCGTGACCCGTAGTGATAGGGGGCTCCCCGCCCGCCGAAGGCGAGTCGGTCGTCGGCAGTGCGCTGGCCGTAGATGATGAGGTGGCGACCGTCGGAGAAGGTCTGGCGCCGGTGCAGGCCGACTTCGTCCCACACCCCCTTGGGCAGGGGGTCGGTCATCACCATCAGCGAGTACACCGGGATGACCCGCCGGCGCTGGCCGGCAAGCGCAGTGCGGTACGCCTCCACCGCCTGCACCACCCGCTCCGCCCGCACCATCCCTCCCGGGGTGCGCACGCCGCCCGGGACGAGGCTGCCCGCGGTGCGCTCGAAGATCCGCACCCCGCGCCGCTCCACCGCCGCTGCCAGGCCCAGCACCAGGCGTGCCGGATCGACCGCGGCGCAATGCGGTGTGTACAGGGCTCCAAAGAGCCGCGCCGGGGTGAGGTGCTGCGCCGCCTCGTCGCGACTGAGCCAGGCGATGTCATCTGCGGAGATGCCGGCATCACGCGCCACACCGACGGCATGCTGCAGATAGGGCACATGACCGGGACGGGTGGCCGCCACCACCGTCCCACCCCGGGCGTAGCCGCACTCGATCCCCTCGGCGGTCAACACTTCGCCCATCTCGCCGACCGCGCCGATCATGTGGCGGTAGGTGCGCACCATCCCGTCACGGGTGGCGGGGTCGGCCAGCATCCGATCCATTCCCGCCAGCTCTGCCGAGGCCCAGCCACCGTTGCGCCCGGAGGCGCCGAAACCCACGTGCTCCCTCTCCACCACTGCGATTCGAAGTCCGGGATCGGCGACGGCGAGAAAGTAGGCGCTCCACAGCCCGGTGTACCCGGCACCGAGGATGCAGACATCGACATCGAGATCGCCGGACAGTTGCAAACGCTCCGGCCGTGACAGGCGATCCATCCAGAAGGAGACGGGCATGAGGTGATGCTATTGCGTTTGGAGGGGCCGGAACGCTTCAGGGATCAGAGGCGATGAACCAGATCGGTCTCCGGGTCGTGACTCACCGCCCACGACTCACGACTCACCAACGCAAGGAGGGCGGGCCGAGCCCGCCCTCCTTGAAGTTGCGTCGGTGACGCTACTTCTTCTTGGCCGCCGACTTCTTGGCCGCAGGCTTCTTGGCCGCGGACTTCTTGGCAGTCTTCTTCTTGGCAGTCGCCATGGAGTTTCCCTCTCATCAACTCCCCTTCCGGGGAGCACTTCCACTCGCGTGCGCGAGTGCTTTACGTGCCATGTTGTACATCACTCGTGTAGTTCCCGTCTATGCCATGACTTGGCGTGTCCATGCCATATTCCTGGCACCTCTCGACACTCGGCAGGCAGGAACCCCGGCGGCTGGTGCGGGGTCATCCCCACCCCCTGTGGAGAAACCGGCCCGCGGGCAGGGTCATGCCGTCATCAGGCATGGTTCTGCCGCGACACCGGTAACCTGATCGCAACATGCCTCCCGTGATCGCCGTCATCGAATCCGCCGCCTCGTATCGCCGCGGGCTGGAAGCGGCGCTCGCCGACGCGGGATTCACCGTCACCGCCGAACCCGGTGACGCCGAAGCAATCCTTTTGGCGCTGCGGATTCCAGAAGGTTGTGACGCCGCCGACGCTCTCGTCGCTGCCGGCAAGGTGGTGGTGGCACTGTTGCCCGAACCGACCCCTGCCGGCCATGCCCACGCCTTCGAGCACGGGGCAGCGTCGGCGACGGCGTGGGATGCCGACCCATCCGATATCGTCGCCGCACTCAGCCATGCCCTCGCCGGTTGGGCCCGGCTCCCTGTCGGGACCATGACAGCCATCGCGGCCGAGTGGCCCGGAGCCCACACCACGCGCCCCGATGTCACCGACGAAGAAGTGGGCTGGCTGGCGAGCCTGGCATCCGGGGAGACCGTGGCCCGCATCGCCGATGAGGCCGGGTACTCCGAGCGTGCTCTGTTCCGGCGCCTCAAGGAGGTCTACGAGCGACTCGGAGTCTCCAGCCGGGGCGAGGCCATGGTGACGGCGGAACGCCTCGGTCTCTTCGACACCGACTGATCAGCGTCGAAACACCGCCTCTCCGGCAACGATCGTTTCGTCCACATGCAGTGTGGCGATGGGGATCGCAAACGGATCTCCATTCAGAATCACCAGGTCGGCGCGTGACCCGGCGCGGATCGTGCCGGTGTCGGCTTCGCGGTGATTGACGAAGGCCGATCCCGCGGTGAAAGCCACCAACGCATCGGCGAGACCGATGGCCTGTTCGGGAAGAAACGGACTCGACTCGGGGTCATCCGGCACCCGGCGGTCCACCGCCACCGCGATCTGGGCCAACGGGTCGGCCGTCGTCACCGACCAGTCGCTCCCCATCGCCATGGTGGCCCCCGCCCGGAGCAGCCCCGCGAAGGGGTATTGCCAAGAAACCCGCGGCTCGCCCAGGAACGGAATGTTGAGTTCGATCATGGCGGCATCGGCGCACGCCCACAACGCCTGCGCATTGGCCACCACCCCCAGGGCGCGAAACCGGGGCAGGTCGTCAGGGTGGACAATCTGCAGATGGGCGATGTGGGGGCGAACATCGCTCCAGCCCAGGCTGGTGCGGCCGGCCGCCACTGCGTCCAGGGCGTGACGGACCGCGGCGTCAGCGAGGGCGTGGAAGTGGGGCTGCAAGCCCCGGCCCATCACGGCAGTCACGATGCCGGGGAGCGCATCGGGGTCGATGTAGTCCATGCCGTGGTTGGTGGTCGGGTGCCCGGCGCCGTCCAGGTACGGGGTGAGGGTGCGGGCGGTGAAGTTCTCACACACCCCGTCGAGCATCAGCTTGACGGCGCCGGAGTAGTAGGTCCCCGCGGCGTCACCGCCCCGGGTGGCCAGGGCCTCGAGTTGTTCGATCCCATGGTCCGGCTCCCACCACTGGGCGCCGCGCACTGCGGCCTTCAGCCGGCCGTCGCCACCCAGGGCGAGGTACGTGCGATGCAGCCGCTCCCCCACCGCCGCGTCCTGCCAGGCGGTGACGCCCAGGGAGAACAGGTGGTGCTGCGCGACGAGGATCGCCGCCGCCATGTCGCGGTCGCTCTCTTTGGGGAGGAGCCGCTCCACCAGTGCCATCGCTCCCTCCTCCTGGAGGGTGCCCTGCGGTCGGCCATCGGTCAGCCGCTCGATGCGCCCGAACCGGGGTTCGGGAGTGGCGGCATCGATCCCAGCGGCGGCCAGGGCCGCCGAGTTCGCCCAACCGGCGTGGCCATCGGCCACCCGGAGATAGACAGGACGGTCGGGCACGACGCGGTCGAGCACCTCGGCGGAGGGCATTCCGCCCTCGAACCAGGCGAACCGCCAGCCCCCGCCGTGAATCCACGCGGCGTCGCGATGTGCCGCCGAGTACGCCGCGACCTCGTCCAGGGCTGCGGCGGCATCGCCGCAGTTGGTGAGATCGCAGGTGAGCATGCGCCGGCCCCCGGTGTGGGGATGGACGTGCGCGTCCTGAAAGCCCGGTCCCAGGTAGCGCCCGTCGAGATCGGTGACCTCCGTGTCAGGCCCGATCAGGCCCGATACGTCGCTCCACCCGCCCACCGCCGCAATGCGCTCCCCGGCGACCGCCACCGCCGCCGCCCAGGAGCGAGCCGCATCGGCACGAAAGACGCGGCCATTGTGAAAGACGCGGGAGGCGTGGCGCGAAGTCATGGCGTCATGGCACGGAAACCGGAGGCCGGAGACCAAAGGCCGGACTACGGCATCCGGTGTCTGGCGACCACCCGGGGAGTCCGCGGAAGCGGGCTCCCCGGGTGATCTTCATCCCTTGGCCGCGGCGAAGAGATCGGTGAAGTTGATCTCGTAGTCGCCGGTGTCCTGGAGCACTTCGGTGTCGGACTCGAGGGTGGCGGCATAGAAGTCCACCACCTCTTGTTCGACCATCGGCAGCGCGGCCTCATTGGGCGTGCCGTAGTAGTTCCAATTGGTCAGCTGGGCGCCGTTCTCCGCATCGAGGATGAAGTCGATGAAGGTGTGGGCGGTGCACGGGGCGGTAGAGATCGTCGGGATCGTCATGTTGTCGATCCAGAGCGTGGCCCCCTCCTCAGGGAGGACGTACACGAAGTCGTCGGGGTTCTCCGCCCCACCGATCGCCACGATCATGTTCCCCGAGTAGCCGTGGGCCACTGCCACTTCACCATTGACCAGGTTCTCGTCGTACTGATCGGAGTCGAAGGCGGTGATTCCCGCCCGCGCCTCCTGGATCACGTCAACCGCCTCCTGGAGGTGCTCCAGGGTGGTGTCGTTGATCGAATAACCCAGGTAGGACAGCGCCGCTCCCATGGTTTCCCGGGGGTCGTTGAGGAGCGACACCCCGCCAGGGAACTGACTGGTGAGCTCCGGATCGAAGACCAGTGCCCAGGACGGCGTGAACAGATCGCCGACCAACGAGAGGTTGACGCCGAGCCCCGTGGTCCCGTACTGGTAGGCCACCGAGTAGTCGCCGGTGGGGTCGAAGGGCTGGGTGCGGAATTCCTCGGCCAGGTTGCCGTAGTTGGTCAATGCCTCTTTGTCGAGGCGATAGACCAGGCCCTCGTCGATCATGATCTTGATCATGTAGTCGGAGGGCACCACCAGGTCGTAGGCGACTCCGGCCTGGATCTGGGAGAGCATGGCCTCGTTGGACTCGTAGAAGGACTCCACGACGTCCACGCCATACTCGGCCTCAAATGCGGTGATGAGGTCCGGGTCCATGTACTCCGACCAGTTGTAGAAGTTGAGGTTGCCGTCGGTCGCGCCCGGGGCGCAGTCGATGATGGTCGGGTCGCCACCGGCATCGTCGTCGCCGCAGGCGCCCAGCACCACCATGAAGATGGTGGCCACTGTCCCTAGCCGCAAAAGTCGCGTTTTCATCAATTGACCTCCTGGGGTCATTCCGGTGTCGTCGCGGACTCGACTTTACTCCTCGGGTCCCTTTGCAGTCCGAATGAGATCGCCACCAGAACCATCGAAGCGACCAGCATGATCACCGAGACTGCGTTGATCAGCGGAGTGACGCCCCGCCGCACCAGCCCAAAGACATACACCGGAAGGGTTGTCGCGCCTGGTCCGGCGACGAAGTTGGTGATGACGACGTCGTCGAGGGACAGGGTCAGCGCGAGCAGCGCCCCCCCGGCTACCCCGGGAAGAATGAGGGGCAGGGTGACCCGGCGAAATGCCTGCCAGCGGGTGGCATAGAGGTCGGCTGCCGCCTCCTCGAGGCGAGGATCGAGTTGTCCCAGGCGCGCCCGAACCACCACCGTTACGAAGGAAATGTTGAACGCGATGTGGCTCAGCGAGATCGTGCCGATGCCGAAGGCCGGGCTCCAGCCGATCGCCCCGTCGAGCCACTGGAATCCCTGGGAGAAGAACAACAGGAGCATCACCGCCATGGTGACCTCGGGAATGATGATGGGGAGATACAACAGGCCGTCGTAGACCTTCTGCCCGCGGAACCGGAACCGTTCCAGTGACAGAGCCGCCATCGTCCCCAAGATCGTGGATGCCACCGTGCTGATCGCGGCCACGATCAAGGAGTTCTTCAGGGCGCCGAGCACCGCCGAGTCCTGGAGCACCTCGCGATACCACCGCATGGATGGCTCGGTCCAGATACCGACGTTGGCGTTGTCGTTGAACGAGAACACCACCAGCACCAGGATCGGGGCATAGAAGAACAGAAATACCAACCACGAGTTGGTGGCGAGCAGACGCTCGGCGGGACTCTTGGGCCGGATTCCGGCGACCGCGGTCACAGCTCTCTCCCGGTGGGGCGGAACCAGCGGAAGTAGACGACGGTCGCCCCGAGCATGATGAGCATCATCCCGATCGAGAGCGCCGAACCGAAGGGCTGATTGCGGGCGGCGAGGAACTGGCTGACGATGTAGTCCCCGGCAAGGGTGGTCTTGGCCCCTCCCAGGATCGCCGGGGTGACGTAGGCACCGAGGGTGGGGATGAAGACCAGGATCGAGCCGGCCACCACCCCGGGCAGGGAGAGCGGCCAGGTGACCTTGCGGAACGCCGTCCACCCGCTGGCGTACAGATCGCGCGCCGCCTCCACCAGGCTCCAGTCCATTCGTTCCAACGCGGCGTACAGCGGCAACACCATGAAGGGGAGGAAGCCGTACACCAACCCGATGAGCACTGCGGTGTTGGTGAACAGCAGCCGGATGGGCTCTCCGCCCAGCGCCTGCGAGAGCTGTGAGACCGGGCCTTCCGATCCGAGGAGCAGCTTCCAGGCATAGGTGCGCACCAGGAAGTTCGACCAGAACGGAATCATGACCAGGATCAGCAGCAGGTTGCGCAACGCGGGCCGCCGGGTCGCCATGTAGTAGGCGAGCGGATAAGCCAGGACCAGGCAGATGAGGGTGGTGGCCAGGGCGAGCAGCAGGGTGCGCAACGCGATGTCGAGAACCAAGGAGTCCCACAGGCGCCGGTAGCTGTTCAAGTTCCACTCGCCCAGCACTGTCCGCCCCGTGGCGCTACGCGTGGCGAACGAGTACACCGCGACGATCCCCAGCGGGATCACGAAAAAGATGGTCAGATATGCCCACGCTGGCAGCGCCAGCAGAAAACCGCGACGCGAGTCGGCCCGTTGCGCCGCCTCTTCCAGCTCGGGGCGGGCGACCGTGGCGGCGTCCGTGCTCAAGTCTCCACCACCGTGGTCGCCACCGGATCCCAGGCCACCACCGCCTCCTCCCCGATGTCGTGCAGGTCGACGCCGGGCCGGTTCTCCTCCTTCACCTCGATGATCCCGTCCGGGGTATCGACGTCGTAGTAGAAGACATCGCCGAAGTACACCCGGCGCACCACCCGTCCCCGGACCGCATTGAGTTGTGCCGGCACCACCTCGCCGAGGCCATAGAGGTCGAGCCGCTCCGGGCGCACCGCCACCGTGACCTCGGTGCCCGGGGAGGCGCCGGTGGGTGCCGCCACCAGCCGGCCCCCAGCGAGACGAACCGACTCGTGGTCGACCACGGTGGCGGGCAACAGGTTGATCTCGCCAATGAAGCCGGCGACGAATCGCGAGCGGGGGTGCTCATAGATCTCCTGCGGGGTTCCCACCTGGAGCAGACTCCCCTCGTTCATCACGCCGATCCGGTCGCTCATGGTGAGCGCTTCCCCCTGATCGTGGGTGACATAGATGAAGGTGATGCCGACCCGCTCCTGGAGCTCCTTGAGCTCCACCTGCATCGCCTGGCGCAGCTTCAGGTCCAGCGCCCCGAGCGGTTCGTCGAGCAACAGCACCTGGGGCTCGTTCACCAATGCCCGGGCCAGGGCGACCCGCTGCTGTTGTCCCCCAGACAACTGCTTGGGCGAGGCCGAGGCGCGGTGGGTGAGCTGCACCATGTCGAGGGCCTTGCGCACTCTCTCGTCGATGTCGGGGCTGGAGACCTTCTTCATTCGCAGCCCGAATCCGACGTTCTCCTCCACTGACATGTGCGGGAAGAGCGCGTAGGACTGGAAGACAGTGTTCACCGGGCGCTGATTGGGAGGTTGCAGCGCCATCTCCACCCCCTGGATGCGCAGCGAGCCGCGAGTGGGGAACTCGAACCCGGCGATCATGCGCAAGGTGGTGGTCTTGCCGCATCCCGACGGTCCGAGAAGGGAAAAGAACTCTCCGTCACCGATCGCCAGGTTCAGGTCGCGCACGGCGAACACATCACCAAACGCCTTGGACACCCCCTGGAGCGTCACGGCCTCGGCCACGGCCCGTCTAGCCCTTCTTGCCGGTGACATCGGAGGCGAACTGCTCGAACACCTCCACGTAATGGTCGAGTTCGGCGTCGCTGTGGGCGATGGAAAGGGTCCACTGCTCATCGCCCCCCGGCGTCATGAACACCCCATGGTTCATGTGATACAGCCACGCGAGGTAGTTGAGGTCCTCGTCGAAGTACTCGGTATAACTGCGGTAATCGACCACGGGCTGGGTGGCGAACATCACACAGCCCTTGGCCGACATCCCGACGGCGTACGCCGGAAGTCCGAACCGGTCGCAAACCTCCTGACAGCCCGCCAGCATCCGGTTGCCCGCCTCCTCGAGACGGGTATACGCCGCCGCGTCCAGCACCTTGGTCAGGGTGGCCTCGGCGGCGGCCATGGTCAGCGGGTTGCCGTTGAAGGTGCCGACCTGGGTGACGCTCTTCGCGGTGATCTGGGCCATGATCTCCTCGGTGCCGAGGACCGCCCCGATCGGGGTACCGCCCCCGGTCGCCTTGGCCAGGGCGACGATGTCGGGAACGACGCCGAACCGCTCGACCACTCCCCCGGCGGCGATTGTCGCCCCGGTTTTCACCTCGTCGAACACCAGCACGACGCCGTAACGGGCCGTGATCTCGCGCACCGCCTCCAGGTAGCCGGGGAGCGGGGGTACAACGCCGATGTTGAGCATCACGGGTTCCAGGATCATCGTCCCGATGCTCGGGTCGGCCTTGAGCGCGGCCTCGAGCGCATCGGGATCGTTGAATGGCACCACCGTGACCAGGTCGACGTGCGCCTGGGGGATCCCGGCGCTGTAGGCGACGGGATTGGGATGGTCCCGCGGTCCCATCTTCGCCGGATCCGGTGCCACCGACACCATCACGGTGTCGTGATGGCCGTGATATGAGCCTTCGATCTTGACGACGCGGTCGCGGTCCGAGAACGCCCGCCCGAGCCGAATGGCGTCGAGGGTCGCCTCAGTGCCCGAATTGGCGAAGCGCACCTTGGGGAGCCGGAAGCGCCGCGACAACTCCTCGGCGACTCGCATTGCGGTTTCACCGGGAGCCGCGAAGTGTGTGCCGCGACCCGCCGCCTGGCATATGGCGTCGACGATCACCGGATGGGCATGGCCCATCACCATCACGCCGAAGCCATTGTGAAAGTCGGTGTACTGGTTGCCGTCGACATCCCAGACCTGGGAACCCTTGCCGTGGGTGACGTACATGGGGTGCGGCGGCTGGTCCTGGAACGACGAAGGCACCCCGCCGGGGAGCACATGACGGGCCCGATCCAACAACTGCCGCGACTTCTTGGTCCGATCCGCCAGGCGCGCCAGCATCTGCTGGGTGAGGTCACCGATCCGATCCCGGTTCATTTCTTGATGACCACGTGCTTGCTGATCGTGTAGTCCAACACGGCTTCCTCGCTCATGTCTTTGCCGAAGCCGGACTGCTTGAACCCGCCGTGCGGGAACTCAGATGTGATCGGGAGGTGGTCGTTGATCCACACCGTGCCGAACTCGAGGTCTGCCGCCGCCCGCATCGCCCGGCCCACGTCCTTGGTCCACACCGACGCCGCCAACCCGTAAAGGATGTCGTTGCCGTACTCGATCGCCTGGTCGTCACCGTCGAAGGGGAGGATCACCAACACCGGCCCGAACACTTCCTGCTGCACGATCTCCGCGTCCTGGGGGAGGCCGGTGACCACCGTGGCCGGATAGAAGTAGCCCTTGCCGTCGGGAACCGTCCCGCCGACGACCACCTTGGCGCCGGCGGCGCGAGCCCGATCCACGAATCCGGCGACACGCTCGCGTTGCCGGGAACTGATCAAGGGCCCCATCGCCACGTCGGGCTCGTAGGGACCCCCGACCTTGACGGCGCTCATGGCCTCGGCGACGGCGTCGACCGCCTCGGCATAGCGCGAACGATCCACGTAGACCCGGGTGGCGGCAGTGCAATCCTGGCCCGTATTGAACGTGGCCCCAAGGGTTGCCCCGGCCGCCAGCGCCTCCAGGTCGGCGTCATCGAAGACGAGCAGAGGGGCCTTACCGCCCAGTTCGAGATGAACCCGCTTCAGGGTCTCGGAGGCGGCCGCCATCACCTTTTTTCCCGCCGGAGTGGATCCGGTGAGCGACACCATGCGCACCCGGGGATGCTCCACGATCGCCTGGCCGACGTCGTCGCCCCCGGTGACCACGTTGAAGACCCCGTCGGGGATCCCGGCTTCCTTCGCCAGTTCGGCCAGCATCAGGGTGGTGCGGGGAGTGGTCGGCGCCGGCTTGAGCACGATGGTGCACCCTGCGGCCAGGGCCGGCCCGATCTTCCACACCGCCATGTTCAACGGGTAGTTCCACGGGGTGATCTGGCCCACCACTCCCACCGGCTCGCGCCGCAGCATCGAGGTGTAGCCCTTGAGAAAGTCACCGGCGGCGGTGCCGGCGGTGCTGCGGGCGGCCGCCGCAAAGAACTTGAGGTTGTCCACCGAGAACGCAACGTCGTTGTTGAGGCTCATCGACTCGTAGGGCTTGCCGGTGTCCTCGCTCTCCACCTTGGCGAAGTCGGCGGCCCGCTCCCCCAGCAGCCGAGCGAGATTGTGGATGGCTTCGGACCGCTCCCCGGGAGTGAGCTTCGACCACCGCCCGTCGTAGAACGCGGTGTGGGCCGCGCCCACCGCGGCATCGACATCGGCCTTGGAGGCCGCGGTGACCTTGTCGATCATCTCCTCGGTCGCCGGGTTCTCCACCTCGGTGACCCCGCCCCCGGCGCTCTGGCGCCACTGTCCATCGATCCACAAGCGCCACATGGGTCCGGGGCTCCTTTTTCGGTGTGAGGCAGGGAGGATAACGGAGGTCGGAGGCCGGGAGCCGGAGACCGGAAGCCGGAGACCGGAGGGCTAGGTGCTGCAGAGCCTTTGCAACTCCCGCCGGGCAAACGCCACTGCCGCGTCGATGTCGATCACAGGCGAAGACTAAGCCAAGGGCCATTCGGCGTTCTGGTGACTCCCTAGAGCTCAACCGCAGTGCATCCCAAGGCGGCGTCCTCGCCATTGCCGTCGTTGCGGGCGATGGCGCACACCTCGTGAGCACCGCCCTCGTAGGGCACCTGGCGGGAGAATCGCGGAGCGAATAGGTCATAAGGGCCGGTGGGAGTGGCCCAGGTCAACCCCACGACCACCCCGTCCAGCGTGATCGCCACCCGGGTCGGCTGGAACCAGGCGTCGGGGTCGGCGGCCCAGCCGGTGACGGTGATCACCCCGGGAGCCGTCTCGACCCCTCCCAGCCCGCCGCTGGGCACCGCCCGGCGATCCTGCAGTGCCAGCGGATCCGAGGATCGCACACAGTCGACCGGGTCTGCGGCCACCACCGAGTACACCACGCAGGACACGTACTCGACCCAACCAGTCATGCGTGCCCAACTGTCGCCGTCGTACGCGCTGATCGCGATCGCGTAGGACCCTCCTCCGGGGGTGTGCACGACTCCGGCCCCGGCGGTGATGGCCCCGCGGTCGAAAGTGACCGCCGTACCGGACGGCTCGCCTCCCCAACCCGTCTCGCCGTCATCGAGCACGTACTCGCGCCCGATCGGCAGCCATCCCATCTTGAATGTCGTCATGGCTCCCACCGCCTCCGGAAGCCGGGCGATGAGCCGGGTTCCCTCCCCGGAAGCCTTCGGCCCCAATGTCCAGTCCAAGAAGGCCTCGGTCTCTGCGGGTCCCAAGGCGTATCCGTACTCGACCGCCGCCCAGAATCCCGCCAGGTCGTCCGTAGTGGTGAGGTTGTTGCCCCGCAGCGGCCCGGGGTAATCGGCCGAGCGCCGCTCCCGGCCGCCGAACTCCCACTCGTAGGCGGTGGTTTGCTCCAGGCCCAATGTGTGGGCGAACCCGTTGACCATGTCGATACCACCGGCAATGTCGATGACACGACCAGCGGTGATATTGGACGACATGTAGATCGTGGATTCGGCCAACGGCGCGGTGGCCTCCAGCCCGGCCCCGTCCAGCGCCGCCGCCAGCCAAACCGCTTTGACCACCGAAGCGGCCTTGAACTGTTCGGAGCCGCGGAACGACGCCCACTCCGGGCGATCGAACCGAATGACGGTCACCGCAAGCACGCCACGGCCCTCGAATGCCGGCGAGAACTCGCCGAGTCGGGCGACCACTTGGTCGAGCAAGGTGTTCTCGGCCTGTACAACCGCAGAATCCGCCCGGGCGGGCGAGCCGCCGGCGAGGAGCAGGAAGGTGGTGATTACTGCGATGAGGCGGCGTACCGGCACTCGGTTCACGATAGAAGTCGGCCGTCACAACCGGCAGCGCGCTCCGTCCGCGTCTCAAGTCCCACTCGGGGCGCTGAAATCCAACTACCTATTGCCGCGCTCTCTTATCCTCGGCCCGGCATGACCTCCTCCGTCGGCCCGCCGACCCGCACCACCCCTTCCTGGCCACACCCCCTGGTGGCGGCGGCCCTTTCCGCGGTGATTCCGGGACTGGGGCAGATTGCGGCCGGCTACAAGCGCCGCGGCTGGTGGTTCATCGCACTCACCGCCCTATTCGTGGTGCCGGTCGTCGTGCTGTTCCTGCTGGTGTTCTACATCACCGGAGTGGATCTGGCGATCGACATCGCCCGGCCGTTCTTCCGTAACCCCGGTCTGTTGCTCGGGTTGCTCGGAGCCAATGCGTTGGCCCTCGCCTTCCGGGTCATGACGGCGGTGGATGCCTACATGCTCGCCGCCGGCACACGCACCACAGGATTCATCGGGACCGCCCTCGCCGCGGCGGTCATGACCCTGATGCTGGTGGCCACCGCGATCCCCCACGTCTGGATCGGGGAGCGCAACCTGGTCCTGTATAACGCCCTCACCTTCGACTACTCGGTGGATCCCGATCAGGCGACAACCACGACGGTCGGGACGACGACCACCTCGGGCACCGTGACCACGGGCACGAGCGGACCCACCACCACGACGCTGGCAGCGACCACCACCACCACCCAGCCCGATCCGTTCGACGATGGCGGCCGGGTCAACGTGCTGCTACTGGGGAGCGATGCCGGCGAGGGACGCATCGGGGTCCGCACCGACACGATGATCGTGCTGTCGGTGGATCCGGAGACGGGGTGGACGGCGATGTTCTCCATTCCGCGCAACTTCGTGAAGTTCCCGATACCGCCCGACCACCCGATGTTCTCGCTGTGGGCGGACGGCGCCTGGGGTGACCAAAGCAACATCGCCTGGGGGGTTTACGCCTATGGGTTGGCCAACCCCCACTTGTTCGAGGGTTCCAACACCGGAGGCGATGCCGCCAAAGTCCTATTTGGGAACCTACTCGGCCTCGACATCGACTACTTCGCCCTGGTCCATCTGCAGGGATTTGCCGACGTGGTCGATGCGCTCGGTGGCGTGGAGCTGACAGTGACCACCCGAATCTACGACCCCGAGTACACGCATCCTGGACTTGGCCCCTATCCGGTCGACTTCGCCCCCGGCACCTACCTGATGAATGGCATCGATGCGCTGGCCTTCGCCCGCAGCCGGGTCCAGACGGACGATTTCACGCGCATGGGTCGGCAGCGCTGCATCCTCGAGGCATTGGCCCGGCAATCCGACCCGGTGGAACTGCTCCGGGCGCTGCCCACCCTGGTGCCGGCGATTCAGACGAACGTGATCACCGACATCCCGATCGCGCTCATTCCCGACTTCCTCGATCTGCTCGCGGTCGCCGACCTGGAGAACATCGTCTCCATCCGCCTCATGCCCAACGCCCCCGAGTTCGCCGGCACCGCGACGTCCTATGTGGCCTACCGGCTCGCGGGATACAACGTGCCCAATGTGCCTCTCATCCGCGAGCGGGTGAAGATCGCCACCACCCTGGCCCCTGCGGAGGCGATCGCGGCCCTCAACCTGCAAGCACTGGACGATCTGTGTGGGGCGGCAGCCCCGGCGGGGTAAAGGTCCATTGGCCACTCAACGGACAACGGGCAATCCGCGTAACGCTCCTCCGCCTGCGACGATCACTACTGCAATGAGATCCGTCGCCGGCTCCGCAGTTCTGCCGGATGTGGTCGAACGCGCTCGCGCCGGCGATCCCGCCACCTGGGAGCAGATCGTCACCGAGTTGGGACCGGTGATCCGCGGTTATGCCCGGGCCCGAGGGGTGGCCGACCCCGACGATGTCACCCAAGATGTCTTCACCGCCGCCGCCCAGCGCATCGGCGCCTTCCAGGGTGATTGGGAGGCGTTCCGCTCCTGGCTCTTCGCCATCGCCTATCGCCAGGTCGTGAACCGCTACCGGCGTTCTGCGCGGACCGACCCGCTGCCCGAGATGCTGCCCTCCGCCGTGCCCGGACCCGAGGAAGAGGTGGTCAACCGTCTCGAAGCCGGGGGCGCCGGGGCCGCGCTGGAGGTTCTCGACGACCTGGAGCGTGATGTCGTGCTCATGCGCGTCCTCGGGGGACTCGATGCAGCCGCGGTGGGCGAGGCCATCGGCCGGCGCCCTGGCCACGTCCGGGTGATCCAATTTCGTGCCATGGCCAAACTCCGCGACGAGCTACTGCGCCGCGGTTACGGTGGCGCGGAGGAGGAGACGGCATGACTCGGCGCAACGCCCTGCCTGAGCTGCCCGGCGGATGGGTGGACGACCTCGCCGCCGAGGTGGTGACCCCGCTCGAGACCGGACGGGCTGCCGCCATCGCCGCTACCGCCCTCGGGGCCAGCGCCGGCGGTGCCGGAGCTGCCGTGGTGGCGACCCACGTGGTCGCCAAGGTGATCGCCGCCACGGCTCTTACCCTCACCGTGGGTGGTGCCGCAGCCGCAGTCGCCGGGATCCTGCCAGATCCGATCCAATCCTTCGTCGCCGACCTGGTTGACGGGATCGGGATCGATCTCCCCCGCCCCGACCAAGTGCTGCCCGACATCTCCACGACGATTCCCGCGGTGACCATTCCCGAGATCCCTGAGCTGCCGCTGCCGTAACGTCCGGTTGTGGCTGACATCTGGCGAATGCCAGCTCGCCACTTACAGTGCAAAGTACAGGGTGACGACAAAGTGTCGGGAGAGCGCGACAGAAACGGACCTAGCGTCCGATGGGAACATCACCTAACCTATCGGGCGTTGTTCAAGTTGCCCATCGGCGATGTCGATGGCTCTAACCGTCCTAGAGGTAAGACCGTGACCGAGCAGGAGAAGCAGCGCGTTCTGGAGCAGATCAGGGAGGCCCAACGCCGCCTCGAGCCTCGCGTCGCCGACGACGTGAAGCGCGCCGTCGAAGAGCTGGTTGACCTCTATGACAGTGACCTCAGGAAGCTGGCCGCGTCGTAGTCAGATACCTGACTGTCGACGATGTCGAGTGGATTCATCTCTACCTCGTCAGTCGGTTCTTCGTCGACAAGGGCGGTTCCTTCGGGGTGTTCCAACCCTCCAGGCTGGCCGCCGCTGTTGCGCGTCCCCAATCGTCAGCGTTCGGCGCTGACGGTTTCCCGCGGCTTCCAGACAAGGCTGCTGCGCTCACCCACGGAATCATCATGAATCACCCCTTTCTGGATGCCAACAAGCGGACTGGCATCCTGAGCGGTGTGGTTTTCCTGACTCTCAACGGGAACGCCATAAGGGCCGAACGCGACGCGCTATATCGGGCTGCCGTCAGTGTCGAGGACGAGTCGATGAGCCTGGCCGATCTTGCCACTTGGTTTGAGGACAACAGTTTGCCGCTCACAGAGACCGAGATGGAAGAGGTGGGTCGCCTCGATCTAAGGGAGCGGTTTGGGGATGCCTAGCGCCTTTTGGGGCAACGCCTGTTGTGGAGCCAAGCAGTCATCGCCACTCACAGTGCCGCGACCCCGCTCTCCGGCCGATGACTGAAGACTGCAGAACCTCTGTAACGCTCCCCTCCCCGCAGCGATTACCCGGGTGACATGAAGCCGCCCACCACTCGCATCCACTACGACGATCCGCTGGCCCTGTGGGCCGCGGATCTGCACACCGAGGTGATCGGCGCCCTGTCGCCGAACGCAGTCGGGGCCATAGTGGACGCGGTGCTGGTGGGAGCGGTCGCCACGACGATGGCGGCGGCGGTCACCACGGCCACCGTCGCCGAAGGAGGGGTCGCCATGACCACGACCATCGCCGCTTCGGCGGCATCACATAGTGCCCTGAAGGTGGCAGCTATCGGCCTGGCCGCGACCCTGGCGGCCGGCGGCACCGCTGCAGTCACCGGGAACCTGCCCGATGGCGCACAGCGGTTCACTGCCGACGCCGCCGCCCACATCGGCCTGACCCTGCCCAGCCCCGATGCCTCGGTCTTGGGCTCGCTCGACCTCGCGGTCGGCGACCTGGTGACCGTCGCTGGCGCCGGGAAGGTAGGGGTGCGCCTCGAGGGGGGCGCGCTGGTGATCACCGGGATCGAGAGCGAAGACGGCTTCTCGGCCTCGATCGTGAGCCAGACCCAGGACGCGGTGCTGGTGGAGTTCCGCTCCGCCACTGAGACCGCAACCGTCCTGGTGACCCAGGTGAACGGGACGATCGTGTCCGATGTCGAGTTCGACGCCGCCGCTGACACCGGGGCGGAGTACGAGGGCGATGCCGGCGCGGATGCGGAGGCCGAGGCTGAAGCTGAGGCCAAGGCCGAAGCCGAGTTGGAGATCCAGATCGGCGGGTGACCTGCCGGTGTGATGCTCGGGCCCCGGGGAATCTCACCCCGGGGCCCGGTCGCGTAGTCAGCGCCCGATGCCAGCCTCGATGCGCAACCTGCTGCAGAACCGTCGCAATGTCGCCGCCGCTCCCGGGGCCGCGAGCACTCCGGGCTCGCGGGTCCAATTCACCAACGCGGTGGATCCGCCTCTCCCGTTGTCGGTCACTGAGACGCTGAGCATGCGCGAGGACCGGCCATTAGCGAGCGACTGCCGGAGCAGCAACGAGCCGGCGCGGCGGTCATCGCTCGCCACCGTGAGCCCCATGAGTCCGGCGACATGGACCGCGGCATCAAGAGCCCATCCCGGCGTCGCCGCGATCGTGGAGGTGCGACCCCGCCCCAAAGTCGCCTCCTGACATGTCGCCTGCGGGAACGGTAGCGAGGGCCCGGTGCAACGGATTCAGCCCCTTCCAGGAACAGGGGGAGTCACCGGAGAGGGCCAGCGAGGTCGGATCTCACTACCTTTTCTATCCATGAGCCCGCGCACGCCTGCCCGCGACAGGTTCACCCCGAAGGAGCGACGCGTGATCGACGAGCTGCGCACCCCGCGCCAGGTGCAGGGTTTCCTGCGCCGGTTCCCCTACAACTGGGAGAAGACGCTACGAACCTTTCGGGGCGTCGTGGCGACGGGACGCGCCCACTGCCTGGAGGCGGTGCTGTTCGCGGCCACCGTCCTGGAGCAGCACGGGTATCCCGTATTGGCGCTCGACCTCGAGTCCCACGACGGCCTCGATCACGTCCTGTTCATCTATCAGGAGGACGGCGGTTGGGGCACCGTGGCCCGGTCCCGCGACGAAGGACTCCACGGACGCCAGCCCATATTCCGGACGGTGCGAGCACTGGTCGACAGCTACATGGACCCTTATGTCGACGGTTCCGGCCGCCTCAAGGGGTTTGCAGTGGTCCACCTCGACGACCTCACCAGGGTCGACTGGAGGCTCGGAAACGGCAATGTCTGGTCGGTGGAACAGGCCTTGATCCGGTGGCCGCATCAGGCGGTGCGGATGGGCGAGGGTCGCTATCAGCGCACTTTGCGCCGATTTACCGCGGCCAAGGGCGACCGTCCGGCGATGACGCCGCGAATGTGGCGTAGTCACCTGCGGGAGCAGACGGAGAGCTGGCTGTGACCGATCGACTGCCCTCCGCCGTCACGACCAGGCTCCGGCCGCGACGGGTGCCTCCACCTAGTGCGCCGCTCTCGGCCGGGCTACATCGCAATGATGGCCATGCCGATCCGCGGGTTGAGAGGCTGCTCGTGGTTGACCACTGCAGTCCCGACATGCCAGGTCTGGCGAGTCGCCGCGGAGACCTCGGTATTCGAGTAGAGCTCGGCGGCCAGTCGCCCCCTCTCCCTCACCTCGGCGAGATATCCCTCGTCGCTGGTCGTCGACCCGGTGAGCTTGTAGATCGTGACATGGATGTGCGGGTGGGCGTCTTCGGGTGCCGCGGACACGATTCCCTCAGCGAGAAGTACCTTGAGCGGGTCGTACACGAACTCCTTCCAGGCCGCACCCTCGTCTTCGGTGTCGAACTCGGCGTAGAAGAGATGGCGAAGGCCTCCTCCGTTGAGGCGCCTGGCCTCGTCCGACATGGGCAATGCACTGCTGTAAAAGTGACCGCTGTTTCCGGCGGGTTCCCACTGCCCCGGTCCCTTGCTCTCGCTCATGGTTTGCTCCCTCCCTCGTCGAGCCGACGCGATGTGACTCCCGATCAGCCCACCGCCGTGGGCGGCGACCGCCCAGGCGTTGAGCGGTACGACAACCGCCCACTGTTGCAACCTAGCCGTCAGCCCGCTCCACTGCCCGACTTTGAGTGGCGGCCCGGTAGATTCGGTGGCATGGCCGACGCACCCGGTCGCGGTGATTCCTCAGGATCTGACGGCGACGCCCCGGCGACACCCAGGGGTGGTCGGCTTCCGGCTGGCACCGTCACCTTCCTATTCACCGATCTGGAGGGGTCGACTCGGATGTGGGAGCGCGACCCCGGCGAGACCGGGGCCGCCATGGCGAGCCATGAACGACTCCTCCGCCGACTCGTCGGCGTACACCGGGGCGATGTCATGAAGGGTATGGGCGATGGCGTTCTTGCGGTGTTTGCCTCGGCGAACGACGCACTGTCCGCGGCGATGGAGATCCAGCTGGAGCTGCAGCGGCACGGCACCATGCGAGCCCGAGTTGGACTCAATACCGGAGAAGCCGAGTTCCGAAACGACGACTACTACGGCGTGGCGCTCAATCGCTGTCAGCGGGTGATGGCGGCAGCGCA
>JBKKBI010000016.1:0-9656 GCA_046714175.1 Acidimicrobiia bacterium | reverse complement strand
ACCAGCGCCAACCCGGGGCGTGGGTGGAGCGCGACACGCTGTGGGCGCCGAGGGTGACGCGGATCGAGGTGAGGCCGTGCTCGTCCACGGTGTCGTCGCCCTGGGAGAAGTCGCGGACGTTGACCATTGTTCGAGCCTACCGCTCCCCCCTTGCGTGAGGTTCGAGCGCAAAGCCCGTGGGGGAGGCGAAAAACCTTGGTGGGGGTTGTACCCCGAGGGGGCTTCCGGTCTCCGGTTCTCCGGTCTCCGGCCTCCGGCTTCCGGTTTCCGGCACCCCTACGGACCCATCCCGGCTGTACCGATACACTCGCCTCCCCAATGGGGGGTGGTGTAATTGGCAGCACGCGGGGTTTTGGTCCCCTAAGAATGGGTTCGAGTCCTATCCCCCCAGCGATCCCATGAGGAGAAGCCGCACATGACCGTCCGGGCCATCGTGCTCGCCGCTGGTAAGGGCACTCGCATGAAGTGCGATCTCCCCAAGGTGCTGCACACCGTGGCCGGCCGGCAGATAGTCGACTGGGTGGTGGGGGTGATCCAGGAGGCCGGGATTACCGACATCACTGTGGTGATCCCTCCCGACTCCGCCGCCGTCGCCGCCGCCCTTCCCGAAGGCGTGAAGTCGGTGGTGCAGTCCGAACGCGGCGGCACCGGTCACGCCGCCCGCATCGCCCTGGAGGCGATGGGCGAGCCCACCACGGGTCCGGTACTCGTCATCGCCGGCGACACTCCGCTGTTCACGGCCGCCACCATCAAGGCTCTGGTCGACTCGCACCGCGGCCCGGCCACGGTGCTCACTACCCGGGTGCTCGACCCCACCGGATACGGCCGGGTGGTTCGTGTCGATGGGGCGATCACCGCCATCGTCGAGGAGAAGGACGCCGACCCGGCGACGCGGAGTATCGACGAGGTGGCGATGTCCACCTATGTCTTCGATGGCGCGGCACTGGCGGAGGCACTCCCCGGGCTGAAGCGGGACAACGCCAAGAAGGAGCAGTACCTCACCGATGTGATCGGCATGCTCGCGCCGGTGGCCGGGTTCGAGGTGGCGGATCACACCGAGACCCTGGGGGTCAACTCGCACGACCAGCTGGCGGAGGCCGATGCCCTGATGCGGGAGCGGATCAACCGGGACTGGATGGTGTCTGGGGTGTCGATGCAGGATCCCTACGCCACCTATATCGACGCCACCGTCGCCCTGGAGCCGGGGGTGCGTCTCTATCCCGGAGTGCACCTCGAGGGGAGCACCACCGTGGCCGCCGGTGCGATCGTGGGACCCCAGGTCTTGGCCCGGAACAGCCGCATCGGCGCCGGGGCGCGGGTGTCTTTCTCGGTGTTGCGCAGCGCCGAGGTGGGCGACGACGTCCATGTCGGCCCGTTTGCCAGCCTGCGCCCCGGCACTGTGCTGCGGCGCGGGGCCAAGGCGGGCACCTTCGTCGAGATCAAGGCTTCCGAAGTGGGGGAGGGCACCAAGGTGCCCCACCTCGCTTACATCGGCGACGCCACCATCGGCGAGGACTCCAACATCGGGGCCGGGACAATCACCTGCAACTTCGACGGGTTCCGCAAGCACCGCACCACCATCGGCTCGGGGGTGTTCATCGGGTCCGACACGATGTTGGTGGCGCCCGTCGCGGTCGGTGACGGGGCGTTTACCGGGGCCGGGTCGGTGATCACCCGGGACGTCTCCCCGGGGGCGCTGGCGGTGGAGCGTTCGCAGCAGCGTGAGATCCCGGGCTACGCTGCGAGACGGGCCAGATCGGACGATGCGGAAGGCGAGTAACGGCGGCATGGAGGCCAAGAACCGAAAGCGCTTCATGCTGTTCTCCGGTTCGGCCAACCCAACTCTCGCCCGAGAGGTCGCCAACCTGATCGGAGTCGAACTCGGGGGGGTGGAGCGCAAGAGCTTCGCCAACGGCGAGATCTCCATCCGGTTCACCGAGAGTGTGCGCGGCGCCGATTGCTTCGTGCTGCAGAGCCACAGCCACCCGATCAACTTTCACATCATGGAGCAGCTGATCATGCTCGACGCCCTGCAGCGGGCATCGGCGAAGCGGATCACTGCGGTGGTCCCCTTCTACGGATATGCCCGCCAGGACAAGAAGGGGATGCCCCGGGAGCCGATCACTGCCCGGCTCATGGCCGATCTCTTCGGCACCGCCGGGGCGGATCGCCTGGTCTCCGTGGACCTGCACTCCACCCAGATCCAGGGGTTCACCACCAAGCCGTTCGATTCGCTCACCGCCCTGCCGATCTTCCTCGAGTATCTCGGCAAGGTGGCGGGGCCGTTGACCGTGGTGTCACCGGATTCGGGCCGGGTGAAACTCGCCGCCCGTTACGCCCGTCATCTCGATGCCGACGTCGCCTTCGTACACAAGCGGCGCCGCGTCGATGAGGCCAACAAGGTGTCGGCACTGCAGGTGGTGGGTGATGTGGAGGATCGCCATTGTGTGCTCGTCGACGACATGATCGATACCGCCGGCACGATGGTCTCCGCCGCCGACCTGCTCATGGAGCGCGGGGCGCTCTCGGTGCGGGCCCTGGCCACCCATGCGGTGCTGTCGCCACCAGCCGCCGATCGCATCAAGAACTCGGCGCTCACCGAGGTGGTGGTGACCAACACGCTGCCGGTACCTGAAGACGCCGCCGAGCTCCCCAACCTCAAAGTCCTCTCCATCGCCCCGCTGCTGGCCAGCACCCTGATGGCAATCTTCAAGGACGACTCGGTGTCGGAGATATTCATGGGGGAGAACGTTTAGTCGGCGGCTATGCCCCCGACAGCTCACAGCTTCAACCGCCCATCTTCGCTCGGACTCTCGGCCGCCGCGCCGCCGACGGCCTTAGTCGGACCGGGAGGTATTGGCTGAAGTCGGAATGACGGCCTCGTCGCGTAATCTCACGGAGTCGTCGAGGTCCGGAGATCGGTGAACCCGAGCCAAGTAGCCGCCGCTGCCGGTCGCGCTGTCGCCAGGGCCTCCAGGCGTGTGGCTCGATCGGCGCCGGCCAAGGCAATTGGCAAGGTGTTCGACCCGGTAAGGCGATTTGCCACGCTGGAACGGTGGCTGGCGGGCCTCTGCGCCACCAGCCCATTCATCATGTGGTTGGCCGACTCCCGCACCTTCCGCGAGAGCGTGAGCGCCTATTACGACATGACGCACAGCGTCGCCTTCTATGTCCCGCTGACCATCGCCGGGATGTTGTTCCTGGTCAACGGGGTCATCAAGCAGGCTCACTTTTACAACGCGATCCTCGGCATCGCCATGTTGGGTGTGGTCATCTTCAATCACGACGACTTCACGTGGTTGCACCGGGGGTTCGCCGTCGTGTCGTTCGCGGGAAACTTCATCGTGATGTGGCGCTCCCACGGCATGCGGAAACTGGCGCGCCCTCTCGTCGGCCTCGCCATAGCCGGAGCCGTGGCCACCTTCTATGCCAGCGGCAAGGAGATCTTCTGGCCCGAGGTGATCTCACTCAGCGTGATCGCGACCCATTTCATCCTCGCCTCGTCCCGCCTTCCCTATGAAGCCCCCCGCGGCCACCGCGAGCCGGCCACAGCCGCCGCCGCCCAGAAGACCCGGACCCGTTAGCCCACCCCCGTCCCGCTTAAGGGTGAGCAGGCTCGCCCGCTCCACAGCTCCCGGTTACTGCGTAACCTCCCCCCATGAGCACCTCCCCCGAACTGCAGAAGATCCTCGACAGCGCGGCACGCGCTGGTCTCGAACTCGACCAGAAGGACGCCGAGAAATGGCTGCAGGCGGTGGAGCACGCCGGCAAGGAGGAGATCACCCTCGATCACCGCACCGGGGTGTTCGGCCACCGGGTGGCGATGCTCGACTTCTCCACCGACGACCTGGCCCACTTCCGTACCGTCGGCGCCCTGGTGGAGATCCCCGACGAGCCCGGGGTGGTGGAGACCGCACTTTCGCTCTCGGGTTCGGCGGCGCAGAACAAGATCCAGACCCATCCCGGCGACGCCGACTTCTTCGAGCGGGTCAACATCATCGCTCCCACCCGGGAGGACGCCTGCAAGGTCATCGCCCGGGTGCTGCGAGCCAAGGTGATGGCCACCCTCGACGGGCCTACCTACAACTTCATCGAGGCCAAGTTCGGCGAGTTCCCCGCCGACATCATGATCGGCGATGCCACCATCAAGGCGGGTAGCCCGATCGCCTGGAGCGCGGATCAAGTGGTGGCCGGCAAGATCGACGGCAAGAGCCCCGATGGCAAGCCGGTGACCGTGACCTGGGATTCCGTGGCCTCCAACCCCGGTTGGTGCAAGCTCGACTGGATCGTGGCCGACCCGGTGCGCAAGGAGGTGGTGAACGCCTCCAACATGCTCGACGTCACCTGGGAGGCCCCGGACGGGTCGATCACCCCACTCGACGGGTTCCTCGACCCCTACTTCCAGGAGGTGTACCTGGACTCGGCGTCCGTGCCGCTCTTTTCCAAGCTGGCGCAGCACGTGTCGTCTGACGCGCTCGACAACTACGTCGAGCAGCTCAAGGGTGAGGTGAAGAAGTACCTCGATGCCGGCCACCCGAACTACGGCAAGGCGGCCAAGCGGATGTACAACGTGTTCCGCATCGACGGCCACTATCTGGAGGCGGCGTTCCTGCGCGAGCTGTTCGACGAGCCGGCGACGGTGCTCTATCAGCTCTACGCCCTGGTGCGTTCCATCGAGGAGGCGTCCGGTCCCGGGTCCGAGGTCGACATCGCCACAGTGATCGGCCAGGCGGATACGGCGATCCTCGAGGTGGTGCACACCCTGGAGGGAGTGGTGGAAAAGGAGCTGGTGTCGCAGCTGCTTGAGGTGCGCGACGGCATTACCGCCGAGGGGGGAGTCGACGAGCAGGTGGTGGAGGCGGCCCGGGACCGGCTGCTCAACCTGGTGAACAACTTCTTCTACGAGAAGATGAACGCGCTTCCCGAACTGCGCGACTACATGGCGTCAGTCACTAAGTAGCGCCTGCCCCGCAGAGGGTTGGTTTGCGCGCGGTTACCTGTTGATCAAGACGAGGATCCCGGTCACGATCTCGAGGATGGCGATGATGTCACCGCCGATCGAGATCCATCCCAGATGAGTGATCCCATAGATGATCAGCAGGATCCCGAGCAGGAGCGGCCATAACTTGCTTCTCCACGCCATGATCTCTCCTACCT
Organism: Acidimicrobiia bacterium; assembly: GCA_046714175.1. GTDB lineage: Bacteria > Actinomycetota > Acidimicrobiia > Spongiisociales > UBA11373 > UBA11373. The sequence goes on along the minus strand of JBKKBI010000016.1, from coordinate 4,499 downwards.
AGGTTGCAGGAAACTCTACGGGGATTCGTCGGGTGATACTGGACGCGTCACGGGGCGGCCCCAGAGGACCGCCCCGTGACTCGGTTGGTAGTTACTTGTCGATCAGTACGAGAACGCCGGTGATGATCGCACCGATCGCGAGGACGTCGGTCGAGTTGTCGAACTCCAGCCATCCCATCCAGATCACGCCCAAGAGCACCAGCCAGATCCCGAGAATCAACTTCCACAGCGGACTGAACTTCATCTCCGGTTCCTCCCCGGTCGGTTGAGACTCAGATTACGCGATCGGGCCGTGCCGCGTCGGCATTCTTGGGGGCTACCGTTGCTCCCTCAATCTCCAAGGAGTCCCCGGATGAGTGTGGCAAGCACGATTCTTAGGCAGCTGGGAAGCGGTGGCCTGGCCACCATCGCCGCAAACCTGGGTGTGGATAAGAAAGGCGCGAAAAGCGCCGTAACCACCGCGGTGGCAGTCCTCACCAGCGCCCTGGCGGTCAACGCCTCCAAGCCCGGCGGAGCCCAGGCGATCGACCACGCGCTGGCCCGCGATCACGACGGCAGCATTTTCAGCAACCTCGGTGGTCTGCTCAACAGCTTCGGCGGCGCCGGCGACGGAGCGGCCATCCTCGGCCACATCCTCGGCGGCGCGCAACCCCAGGTCGCCTCGACGATCGCCAAGAAATCCGGCTTGTCTCTGGACAAGATACTTCCGCTGCTCATCACGATCGCTCCGTTGGTGATGGGCGTCCTCGGCAAGCTGAAGCGGGACAAGAAACTCGACGCCGAGGACGTGGCCACGACCCTGAACAAGGAGACCCGGTCGGCGCGGAAGAAGGACAAGAACGACGTCCTCGGCTCGATCCTCGACATGCTCGGCGGCGCCCCTGCAGCCACCGAAAGCGGTGGTGGCCTGGGCGACATCCTCGGTTCCCTCGGAGGCCTCTTCAAAAAGAAGCGCTAAGTCCGCTCTTGTTGCTCCCCGCGAAGGGGTCTCTTTGTTTCTCCCCCGGAGGGTCTCTTGTTTCTCCCCCCGAAGGGGGGAGTACCCCGGAGGGGGGAGGGGGGAATGTCGCCGCAAGCGGCCCTGTTGTTTCTCCCCCTTGCGGCCTCCGGTTGCCGGTGCAATGCTGGCTCGCTTAAAGCAGGGGTGATGTGCGCGGTGTAACGGCTGCCGTCTTCGGGGGGGCTGTGGGTGCCATAGTCGGTGGTGCCATGGGTGCCGATGATGCCGGACCCGTGGTGATGGGAGCGGTCGTCGGGTTCGCCATAGCGACGGTGACCCGCGCCACTCCTCCCAGCGCAGAGCCGCTGCAGTCGAAGGGGCCATCCGCAGTCGAGCCACCGGAGTCCGACTCCGCGGCGCGGCCGATCCCCGACTTCATCAGGTCCGCGGCCGCTGCTGGCGTGATCGATCGGGCGACGGCCAGCGCCCTCCTGGCACATCATCACCGACAGACGCTGGGGGCAAAGCCCCGGCCCAGCGAGGCAGCACCACGCCTCGTGACCGCAACCCCCACCCCGGCCGCAGCGGTCCGACCGCAGCCTCGCCCGCCACCTCAGCCGGCACGATCCGCGGCCGCGACCACCCGGCCGCGGGTCTCGGTCCCCGCCCGGCCACCGCCACCCAAGTGGTGGGAGAAACGGGGCAACCGCGACCGTGTCCCTTCACCGCTGGCGATCGGACTCAAGCGTGTCGGTGCCGGCCTCCGGGGTCGATGGAAGGCCTTCTCCGCCGACGTCGCCATTCACACGATGGTGTACCTCGGCGCGCTCTTGCTGATCCTCGTCCTGGCGGCATTCTTCGGTCTCGGTTTCTACCGAGACCTCGTGGCGGGATCCAACTGGGCGCCATGGCGACCGCTGGTTGCTGCGGGGATACCGGCGCTGCTGTTCGCGATGGCGTGGTTCCTCCGCAGCCGCACCGGAGTGCCGTTTACCGCCAACGCGATCGGGTTTGTCGCCGCGCTCATGGCTGCGGTCATGTTGGCCACGTTGTTTCAGGATGGCGCTCCCTGGGGCGTTCCCGACCTCAACGGGCCGACGCGATGGTTCGGATACGCCGGTGTAGGCGTGGTGTGCGCGGTGCTCTACGGGCTGGCCGCCCGCCGCGCCGCAATGTACGCCTACCTGGTGGCGCCCGCGATCTACCTCGCCGCCGGAGCGCTCGGGTTGTTCCTCGAGGACGGAGTGTCGCTTCTGGGTGGCCACGGGATCACCTCGTTCGACCAGTTCACCAGCGACGGCATCGCATGGGAGCAGATGGTGGCGGTGCTCGTTGGAATGGCCGCGACTGTCATCGGACTGCGACTCATGCACCGGCGTGGCCGGATCGCCGGGGCGGTGGTCCGCACCACGCTGGTGGCGCTGCCAGTCGTGGCGCTGGTCGCGTTGGCTTTTGCTGCGACTCCCGCGGTTCGCGGCGACGCCGATGTCTCCGGCGCTCCGACTGCGATCCTGGCGGCCACGGGACTCGTCGCGTTCCTGTTACGCGGCTGTGGATTCGCGTGGGACGTCCTGGGCGCGGGGCTGCGTCGCTGGTTGGGGACCGCCCTGCTCGTGGTCGCCGTCAGCGGCGGCGCCGTCGCTTGGCTCGGGACCGCAGCACTCGGCGTGACCGCCGGCTGGCTGGGTCTCGGCTTTGCCGTCTATGCCGCGGGCGTGCTTGTACTGATCGCCCGCCTGGGAGTGCGGACCGGCCCGGTGGTCCTCGCGTTCCGGGTGGCCGGCGCCCTCGGGCTGCTCGCCTCCCTGGTGGAGCCGCTTGCGGGCCTGATCGGCTTCGCCCTGGGCTTGGCGGCCCTTGCCGCCGCCGAGGTCTGGTCGGGGTGGCGCCACGTCGTGGAGACGATCGCGCCATACCCCGAACCACCGCGGCCGCGCGCCATGGCGTTGGCGGCCCTGTTCGCGGTCGTGGTCGGCGAAGCGGCCTACCTGGTATCGCCAGCAGCGCGCTCAGCGACCGTGCTCGCAGGTGGACTGCTTCTCGCCGCCGCCCGTTTCGTACCCGCCCGGTTGGTGGCAATGCGTCAGGCGTCGGGGCTGGCCGTCGCGTTTGCCGCGGCCGGGGTGGCGATGGTGCTGGCGCGCCAGTTCGACCTCGCTGCGGTCGATCGTCCCACGGTTGGGCGCCACTTGCTCGCCGCCGGTCTGGTGATGCTGGTCGCAAACATCCACTGGCTGGTGCGCCTTCCGCTGTTGGTCGCAACCGTCGTTCCGGGCGTCGCGTTGGTCCTGCGGGTACTCGACGTGCCGGGTTCGGTCATCGATGCGACGACTTCGGCAATCGCCGGCACGGTGCTGTTCGGCCTTGCGCTGCTGCGCACCGACACAATCGGACGCGAGGCCGATCTGCTCGGCCACCTGCTGGTGTATCTCGGTCCGATCGTCGGCGCCCCGTCGCGTACCGGGCTGCTGATCGGCGTTGCCGGCATCTCCCTCACCCACCTCGGTATCGCCGCCGCAGTCGATCGCGGGAGGGGTTCCTTCGGCGCAGTGCTGCCCCCACCCGTGTCGGCGGTGGCCCACACGATCGTCGGCGCGCTCACCCTGCCGGCGGTTGCGGTGACGGTTGCCCGCGAGTTCGACTGGTTTGCGGTGGCGCGGCCGCGCGCCGGGTTTGTGGTGACTGCGGTTGCCTGGGTGTACGCGGTGCTGACCACCTTGCTGCGCTCCGGGTTCGCTCGAAGGACCTTGACGTTCCTGGCGGGGTCGATGGCGGTGCTGGCCGTCGTGGTGGCGGCGCCGTCGTCGAGCGTTCTGGTGTTCACGTCGTGGTCGGGTGCTGCTTTCTTTGCCTGGGATGCGATCCGGGTCGGCTCACCGTTGCGGTCGATCCCTGCCTGGTCGCTGGGGTTGCTGGCGGCGATGCTCACCGCTGTTTCGTTGGGCGTGGGACGCACCGATCTACCGGAGCCCCTGTTCATCGGCGGTGTGGTGCTGGTGGCGGTTGGCGCCGCACTGATTCGACGCGCCCGAGGGGTCCCCGCCGCCGACGGCAAGAACCCAGCGCTGTGGGGCCTGCCTCCGCTCGGTCTCGGTCTGTTGGTTATCCCTGCTGCGCTGTCGTTCGCGATCGCCGATCGCGGTCCGCTACTCCTCTTTGGACTTGCCGGCGCTGCGGTGTACGCCGGATTGGCATGGGCACTCCACACCGGTGCCTTCGCTCCGCTCGTGGTGGCGATGCTCGCCGTTGCCTATGGCGACCTTCTCCCCACCCACCCGCTCGTCGAACCGCTGGCCTGGCTCCCGTTCGCCGCTCTCGTGTTCCTCGCCGCCGCCCTGCAGCGGCGCCGACCTGAGGGCCACTGGCTTGCACCGCTACTTCCCGGACTCACCGCGTCGTGGGTGGCTGTGTGCGCACTGGCCGCCGCCGGCTCCGCGGGGACCAACGACTTCCCCCGGGTGGTCATCGGGTCAGCCATGCTCGTGGCTGCCGCGTCGATCCGTTGGCGCTCGGTCTCCATCGGATACCTGGCGCTGGGATTGGTGGTGTGGGCTGGGTT
>JBKKBI010000015.1:0-4674 GCA_046714175.1 Acidimicrobiia bacterium | reverse complement strand
GTCCACGTCGGGTCGGACCACCTCCATCACATCGAGGGCAAGAGAGTCACGGTCACGCAGATCGGCGTGGAGTATCCCGATGCCGGGATCGAGTCCGACCGCGAGGCACGCGATCCGAGCCTCTGCTTCCAACAGCGCGTACAGGTAGTTGAACAGCGCATGCGCCGGGCTGACCGCTCCACGGGGGCCTGAGCCGCTTATCGGCGAGCGACGCGACCCGACCCGCTTCCAATGCTCGGGAATCCGATCCTGGTCACGCTTGGGGAATCGCACCGGACCTTCCGCCCACAGGTTCCAGTATGCGGCAGCAGCGGAAGCTTCGACCATGCGCAGCTCATCAGCGGCAGTGACTCGGTCGAGCTGGTCGATGTGACCAGCGATCAGTCGTGCTGTTGCTTCGTTCCAGGTGGCGGCGACTCGGGCTTGTCCGGCGATCTTGCGACCCAGCATCCACCGGGTCAACTCCAGACCGACCGGGCTGGTGGCGGCGTGCGCCTGGGCACGCCGGAGCGCCGGGTGATCCACCCCGAGGTCGCCAGTGGTGAGCACCCGTCCGTCGCGGTCGATGTGGATCAACACCAGCCGGGCGTCCTGTATCCAGCGCAATGCTTCGAGGCTGATGTACCCGGTGTGTCCCAACAGCACCAGACGGTCGAGGCCGTGGGTGGCGCGGTGGAATCTGGTCTCCCGTCGCTGGGTGCCGTAACCGTCGGCGATCACCAGATGCCGATGCAAGACGTGGATGCGGATGCCGTAACCGTCGGCGACGAACACGCCTGCCGATGACTGAGAACGCGCGATACGCTGAGAAAGCATGCGGACCAACCTCCGTTTGCCAGTCCCCCGGGCCGTTAACGCGGTCGCGGGGGACACCCTTGATAGGCCCGATTCTAGCGCCGTCGGCTACGCCTGGCTGTGGCCCGCGACGGTCTGAAGTAGCTCACTCAGGTCCATCGCACTGTCCTGCAGGCGTATGACGTCGCGGGAACCGAGGTCCGCTCCAAAGTCATACGCCCACCCATATACCGACAATGTGACCCGCAGCACCTCGGCGACGGCCCCCGCCTGTTCCGGAGGGATGGGGGGCGTTGCCATGAAGGGGCGGTAGCCGTAGGTGTACCAGATGGATGCGACGGCGTGCTCTCGGATCCTGTGAGTGGGCCATAGGCGTCCCGGGTCCTTTGCGAGTTCGACGTTGATGGTGGACAATTGTGTCAGGCGATCGATCAGTGCGTCGCGCAGGTCAATGATGTCCCGGCCCCCAAGCCTCCGGAGCGGAGGTCGTTCGCGGAGCCACTGCTTTACTTGGCGCGAGAACTCCTTGTCAGCCATCCCCAACGCGGTGTCGGAGCCAACGAGGTTCTTCGTTGCGGGGCTGAGCCGACCGAACCACGAGGTGATCGCGGCAGGCGAACCGAACACGGGCGCCGACATCCAGGTGGGTTGCGATCCACCGTATACGCCGAGCGTGATAGTCCGGGTGTCGGTCACATACAGAAAAGGGGCACCGCCGTCGCCCGACCATCGCTCGACGCGTTCGGGAAGGTCGCGCCCTCTCGGGAGGAACACCTGGACTTCGCCATACACCCGGCCCTTGATGTCCATGAGGTACCGGGTGTGCGCTCCCTCCGGTGGTGCAACGCTCATCAAAGCAGCAGTGCGTGCTGAGGCGGGTGCGTCGGGTGAGGGCCACTTGGCCTGTCGCAGCCTCTCCGCGAGGAACCGCAGCGAGACGTCTTCCGGCTCGATGTCCCGACCAATGACCATGCCCGTGCGTGCCCTCTCGCGTCAGACGACGGGAGCCTACCGACCTTGCCTATCCGGGCCGTACCTCGGTTGCCTTGGTGTCGAGGGCGTCGACGAACAGGCGGATCATCTCAGAGTTGGTGTACGCGTGCTCCGCATGACATTTGGGGCAGATGAAGGTGAACCTGAGTGGGTAGGCCGATGGGACATCCGGGTTCGCGGTGAGGCGGACCGGGCTACCCGCCTGCATCGCCCACTCGATGTGGGGTTCGAATCGGAGGGTCGCCGGAAGGCTCGGGTATTCGAGGTCGGCGGCGGCCCCAACCGAGGTCTCATGTACTCGACGCCAGGGGGCGGTGTCCCACGAATCAGGCGACTCGTTCGGGTACACACCTTTGAGCCTGGTGTCACGTAGCCCTGGTCCGAACACGATGCGGGCGCCGTTGCTCGCAAACGCCCAGTAGGCGATGAACGTCCTACAGCGATCGCGCCCACATCGAAATCGGAGCGGGCCGACGTGGCGGTGCGGATCGAGCATCCGATTGAGGTCAGGCTCGCCGATCAAGTCCTCCTCATTGAGAACGGACTCGCCGAGCCATCGGATCACATGTCCCATGTAGTGCGCCACAGGCGCGACAATACGAGTAACCGAGTCGGAACCCATCAGGGGTTTCGAGCGTTGCAGAGGGCCGCCGAAACGTCCTCCTTGACCCATCCCCAGCGGGGTGAGGTCGGAGGATGCCATGGCCAATATCGGCCCTGACGAGTTCCTCGGTCTCTCCGATCAGGAACGCACTGAACGTACTGCCGCGCTATCTGCGATTTCCCGGGCACGCCGCCTGGGTGTCCCGGTTGAAGACGCCGCCAGTGAACTTGGCACTCCGATGGGGGTGGTTCGCCGCTGGGCGGACAGGGCGCTCCGCCGTGGCGGCGATGGCCGCACCTACCCGACCCCGTCCGATGACCTGTATCGGCTGCGTCCGATTGGCCTCGATGACTCGATGGGCTTCATCGGGGTCAACGGTTCCGATGAGGCCGAGGAAGCTGAACGGATCTTCCAGACCCAGTACGACTTTAACGAGGGCCGCGCTTCGGTTGATGACCTGCGTCGGCTTCCGGAGTGGTTCGCCAATCGGCGTGTGGTGCGTGACCCGCGGGTGTTGGATCGGCTGGCCCGTGAGGGTCAGTTGGACATTCCCGAGTTGTACCGGGAGATCATGCCGTGACCCGGTGCGCCGTCTGTGGGCGCGAAGGCAACTGGCAGCTTCACCATCTCACCGGCACCGACCACCAGCGTGAGTACCTCGACCGGGGGATGACCGTCCCGTTGTGTCACGACCATCACACCCTGGTGCATGACGACTGGAAGACACTCGGCATCGAAGAGATCGACCGGGCGCTGCACCCCGCGGAGGTGGCAGCGCTACGGCTCCGGCGCTGTAGCGCCGTCCTGGCACGCATCGGCTCGGGGATGAGCCCCCAGGCGGTGGTTGCCGTGCTGCTCGAACCGATGGCCCGGTGGGCGGATGAGCTCGTCGCGGAGGGTTGAATAGGAGGAGTGACCCCCGCTGCGACACCGCCTTTCGATCCGTTGGTCACCGCGACCCGGGTGTTCACGACGCGTCCCAAACGCGAACCGAAGCCTCGCCGCACCCCGGTCGGGGTGAAACGGCGGTATCCGTTCGAGGCGCTGGTGTTCGACACCGAGACCACCACCGACGCGTCGCAGCGGCTGTTGTTCGGGGTGTGGCGGCTGTACCGGGACGACCCCGACGGCAAACCCGGAGTGACGTGCATCGAGGAGGGCATCTTCCACCCCGACAACCTGGAGCAGACCGACCCCGACGGCTACAGCAGCCTGGTCGCCTACGCCGCCAAGGCTCCAACCGGTGCCGACCCCGGCTTCTCCGACGCCGAGTTCGGACGCCGCGTACTCCTGTGGCCTCAGTCCCGCTGGCTGGAGAAACGGCTCCACATCTACGGCTACGAACACCGCAACCGCTGTGACCTGGTCGGGTTCAACCTGTTCTTCGACCTCACCCGCATCGCCACCCACTTCGGTCAGGCACGCGGCCAATACCAGGGCGGCTGGTCGATGGGAATCTGGGGCCGCTACCGGGGACGCCAATGGCATGACACCAAAGGCCATCCCAGGCTGTTGGCCAAGTCGCTCGATCCGCGGCGCACTCTGTTCGCCTGGGGATCACTGGCACGCAAGGATGCGGACCGCAAGGCCTATGACGCGCGGTTCGTCGATCTCCGCACTCTCGCCTTCGCTCTAACCGACAAGTCCCACACCCTCGAATCTGCGTGCAACGCCTTCGGTATCCCCTACACCAAAGCCGAGGTCACCCTCGGGACCATCAGCTCAGAGCTGATTGCCTACTGCCGGGAAGATGTCGAACACACCGCCACCCTCTATCGCGCCTGCCAGGAGGAACTCGCCCGGCATGAGGGGATCGGGCTGGTGGCGTCGAAGCTGTTCTCCCCGGCAACCGTCGGTACGCGTTACCTCGAAGCCATGGGCGTCGCCCAACCCCTACAGCAATTCGCCGATCTCGACCCGAAGGTTCACGGGTGGGCGATGGCCGGCTTCTTCGGCGGTCGGGTCGAGGCTCGCATCGTCCGCACCCCGGTCCCGGTCGCCTACGTGGACATGACCTCGATGTACCCGACGGTCAACGCCCTACTGGGTACCTGGCCGCTACTCTCCGCCGAGACCATCACCACCACCGACGTCATCAGACGAGTCCGCAAACTCTTGGGCCGCGCCGACCTAGTCGAGGCCTGCTTCACCCCCGGGTTCTGGTCCAAAGAGATCGGCGTCACCCTGGTGGAACTCACCGACCCCGACGGAGCGATCCTGCCGGTACGCGGCGAATACGATGAAGCCTCCCCCGACCCCCGCATCGGCATCAACCCACTCCG
>JBKKBI010000014.1:0-33493 GCA_046714175.1 Acidimicrobiia bacterium | reverse complement strand
ACTTCTTCCAGACCGGCGCGGACACGCCAACCCCGTGCGCCGGCGGTCGGGGTCTTCGGGGGGCTTTGGCCGCCCGAAGGCCCCGGCGGAGGTCTCCCCCATGAAACACGACGACGGAGCCGCACTCGTGGAATTCGCAATTGTGCTCAGCCTGCTGATGATGATCGTCTTCGGCATCATCGAATTCGGCCGGGCATACAACGCCCAGGTGACGCTGACCCACGCCAGCCGCGAAGGGGTGCGAGTGCTCGCGATCACCGGCGACGCCGATGCCGCGGGAGCGGCTGCCCGCGGCGCCGCCCCCTCCCTCGATCCCGGGCTCCTGTCGGTCAGCACCGACGTCTGTTCTCCGGGTTACCCCACCGCACTGACGGTGTCCTACCCCTTCTACCTCGAGATCCCATTTTTCGGCTCCCGAACCATGACCCTCGGGGCTACGGCGGTGATGCGATGCAGCGGCTGACGAACCGCCAGGACGGAGCGGTCGGAGTGTTCACCGCCGTGGTGGTCGTCGTCCTGTTCGGCTTTCTTGGACTCGCCGTCGACGTGGGGGCCATGTACGACGAACGCCGCCAATTGAGCAACGGCGCCGATGCTGCCGCCCTGGCGATCGCCGAAGACTGCGCTCTCGGTGTGATCTCGTGCGATCGGGCCACTGCCAAGGCGATCGCCGCGGCCATGGCTTCGGCCAATGCCCGCGACGGAGCTGCAGCCATCGACGACGTCGTCCTCGATGCCGTGGGGCGCAGTGTCCGGGTCATCACCTCCACCCTCGACACCGATGGCGGGCGGGTGTTCGAACCGTTCTTCGCCGAAGTCATCGGATTCGATGGGTCCACGATTCGCGCTGCGGCCACCGCGGTGTGGGGATTCCCGTCGTCGATGCGCAATGTCCTCCCACTCATCATCTCCGAGTGTGAGTTCCCGCTGGGCACTCCGGTGCCCACCCCGGCGCGCATTCTCTACTTTCACGACGGGAACAACACCGAGCCGTGCAATGCCCAAGCAGGGCAGGACACCGATGGCGACGGCTTCCTCTCCGGCGGATTCGGCTGGCTCGGCACCGTGTCCGGCTGCGAGTTGGACCTCGCCACCGGCAACTGGGTGCAGGCAGACCCTGGTGCCTCTCCTACCACCGGATGCAACACTTCCGACCTCTCGGGGCTCTTCGGCACCCCGGTGCCGTTGCCGATCTTCGATGACATCGTCGGGGTCGGCTCGGGCGGCGACTACCACATCGCCGGCTTCGCCCTCTTCGTGATCACCGGATACAACTTCGGCGGCCAATTCCGCTTCAACGCCCCGTGTCGCGGCGACGAGCGCTGCGTGTCCGGGTACTTCACCTCCGGTGTCGTCCACGATGGGGAAGTGGGCGGAGACAACCGCGGCATCGTGATCGTCAAGCTCACCGAATAGGAAAGGGGCACCCATGCGCAGAGCCATCGGAATCATCGGGGCGGTCGCAGTGGCCGCCCTGGGCACGCTGCTTCTCGTCGGCTACGTCCGCGGGGCCGAGGACCGCGCCCTTGCCGGCGAGGAGTTGGTCGAAGTGCTCGTCGTCGACCGTCCCATCGCGCAGGGAGTCCCGGCGAGTCTGCTCAACGGCTCGGTGCGGCTGGAGCGGGTGCCGCTCAAGGTCGCAGCCGAGGGAAGCGTCGCCGACCTGTCGGCCCTCGCCGACCGGGTGGCGGCCACAGATCTGTTCCCCGGCGAGCAAGTCGTCACCTCGCGTTTTGTCGCCGCCGAAAGCCTCGCCGCAAGCACCCGGATCGAGGCCCCCTCAGATCATCTCGAGGTGACCATCTCGGTGCCGGCGGAGCGGGCGCTCGGTGGCCAGCTGGTTCCGGGTGACGTGGTAGCTGTCATCGCCTCCTTCGCGCCCTTCGACCTCAACACGTTCGAGCCGAACGACCTCGCTCCTGGTGAGGTGATCGACCCTGCCGAGATCTTCCTCGGCACGACCGGGGGGGAGGGTGGGAGTGAGGGATCGGCGGTGCGATCGCCGACGTCCACCGGGCTCATCCTCCACGGCGTACTGGTGACCGCGGTCCAGGTCGAGCAGTTGCCCCGGGCGGCGGTCGAGGACCTCCCTGACGATGCTCCGGCGCTGGCGCCAACCGGCAATCTTCTCATCACTCTGGCCGGCACGGCACATGCGGTGGAGCGCATCGTGTTCACCGCCGAGCACGGCTTCATCTGGCTGGCGGCCGAAGGACCCGACGCCCCAGACACGGTCACCGATATCGTGACCCGGGCGACGGTGTACCAGCAGTGAGACCGATCCTCTTGGTCGGCAGCACCGATGCGGTCGCCCGCAAGGTCCAAGGGGCGCTGGTCGAAGGGGTGCGCGAACGTCTGCGCCTGTGGACCCAGCCGGTCGCAGACACCGGCGGGATCGAGGCCGTACTGTGGACGCGCCCCGCAGTCGTGGTGCTCGGGCCAGGACTGGTGGACAAGGTGCTGCTCCGGCTGGCGCAGACGATCGATGCCGCTGACACCGATGTCGAGGTGGTGCTGATTCACAGCGGCGGCCTGGATGTCGATGCTGCCCTTGCCGCCGGGGTCCGCGCCTTGCTCACCAAGTCGTCGGACGACGATGCCATCCGGGTCGCCATCGGGCGGGCGATGGTCGCCGCCGAGCGCCGGCTCAGCCGCGAGGTGTCCCCCACGTCGACCGAGCGTGCTCCCAGCCGGAGTCTGGTCACGACCGTGCTCTCGCCGAAGGGTGGCGCCGGCAAGACTGTGCTGAGCACAAACCTGGCGGTCGGATTGGCCGCGGTCGCACCGCGTGGCGTGGTCCTCGTCGACCTCGACTTGCAGTTCGGTGATGTCGCCTACGCCCTCGGGCTCAAGCCGCGTCACACCATCTACGACGCGGTGGCCACTCCCGGGCCACTCGACATCACGACCCTGAAGGTGTTTCTGACGCACCACTCGTCCGACCTGTACGTCCTGTGTGCCCCCGACGAGCCCCACAAAGGGGAGATGGTGAGCGTGGACGCAGTGCAGCAGATCATCAGCCTCCTTGCCGCCGAGTTCGACCATGTGGTGGTCGATACCGCGGCGGGTCTCAGCGAGCACACCTTGGCGACTCTCGACTTGTCTTCCGACGTGGTCTTTCTCGCCGACATGGACGTGCCGAGCGTGCGTCATCTCAACAAGGTGATCCGCGCCTTCGATCGGCTTGGCATGAAGAAGGCCCGGCGCCACTTTCTGCTCAACCGCGCTGATGCACGCGTGGGGATGAGCATGCTCCAGGTGGCCACCCAGGCCGGGCTGGCGGTTGACCTGGAGATCCCACTCTCGAAGCAGGTTCCGGTGACCCTCAACGAGGGCAAGCCGATCATCCTGAGCAATCCGAAGAGCCCCGTATCCCGCAAGATCTGCGAACTCGTCGAGCGCCTCACCGGCGCTCCGACCGCGATTGTCCATCAACCGCTGAAACGGAGCGCCTGATGAAACTGAGCGAGCGTCTGCAGGCTGTCAACGGCGAGTTCGTCCCTCCGGAAATCTCTGCGGTCGAGGAGCCGGGGGCCTTCCGTTCCGGTCCCGATCCTCTCGCTGACTTCAAATCGAAGGCGAAGGAAGCCCTTTACGGCAAGCTCGAGTCGCGCACGATCGACGCCACCATGGGCGAGGCCGAACTGAAGACGGCAGTGGTTCACGAGCTGGAGCGGTTCCTCGCGGAGACGGAGATTCCGCTTTCCGCATCGGAGCGCGAGCGCATTGCGGCGGAGATCAGCGAAGACATCCTCGGTTATGGGCCGATCCAGCGCTTCCTTGAAGACCGCGAGATCACAGAAGTCATGGTCAACTCGACTGGACCAATCTTCGTGGAGCGCAAAGGCAAGATCAGCCGCACCAGCTCGCGTTTCGCCACCGAAGAGCACCTTCGCCAGGTGATCGATCGGATCGTGGCGAGCGTCGGCCGTCGCATCGATGAGTCGTCGCCCATGGTCGATGCCCGGCTGCCCGATGGGTCCCGGGTCAATGCCATCATTCCGCCGCTCGCCGTGGACGGCGCCTCGCTGACCATCCGCAAGTTCGCTGCCGATCCGTACCGGGTGGACGATCTGATCGCGCTCAACACGGTCACTCCAGCCATGGCGACGCTGCTCGACCATTGTGTCCGCGGCAAGCTCAACATCCTTATCTCCGGAGGCACCGGCTCCGGCAAGACCACGCTGCTCAACGTGATGTCCGGGTTCGTTCCTGCCGATGAGCGCATCGTGACCATCGAGGATGCCGTCGAGTTGCAGTTACTCCAGGAGCACGTCGTGCGCCTGGAGAGCCGGCCACCGAACGTGGAGGGTCGGGGTCTGGTGACCATTCGCGATCTGGTGCGGAACTCGTTGCGCATGCGGCCCGACCGGATCATCGTCGGTGAGGTCCGCGGCGCCGAGGCGCTGGACATGCTCCAGGCGATGAACACCGGACATGAGGGGTCGATGTCGACACTTCACGCCAACACCCCGCGCGACGCCCTCAGCCGTCTGGAAACCATGGTGCTCATGGCCGGGTTGGACATTCCGGTGACAGCGATCCGGGAGTACATCTCCTCGGCGGTGAGCCTGATCATCCAGCTCAGCCGTCTCAGCGACGGCACCCGGCGCATCACCCAGGTCACCGAGGTCGTGGGCATGGAGGGCGACATCATCACCATGCAGGACGTCTTCCGATTCCACAAGCGGGGAGTCGACGACCAGGGCAAGGTCATCGGCGGAGTCGTCGCCACCGGGATTCGCCCCAAGTTCGCCGACAAACTGGCCGAGGCCGGGTTGCCGCTCACCGGGGATCTGTTCGCCACCTCGGCGGAGAAGGTGGCATGAAGCGGCTCGGCCTCCTCCCGGTCCTCGCATTGATGCTCGCAGTAGCCCCGGGCGTACTGGCTGCCGACTCCATAGAGATCGTCTCCGTGGACGCCACGGCGGCTCCCGAGGTCTCGGTCGTGGTCGCATTGCCGGCGGACGTGGTGGCGGCTTCTCCCACCGCCGCCGACTTCGCCGTTGTGGTCGATGGTATCCGGGTCGATGCCGATGTGTACGCGCTGGTCCGCGACGCGATGGAGGTCGTGGTCGTCATGGATGTGTCGGGGAGCATGGAGGGAGAACCACTGGATCAGGCCCGTGTCGCAGCGATCGCGTTCGTGAACCGGCTGCCCGATACTGCTCGGATCGGGGTGGTCGCCTTTGGCAGCCGCGCCGAGGTGCTGGCTCCGGTTGGCGCCGATCGCAGCGTCGTGACTGCGGCGATAGGCGGACTCATCGCCCAGGGTGACACGGCTCTCTATGACGCGGTCGTGACCGCCACAGAGCTGTTCACTGCGGCCGACTCCCGCCATGTGCTGATCGTGCTCTCCGATGGCGGGGACACTGCCAGTTCCGCCAGCCTGGACGAGGCTCGCGCCGCGGTCGTTGCTGCAGGAGTCGAGTTGCACGCCGTGGCGCTCCAGACCGCAGAGACGGCCCCGAGTGCCCTGCAGACCCTGGCAGCCGGTGCGGTGACGACGGCCGCCGACGCCGATGGTCTTGCGGGCGCGTATGAGGCCGTTGCTGCGGAACTCACCGGGCGGTACCGCCTCAGGTTCAACACGCCAGCCACCGGCGTGGTGACCATCGACGTGTTCGTGAACGGGCCGGATGGCGTCCTCTCTGCCTCCCGGCGCCTGGATGTGGCTACCGGTTCGGTGATCGGAACCTCCGATCCGGTGCAACCGCCGGAGGACTTTGGCGCCCCGCCCCCGCCGGTGGCGACGATCGCCACTCCGTCGCGCCTCGGCGAGCAATGGACGCTACCGGCGGGGATCGCCATGGTGTTTCTCGGCGCGGTGATCACCCTGTGGCTCACCTCGCGAGGAGAGCGGTCCGAAGACGCGGTGTCGTTCCCACTGGAGAGTGTGGTTGCGTTCGCTCCGGCCCCTCGTACCGGCCTGCTCGCCCGGGCGGGACGGGGTGCCAAGGCGTTGGGGGATCGGGTGGCGCGCCGGTCCCGGCGGGGCGGGATCGACTCCGCCCTGGAGCGCGCCGGGCTCGCCATCAGGCCCGGGGAGTTCGTTGTCGTTGCTGCTACGGCAGTCGTCGTTGGCGTCACTTCCGGATTGGTACTCGCCGGGCTGTTTGGGGCGGTGCTCTTCGGGGGCCTGGCTGCGCTGTTGCCGCGTGCCATCCTCGGAATGCTGGCACGCCGGCGCCGTCGCGCCTTTGGCGATCAGTTGGAGGGGACCCTGCAGACGATCGCCGGCAGCTTGCGCGCCGGTTACGGCTTGGTCCAGGCCATCGCCACCGTTGCCGCCGAGTCGCCTGCCCCGACCTCGGAGGAATTCAACCGGGTGGTGGTGGAGAATCGTCTCGGCCGCGCGCTGGAGGAGTCGCTGCGGGCGATGGCGCAGCGGCTCGACGACGAGGACCTGGGATGGGTGGTGGAAGCCATCGAGATCCAGCGGGAGGTGGGAGGCAACTTGGCCGAAGTGCTCGATACGGTCACCGGGACGATTCGGGATCGCAACATGATCCGGCGCCAGATTCGGGCACTGAGCGCCGAGGGCCGCTTGTCGGCGTACATTCTCGTGGGTCTCCCGTTTGCCATCGCCGGGCTCATCGCCACGATCAGTCCCGACTATCTGGCGGAGCTGACCGACACCGGCATCGGCAAGATCATGCTTGCAGGCGCCGCCGCGCTGATGCTTGCCGGGTCGCTGTGGATTCGGAAGATCGTCCGGGTGGAGTTCTGATGCTCCTCGGGGTCCCCTGGCAGGTGGTGGGTGCGGCAGCCCTGGTGGTGGCGGCGCTGCCGATGCTCGCTTGGGGGGTGACGGCGCCGCGACGGAGCCGCGCCGCGGGGGCCGCCGGCGAAGTCGGGTATGACGGGCGGCGCCAGGAGCTGCGGGTGGGCGCGATCGACCGGCTGCTACTCCCGCTGGTGCGGGGCGTTGCCCAAGGGGTGCGTCGTATCACTCCGCGGGGCTGGGTCGAGTCCCTCGATCGGCACATCCGGCTCGCAGGATCACCCCGCTCGTGGACCCTGGAGCGGGCGCTCGCGGTCAAGATCACCCTGGCCCTGCTTGGAGCGCTCGCCACCTACACCGCTTCCAGGGGATCGTTGCTGACGACTGTGGCCTTCACCACCACGGGATGGTTGCTCGGCTACCTGGCGCCCGACGTCATCCTCTACGGCAAGGGGCGCGATCGGCAGGAGTTGATCCTGCGCGAGCTGCCCGACACTCTCGATCAGCTCACCATAAGCGTGGAAGCCGGACTTGGCTTTGACGCCGCGCTCTCCCGGGTGGCGGCGAGCGGCGACGGGCCAATGGCGGAAGAGCTGACCCGGGTACTGGCAGAGATCAAAGTGGGGGTGCCGCGGTCCGAGTCGCTGAAGCGCCTTTTGACGCGAACCGATGTTCCCGAGCTGCGCCACTTCATCCTCGCGCTGACCCAGGCGGAGCAGTTCGGCCTCCCCGTGGCCCGAGTGCTGCGAATCCAATCGGGCGAGCTGCGGATGAAGCGCCGCCAGCGCGCCGAAGAGACCGCGATGAAGATCCCGGTCAAGATCGTGTTCCCGCTCGTGGTGTGCATCTTTCCGGCGCTCTTCGTGGTTCTGCTGGGTCCGGCGATGATCCGGGTGGCCCGGGTCCTGCTGTGATCGCTGGCGGGTCGTTGACCCGGACGGCCTCCCCGGCCACGATGGGCCGGTGACCATCCCCGAGCTTCCGGGCTGGGCCGAGCCCGCAATAGCCGGGTTTCTCGGTCGCGCCGCCGCGGAGCGGAACCTGTCCCCTCACACCCGTGAGGCGTATCGGCGCGATCTCGCCCAGTTCCTCGCGTTCTGCGACCGGCTGGGCATCGCCGATCTGGGTGGGGTGGATCGAAGGGCTCTGCGGCGATGGCAGGCCCAGCTCGCCACCCGCGGCTACGCCTCCACGTCGATCTCCCGCAAGGTCTCGGCAGTGCGCTCCTTTTTTGGTGATGCCGCCCGGCGCGACCTGGTCGCCGCCGACCCCACGATTGGCCTTCCAGCGCGGAAAAAGCCCATGAGGCTCCCCCGGGCGCTGGCGGCGGGCTCGTTGGGGGCGATGCTCGACGGGATCGCCGACACCGACCCCGTCACATTGCGGGATCGCGCCTTGCTCGAGGTGCTCTACGGCACTGGCCTGCGCGTGGCCGAGGTGTCCGGACTGACCGTGGCCGGTGTCGGTGCCGACCTGATTCGCGTCGCGGGCAAGGGCGACAAGACCCGCGTCGTTCCCCTCGCCGGCCAGGCCCGGGTTGCGGTGCAGCGCTACCTGTCTGACGGCCGGCCCTCGCTGGCGGGTGCCGGAGCGGGTGAGGCGTTGTGGGTCGGGCTGCGCGGCGGGGCACTCGGGCCGCGTGGGGTGCGCCGGGTCGTGCGCAGCCGGCTGGGCACCTTTCCGCATGCTCTCCGGCACTCGTTTGCCACCCACCTGTTGGAACGGGGCGCCGACCTGCGCACGGTCCAAGAGCTGCTGGGTCACGTTGAACTGGCCACCACCCAGACTTACACTGCCGTGTCGAGACACCACCTGAAGGCCACCTATGAGCGATCGCATCCGCGCGCCTGAACCAACCGCGCAGGAGATCGGGGGCCTCTGGGCGGAGTTCAAGGACTCCGGCGGGCAGCGGGCTCGCGAGGGCCTGATCATCCATTACTCGCCCCTGGTGAAGTTCGTCGCCGGACGCGTCGGTGTGGGATTGCCCCGCAGCGTCGAGCAATCCGACCTCATTTCGTACGGGATGTTCGGGTTGATCGATGCGATCGACAAGTTCGAGCCCGAGCGCAACATCAAGTTCGAGACGTATGCAGTGAACCGGATCAAGGGGGCGATCCTGGACGAATTGCGGGCGCTGGACTGGGTCCCGCGCTCGGTACGAGCCCGGGCGCGGGAGATCCAGCGCTCCCTCGACGAGCTGGAGCACAAGCTGAAGCGCTCCGCTACCGAGGACGAACTCGCCGAACACATGGGGATCGCGGTCGACACGCTGCAAACCCAGCTGGGGGAGATCGCCGGACTCGGCTTCGTGGCTCTCGACGAGTTGCTCGATCCCGGGGACCGAGGGTCCGCATCGCTCGGGGAGATGCTGGCCGACCCCAAGGCCACCGAGCCGGGAGGCTCATTCGAGCAGCAAGAGACTCGCTACTTCCTCACCGACGCCATCAACCGGCTCCCGGAGCGGGAGCGTCTCGTGATCACTCTGTATTACTACGAGGGTTTGACCCTGGCCGAGATCGGTGACGTTCTCGGCGTCACCGAGTCCCGCATCTGTCAGATCCACACCAAGTCGGTGCTGAGCCTGCGCAATCGGATGATCGAGCCCGGAGCGGCTTGAGAGCGCTCGCGGGTGGCGTCACCCGGGGATGGCTCCGACCACCACCCGCCGACGCCCTGCGGGACTCCACAGCCCCTGGTGCGGCTAGCATTCGGCGCAATCACACACGCCTGTTGCAGGCTCCCGCGGTCGGGTTGGCGCTCACGCGCCGCTCGGGGAGGCCATAAGCACGATCGCTCGTGCTCTCGGACAGGCGGAGGCAACAACCAATTCAAGGAGACGATCAGGTGGCCGGTGTCACCATGAAGGAACTGCTCGAAGCCGGGGTCCACTTCGGGCACCAGACCAGACGCTGGGATCCCAAGATGCGCCCGTTCATCTTTTCGGAGCGCAACGGCATCCATATCATCGATCTGCGCCAGACCCTCGCCGCGGCCAACCAGGCCGCCGAGTTCGTCAAGAACCTAACTGCCGGCGGCGGCAACGTGTTGTTCATCGGTACCAAGAAGCAGGCGCAGGCGGTGGTCAAGGAGGCGGCGCTCCGAGCGGGGATGCCGTACGTCAACGAGCGCTGGCTCGGCGGCATGCTCACCAACTTCGCCACCATCCACAAGCGCATCCTCTACATGCGCGAGCTGGAGCGGATGAACGACAGCGGCGAGATGGATGCTCTCCCCAAAAAGGAGCGTCTCCGCCTGCGCCGCGAACTGGAAAAGCTGCAAGCAGTCCTGGGCGGGGTACGGGATCTGCATCGGGCTCCGGATGCGATCTTCATCATCGACGTCAAGACCGAGCACATCGCAGTGACGGAGGGGAGCCGACTCGGTATCCCCATCATCGCCGTGGTCGACACCAACTGCGATCCGGACAACATCGATCACGTGATCCCCGGCAACGATGACGCGATCCGGTCGGCCCAGCTGATGGCGGATGTCATCGCCGACGCCTGCATTGCCGGCACCGAGATTGCGGCCGCCCGGGGCAAGGACAAGGCGGTCGAGCAGGATGCCTGAGGTCAACGCCACGGAAGTGGCGGCGCTGCGGAAAGCGAGCGGGGCGGGGATGATGGACGCCAAACGAGCTCTCGAGGAGGCCGGCGGCGACCTCGCCCGCGCCGCCGAGATCCTTCGGGAAAAGGGGCTCGCTTCCGCCAAGAAGCGGTCGGAGCGGGCCACCGACCAAGGCACCATCGGGCACTACCTGCACGTACAGGCCGACCGACCGGTGCTGGGGGTACTCGTCGAACTGTCCTCGGAGACCGACTTCGTCGCCAAGTCGGATGCTTTCCAAACCGCTGCTCGCGACATTGCGATGCACGTCGCCGCGGCCCGACCCCGCTGGGTTCGGCGCGAGGAGGTGCCAGATGACATCCTGGCCAAGGAGCGCGAGTTGATCGCCGCCCAGGCCCGCAACGAGGGCAAGCCGGACAAAGTGATCGAGAAGATCGTCGAGGGGCGGGTCGGCTCGTTTTTCGAGGACAACGTCCTCTACGACCAGGTCTTCGTCAACTCAGAGAAGTTTACGGGCACCGTCGGCGCCATGGTCGAGATGCTCGCGGCCACGATGGGCGAAAACATCGGAGTGCGGCGTTTCGCGCGGGTCGGAGTCGGAGAGGCAGCCGAATAGTGGTGCGCCGGGTAGCGCTCAAGCTCTCCGGCGAGTCGTTTGCCGATTCCCGTCTGGGCTACGGCATCGACCCCAAGACGGTGCAGCGCCTCGCCGAGGAGATCGCCGAGGTCCACGCCGAAGGACACCAGATCGCGATGGTGGTCGGCGGCGGCAACATATTCCGCGGCCTCTCTTCCGCAGCAGAGGGAATGGATCGCGCCAACGCCGACTACATGGGGATGCTGGCGACGATCATCAATGCTCTCGCCCTGCGTGACGCGCTGGAGCACGCCGGCGTGGAAACCCGGGTGCAGACGGCGATAAACATCGCCCAGGTGGCTGAGCCCTACATCCGCCTCCGGGCGATCCGCCACCTGGAGAAGGGTCGGGCAGTCGTGTTCGCCGCCGGTACCGGGAACCCCTTCTTCACCACCGACACCACGGTGGCATTGCGGGCGGCAGAGATCGGCGCCGATGCAGTGCTCAAGGCAACCCGGGTCGATGGTATCTATGACGCCGACCCGGAAAAGAACCCCGGCGCCAAGCTCCTGACCGAGCTGACCTACATGCAGGTGCTGGAGCAGGGTCTTCGGGTGATGGACAGCACCGCCATTACGATGTGCATGGACAACGACCTGCCGATCCGGGTGTTCAATATCACCGTTCCGGGGAACATCGCCCGCGCGGTGCGTGGCGAGTCTGTTGGCACCCTGGTTCGCTGAGAGGAGGGCTGGGTGATCGACGATCTCCTCGGTGCGGCCGCGGCCAAGATGGACCAGGCGGTGCACCACGTTCAATCCGAGTTCGGCACCGTGCGTACCGGGCGGGCCAACGCCGGAATCCTGCACCGGGTGATGGTGGATTACTACGGCTCGCCGACCCCGCTGCAACAACTGGCTTCGATCGCGGTACCCGAACCCCAGCTACTGGTGATCAGTCCCTACGACCGCGGCTCAGTGCACGCGATCGAGAAGGCGATCCAATCGTCCGACCTCGGCCTCAATCCGTCGAGCGACGGCAACGTGCTTCGCCTGGTGTTCCCCCCTCTCAATGAGGAACGGCGCCGCGAGCTCATCAAACTGGTGCGTCAGATGGCGGAGGAGGGCCGGGTGGCGGTGCGCAATGTCCGCCGCCACGGCAAGGCGGACATGGAGGCGCTCGCAGGCGACGTGTCCTCCGATGAGGTCCGTCGCGGCGAGAGCCGCCTTCAGGAGCTGACCGACGCCCACATCGCAAGGATCGATCTGCTGGTGCAGCACAAGGAAGCAGAACTGCTCGAGGTGTGATCCGAGGAGGATCGTGAGCGATCGCGGCGACGGGCACGAAGTTCATCCCGGGGATCCCTGGCATCCCGGCTGGACGGACGACGCGGTCGAGCAATCCGCGACACCTCCCAGAAACACCAGGCCGAAGAAACCGCGGCGGTTTGGCCGTCGCAGCCGGGACCACGACCAGGCGCCGGCCGAGGCCGAAGACGACAACGCGTACTCGGAGCAGGCGGTGGACCGGGATGCGCGCTTCCGTCCCGCACCACCATTTGTGGGCTCGGCTCCCTCGGAGTCCGCACCTCCCGCCGGAGACCTGGCTCCGCAACCGGGTGCTCCGGCGTCGTTGGAGATTCCCGCTTGGGTGGGCACCGCCACCGCCGGCGCCGAAGTCGAAGAAGTCGGCTTCAGCGAGTCGACCAGCCCGTCTGACGTCAGACTCGGGCCTACGGAGCCTACGGAGGCCACGACCACCGAGGAGATCGAGGTCCTCTCGGCACCGGAGGCATCCCCGGAGCCGTCGGCGACGCCACCCCAGGTTGGGCAGGCCGCGTTCCCTGAGGTGAGCGATGATCTGCCCGCAGAGCAGGTACCGCCGGAGTCTGCCGCGGTCGAGCGCGAAGCGTTCGACGCCCTGCGCCGACTCGAGGCCGGCGAACTCACCTCCGATGCTGCTGACGATCCATTCGATGCGTTGCGTCGCCTCGAAGATGCGAAAACCGACGAACTCGCTCCCATCGCGGGCGATGCTGGGTACGGAGTCGCCGGCAAGGAGGCGTTTGCCGCCCTCAGTGACTCGGACTCCGAGGACCTCTCCGACTGGGAGGCCTTTACCGGCCCGGAACGCGCCGCGGGTGCGCGCAGTGATCCCGAGCCTCGTGGCGCACCCGCGCCCGTCGCGGAGGTGGCCGGAGGTCGGGAGCCGGTAGATGATGTGCAGGAAGTCACTGCCGCCGCCAGCGAGCGCCGCGGCATCTGGCCCTTCCGGCGCAAACATCGTGCGGTGTCCGACGAAGCGGTGGTGGCAACCGATCGGGCTGACGACGTTAGCCCGGTGCCTGGCGACTGGTTCGCCGATCTCGCCGAAGGTGGCGCGGTGGTTCCCGGCGTCGACCCGGCCGCCGCCACCGATGGGCCTGTGGAGGTGGGGGCGGCCCCCGCCGCAACCACCTCGGCGTCTCCTGCCGGCGAGATGGTCGGGTACCCGGCAGCCGTGGAAGAATCGGATCCCCGTGCCGCGATTCCAGACTCGCCGCTCCGGTCTGAGGATGCGGCCACCACAGCGGCGCCTGGGTACGAGGAGGATGACTCCGAGGATCTGCGGTCGGGAGGTCCATGGCGGCTTTCCTTCGATGACGGTACGTCGGAGGAGTCGTTTGACCCCTCCTACGATCCCGCCCCGGCAGCCGCGGTGCGCGGCGACCGCGACGAGTGGGCTCCCGATCCGAACTGGGATCCAGAGGCGACGGTCGAGATGACCGATCCCGGGTTGCGCCATTCCGACGAGGTGTACGGCTCGGCAGGAACGATGGAGCACCGCGGCCTTGCTGAGGAGATCCATCGCCTCGGCGATGAGGACACCGAGTGGCAGGCGATGTCGGCGGCGATGCCCGGCATCGAGACCGGGGTCGTCGGCTTCGAAGACGTCGCCGACCTGAAGACCGGGGATCAATACGAGGAGGGTCCCCGGTCCGATCTCGGCGCCCGCGTCGGCACTGGCCTGCTACTTCTTGTCTTTCTCCTCGGAACCATGTTCGTTGGGGGAGCCGCGATGGCGGTCTTCGTCGGCGCCATGGCGCTGCTGGGGATCTGGGAGTTCTACGGCACCCTGCGCCGGCTCGAATTTCAGCCCCTGGCACTGATCGGATATGTGGGCGCGGTCGGGGTCCTAGCTGCGGCTTGGTTTCACGGCCCGATCGCGGTTCCGGTGGGACTCGCTCTGCTTGTGGTCCTGGTGTTCTTTGTGTATGCCTTCTCGCCACTCCGGCAGGATGCCCTCGCCAACGGCGGACTGACCGTGCTCGCAGTGGCGTGGGTGGCAGGGACCGCCGCCTTCGCTACTCCGATCCTCCGCCAGCAGGACTTTCGGGTTCTGGTGATGGCGCTGGTGGCGGCCACCATCGCGATGGACGTCGGGGCGTTTGTGTTCGGACGCACCTGGGGGAGTCGGGCCCTGGCACCCATGGTGTCCCCCCACAAGTCGGTCGAGGGCCTGTTGGGAGGAGTGCTGCTCACGATGGGCATCGGGGTGGCGTTCGGAATGCTGGTCGAACCCTTCGACACCGCCTCGGGGATCGCTCTCGGCGCCGTCGTCTCGGTGATGGCGCCTCTCGGCGACCTCGGTGAGTCGATGGTGAAGCGCAGCCTTGGGGTCAAGGACATGGGCACGGTGCTCCCCGGCCACGGTGGAGTGTTGGATCGCATCGACGGCTTCTTGTTCGTGCTCCCGGCGGCATGGGTGCTGTATCGGATCGTCGGGTTGTTGGGGTGATGCGGGTTGCAGTTCTCGGCGCCACCGGATCCATCGGCCGCCAGACTCTCGAGATCGTCGCCGCCCTCGAGGGAGAGGTGGCGGCGCTGGCGGCTCGGCGCGGTTCCGCAGAGTTGTGGGAACTGGCCCACAACCATCCCAACGCGCGGGTGGCGGTGGCCGCCCCGAGCCCGAGCGAGCGGGCGCGTTTCGAAGAACTCGGGGCGAGGGCCAACTTCGGCGATCGGGCCGTTGCCGATCTCGCTGCTGAACCCGAGACGATCGTGGTCAATGCCGTGGTCGGGTCAGCCGGCCTGCTCGCATCGGTGACCGCCCTCGAAGCGAAGAACCGCCTCGCGTTGGCCAACAAGGAGAGCTTGGTCGCCGGGGGACCGGTCGTGCTGGCCGCGCTCCGGTCCGGTGGGGAGATCATCCCGGTCGACAGTGAACACAGCGCTTTGTTCCAGCTTCTCGACGGGCGTGATCGCGCTGAGGTGACCCGACTGGTGGTCACGGCGTCGGGCGGTCCCTTCCGGGGGAAGTCGGCGGAGGAGATGGCGGCGGCGACGCCGGAGCAGGCCCTGCGCCACCCTACCTGGCAGATGGGGCCGCGGATCACGATCGACTCGGCGACGCTGATGAACAAGGCCCTCGAGGTGATCGAGGCGCATCACCTGTTCGGCTTCTCCTACGACTCGATCGAAGTACTGGTCCACCCGCAGAGCGTGGTCCATGGGATCGTCGAACTCGTCGACGGGAGCCTGCTCGCTCACATGGGGATGGCAGACATGCGGATTCCCATCGCCTACGCGCTCAGTCATCCCGCTCGCAGCCCGCTCTCGCAGCCGTCCTTGTCGCTGGCCGGAACCACGCTCGAATTCGCCGCCCCCGATCCCATGGCCTTTCCCTGTTTGCGGTTGGGTTACGAGGCCGGTCGCGCTGGCGGGTCGGCTCCCGCGGTCCTCAATGCCGCTGACGAGATCGCAGTGCAGGCATTTCTCACCGGTCGGATCGGGTTCTCCTCGATCGCTGTGGTCGTGGAGCGGACCCTGAACGACGTCGCCCACCGTGCGGTGGAGTCGGTCGAAAGCGTGCTCGCCGTCGATCGGGAGGCGCGGGGCGTAGCCACCGGACACCTTGGAGACTCGTGCTAGAGAGAACCGACCGGTAGCGTGCGCACCAGACACACCCGCATTGCCGGCGTTACTGCCGCGGACGGCGGGGGGAACCCCAGACATACCCGGAGGAGCAGCAGGTGACGGGCGGGTTGATCGTCCTCTTCGGAATCGTGGCCATGGTCATGGTCCACGAAGGAGGCCACTTCCTCGCCGCCAAGGCGGTGGGCATGAAGGCCACCGAGTTCTTCTTCGGCTTCGGTCCCAAGTTGTGGTCGACCCGGCGGGGTGAGACCGAGTACGGGGTCAAAGCCATTCCCCTTGGCGGCTACGTCCGCATCGTCGGGATGAATCCCTACGAGGAAGTGGCACCCGAAGACTTGGGCCGCACCTACCGCGAGCAATCGTTCTCGGCCAAGTCGATAGTGGTGCTGGCGGGAGTGGCGAGCCACTTCGTCGTGGCGTTCGTGCTGTTCTACCTCGTGGCGAGCGTGCTCGGGGTCTCGGTGTCGACCACGACGGTCGCCAGCGTTCAGGCCCAGCTGGCCGATGGCTCCCCGACACCAGCCGCAATCGCCGGCATTCTTCCCGGAGACCGCATCGTCGCCATCGGGGGGATCGCGGCCGAAGAGTGGTCCGACGTCGTCGACTACATCGCCGCCCATCCCGGCGCCACTGTGCCCATCGTGGTGGAGCGGTCCGGGCAGACCCTGGACTTCACCGTGACCCTGGCGGCGCTCGACGACGGCGAGGGCGGTGAACGCGGGTTCCTCGGAGTGCGCTCGGCCAGCGAAAAGGACCGCTCCGGTCCCATCGCCGGGCTGGGCGACGCCGGGACCGCCGTCTACCAAGCGACCGGTGCCTCGGCCGAGGGGCTGTGGCGCATGGTGACCGGGTTCGGCGGTCTGGTGGAGGCCGTGATCACAGGCGATGCCGAGAAGATCGACGAGATCCGCCCGGCTAGCCCGATCGGCTTGGTCCGCATCGGTGCCCAGACCGAGGACCTCGGTATTGCCTTCACGCTGGAGCTGCTGGCGCTGGTGAACGTGTTCGTCGGGTTGTTCAATTTGGTGCCGATGTATCCACTCGACGGCGGGCACTTTGCGGTGGCGCTGTACGAGAAGGTGCGCGGGCGGCCCGCCGATGTTCGCAAGCTGGCTCCGGTCGCTGCCGTGGTCGTGGTGTTCATGGTCCTGCTCGGGGTACTGGCGATCTACCTCGACATCGCCAATCCCTTCACCCTGCAGTGATCATTCGACGCCCGACTCGGGCCGTTCGAGTGGGAGCAGTGACCGTGGGGGGCGGCGCTCCGGTGAGCGTCCAGTCGATGACCACGACCAAGACCGCCGACGTCGAAGGCACGCTCTCCCAGGTGTATGCCTTGCGCGGTGCCGGAGCCGACATCGTTCGAATCACCTGCAACGACGCCGACGCCGCACTGGGATTGGCAGCGATCGTGCCGCGGTCCCCGGTACCGATCATCGCCGACATCCACTTTCAATACCGCCTGGCACTCGCCGCGCTCGAGGCGGGGGTGCAAGGCCTCCGGCTCAATCCGGGAAACATCCGCGATCCCGGCCACATCAAGACCGTGGCCAGGGCCGCGGCCGATCGCGGTGTGCCGATCCGGGTCGGGGTCAACGCCGGTTCGCTCGACAAGGACCTTCTCGAAAAATACGGGTCGCCCGTGCCTCAGGCTCTCGTGGACTCGGCGCTCGCGGAGATACGCCTCCTCGAGGAGGTCGGGTTCAGCGACATCAAGATTTCAGTCAAACACAGCAGCGTGCCGGCGATGGTCGAGGCGTATCGGCTCCTTGCCGATCGAACCGATCATCCCCTCCACCTCGGTGTCACCGAGGCGGGCCCACCTCCAGCCGGGCTGATGAAGTCCGTAGCCGGTATTGCCACCCTGCTACTGGAGGGGATCGGGGACACGATCCGCTTCTCGTTGACGGCCGACCCCGTCGAGGAGGCCGAGGCGGGGCGGCGGCTGCTCGAACAGCTCGGGTTGCGGGAGCGAGCCGGGCTCGACCTGATTGCGTGCCCCTCATGCGGCCGCGCCGATGTCGATGTCGTTGCGATCGCCACTGCCGCGCAGCGGGCTCTCGAAGCCGAGAAGCTCCCGATCCAGGTTGCGGTGATGGGTTGTGTGGTGAATGGTCCCGGCGAAGCCCGGGAGGCCGACATCGGGATCGCCGCGGGCAAGGGGAAGGGCCACCTGTTCATCAAGGGCAAGGTGGTGCGCGTAGTTCCCGAGGCCGAGATGGTGAGCGCCCTGGTGGAGGAGGCCCGCCGTCTCGTCGCCGAGGGGTTCGAGGCTCGCCTCGCCGCCGCCGACGGCACCGCAGAAGCGGCCGCCATGGAGACCGCGGCGGCCATGGCGGAGGCGCAAGGGGATGTGAACCAGGTCGCGGAGCGACGGGAGCGAGTCTCCAGGGTGATGCGGGGGGAGTAGCCGCCGGCCTCCAGCCCCGAGCCAGATCGCCTGCTGTGCTCAGTGCGAATCTGGCGGGAGGCGGGTGGGCCTCCGCCCTAGGGGAATCGCGCCACCGGTAACCTAACTCCCATGCGCTGGTCCCGGGCCTTCATCCCCACGCTTCGCGATGATCCCGCCGACGGCGAGGCGGTGAATCACCGCCTCTTGGTGCGGGGCGGCTTCATCCGTCGGCTGATGGCCGGCTCGTGGTCCCTGCTGCCCTTGGGGATGAGGGTGTCCCGCAAGATTCAGTCCGTCATTCGCGAAGAGATCGACGCCATCGGCGGCCAGGAGATGCTGCTGCCGGTGGTCCACCCCGGGGAGATATGGAAGAAGACCGGCCGGTGGGACAATGTCGAGGGCATCCTGGTCAAGTTCAAGGATCGGCGCGACACCGACCTGCTGCTGGCGATGACCCACGAAGAGATATTCACCACCGTCGCCGCCGAGTTGACCTCGTACCGACAGCTTCCCCAGCTCTGGTACCACATCCAAACAAAGTTCCGCGATGAGCCGCGACCCCGAGGAGGTCTGCTGCGGGCGCGGGAGTTCACGATGAAGGACTCGTACAGTTTCGACATCGACCCCGCGGGACTCGACATCCAATTCGAGCGTCACGCCGCGGCGTATACCCGAGCCTTCACCCGGCTCGGTCTGACCGCAATACCGGTCCACGCTTCCAGCGGGTGGATGGGGGGCAAGGAGTCGGTCGAGTTCATGGTGAAGGCTGCGGCGGGGGAGGACGAGGTCGCCTTCTGTTCCGCCTGCCGTTACGCCGCCAATATCGAGAAGGCGACTTCGGCGCTGCCAGTCGTGTCCGATCCGCCGGGCAATCCTGCGTCGGAGCGGTTCGCCACTCCCGGGATACGGACCATTGCCGCGCTATCGGCTTTCGCGAACTTCGCCGCCCCGGACCGGCAGATCAAGACGCTGGTGTACATGATCGACAGCGCACCGACCCTGCTGCTGCTGCGTGGCGACCACGAGTTGATGGAGCAGAAAGCCATAGACGGCTTGGGTACCTGGGACATCCATCCCGCCGGCGACGAGGAGATCGTCGCCGTCCTGGGCGCTCATCCCGGCAGTCTGGGCGCCGTCGGGGTCACCGGGTTGCGGATCATCGCCGACCCGGCGCTGCAGGGTCGGGTGGGGATGGTCACCGGCGCCAACGAGGACGACTGGCACCTGCGCAATGTTGCGGTGGAACGCGACATCGCGGTGGAGACCTGGCTCGACATGCGCCGGGTCGCCGCGGGCGACGGCTGTCCGGTTTGCGGCCAGCCACTACAGGTAAATCGCGCCATCGAAGTCGGCCACATCTTCAAGCTCGGGACCAAATTCAGTGAGGCTCTTGGCGCCTCCGTCCTCGACGAGCATGGTCAACAGCGGGCGATCTGGATGGGGTCCTACGGGTTCGGCGTGACCCGCAACCTGGCCACAGTCGTCGAGGTGAGCCACGACGAGAAGGGCATCGTGTGGCCGATGGTGATCGCCCCCTACGAGGTGGTGGTCACCATCGTCAAGGAAGACGATGCCCCCAGTGTCGCCACCGCCGAGCAGATCTACTCCGCCCTCGCCGGGGCCGGCATCGATGTGATCCTCGACGACCGCGCCGAGCGTCCCGGCGTCAAGTTTGCCGATGCCGAACTCATCGGCATCCCTTATCGGGTCACCGTCGGTCCCCGCGGTCTGGCTGAAGGTGTGGTCGAGGTGGTGCGACGGGCCGACGCCTCGGTCGCGCCCCTGGCCCCCGATGCTGCAGTGGCGTATCTGGTCGAGACGGTCCGCCGGGAGCGGGACCTGGGAAAGTAGTTGCCGGTTGCCCGTTGCCCGTTGGCCATCTCTGGACTCCGGCCTCCGGCCTCCGGTCTCCGGCCTCCTGACCGAGAGCGCCCCCGAACCGATATACTTGCGGCGTTAATCCAGGACGCTGGAAAGTGGGCGCCCGCCCACTTTTTTGTTGATTTGGCTGCGAGGGAGCATGTGATGGTTGATCTGGATCGCCGGCTCTGGGAGCTCCTGGAGCCATGGCTGGAGGCGGAAGGGGTCGAGTTGGACGATCTCGAAGTGCTTGGCCTGGGTGCCGGGCGGCTGGTCCGCGTGACCGTGGACTCCCCTGGTGGAGTCGACCTGGAGCGCATCGCGCAACTCTCGCGCGGCTTATCCCGGCTGCTCGACGAGACCGATCTGGCGGGCGCCTCCTACACCCTCGAGGTCTCGTCGCCCGGGCTGGAGCGGCCCCTGCGCCGTCCCTCTCAGTTCCGCAAGGCGGTGGGGCGAGAGGTCATCCTCAAGACCCGAGCCGAAGTGGCAGGAGCCCGCAACCACCGCGGCATCCTGGCTGGAGTCGGTGAGGGAGACGTGTTGGTGAACGTGGACGGGGCGGAACGCGCTATCCCCCTCGATCACGTGACCCAGGCGCGCACCGTTTTCCGCTGGGAGAAGGCCCCCAAGCCGGGGAAGCGAGGTGCGAAGTGAACGCATCCTTCATGGACGAGCTCGACCTGCTCGAGCGCGAGAAGGGGGTGTCGAAGGAGACGATCCTCGATGCCCTCGCCAACGCCCTCGTTTCGGCCTACAAGCGCAGCCCGGGAGCCGCCGAAGAGGCGCGGGTCACGATCGATTCCGACACGGGCGAGATCAAGGTGTACGGCCAGGAGCTCGACGAGGACGGCAACGTGACTCGCGAGTGGGAGGACACCCCGAGCGACTTCGGGCGTATCGGAGCCCAGACCGCCAAGCAGGTGATTCTGCAACGGCTGCGCGACGCCAAGCGCGCCCAGGTGTTCGATCTCTATGAGGGTCGCGACGGCGACCTCGTGACGGGAATCGTGCAGCAGTCCGACCACCGCACCGTCATTCTCGACCTGGGCAATGCCGAAGCGGTGATGCCTTTCGGAGAGAAGATCCCCTACGAGCGCCTCGAGCGCGGTGCCCGAGTCAAGGCCCTGATCATCGAGGTGAGGGGCGAAGAGGCCAAGGGACCGCAGATCGTCGTCAGCCGCAGCCACCCCGACTTCATCCGGCGCCTTTTCGAACTCGAAGTGCCCGAGCTGGTCGAGGGTATCGTCGAGATCAAGGCGATCGCCCGCGATGCGGGACATCGCACGAAGATCGCCGTGGCTTCGAACGACCCCAATGTCGATCCGATCGGCGCCTGTGTCGGCGCCCGCGGGGCGCGGGTCCGTCAGGTGGTCAATGAATTGCGCGGCGAGAAGGTCGACATCGTCGAGTTCCGCACCGACACCAAGCAGTTCATCGCGGAGGCGCTGAGTCCGGCCAAGGTACGGCAGGTGATCCTCGACGAGACCACGATGGAAGCGACGGTGATCGTCCCCGATCACCAGCTGTCGCTGGCAATCGGTAAGGAAGGTCAGAACGCCCGCCTCGCCGCCCGTCTCAGTGGCTACCGGATCGATATCCGCCCCGAGACGCCTCCCGAGGAGCAGGTGGCACCAGAACCGGCCGCGGTGGCGCCAGTCGCGGCCCCGGTTGTGGAGGCTGTGGCCATGGCCGCCGCCGAACCCGCCGCCCTCTCCGACGACGAAGGCGAGGTGACGCCCGGAGCCTGATCGCCGCCGGCCGCGGTGCGGATCGAGTCGATCCAGTGTCAGGCCGAGGAGAGTGGCCCGTCGGTGCGTGGCACAATGAATTGTCGTACCCCCCAGCGAGGTCTGCATGCGCGTCTATGAGCTAGCCCGTGACCTCGGGCTCGAGTCCAAGGACGTGCTGGCGCGCGTACAGGAGCTCGGCATCGAAGCCAAGACCGCCTCGAGCGGCATCAACGACGACGACGCCGCGCTCGTGCGTCTGTCATATGACGACGAGAAGGCGCCGCCTGCCGAAGTCGCCCCCGCCGCCCCGATCGTCGTCGTTCCCGAGGTGCCTCCAGAGCTGGTGGCCGATGAAGAAGAGGAAGAGGCGCCCGCCAAGGCCAAGGGCAAGGGACGGGATCATCGGCGTTCCGACGAGCCGGAAGCCCCGCAACCGCGCCGTGCGGTGACCGTCCCCGACGGAATCACCGTCCAGGAGTTGTCGGAATTGATCCGCCGGCCGGTCGGTCTCATCGTTCGCGAACTCGTGACCCGGGGCCGCATGGCCGGTGCCACCCAGCCGGTGCCATCGGACTTGCTGGTGGTGGTGGGCGAGGCACTCGGATACGACATCACTGCCACCGCTGCCGCGCCTGCCGACGCGGCGGCATCGGCTCCTGCACCCAAGATCAAGCGCGACTTCGGGGACGCTCCGGCGTCGCTGTTGCGCCGGCCACCGGTTGTGACCGTGATGGGCCACGTCGACCACGGCAAAACCCAGCTGCTCGACACGATTCGGCGCGCCAACGTCGTTGCCGGGGAAGCGGGTGGAATCACCCAGCACATCGGTGCCTATCAAGCCCAGATCGGCGACCACCGAATCACCTTCATCGACACCCCGGGCCATGAGGCGTTTACCTCACTGCGGGCGCGCGGTGCTGAGATCACCGACATCGTGGTCCTGGTGGTGGCGGCCAACGACGGCGTGATGCCGCAGACCGTCGAGGCCATCAACCATGCCAAGGCCGCCGGGGTTCCCATCGTCGTGGCCATCAACAAGATGGATCTGCCCGCGGCGAACGCCCACAACGTGCGCGCCCAGCTCACCGAGCACGGGCTGGTCGTCGAGGAGCTGGGTGGCGATGTGGTGAGCGTGGAGGTGTCCGGGCTCACCGGAGCCGGCATCGATCGACTCCTCGAGTACCTCGACCTGATCGCCGAGCTGGAGAACTACACCGCCAACCCCGATGTCGCCGCCTCCGGGACCGTGATCGAGGCCCAGCTCGAAACCGGCCGCGGACCGGTCGCAACCGTCATCGTGCAGCGAGGCACGCTGCATCGCGGTGACGCCATCGTGGCCGGAGCGGTCGCCGGCCGGGTGCGGGCGATGTTCGACGAGCGCGGTGAAGCAGTCGACGAAGCCGGACCGAGTGCACCGGTGCTGGTGATGGGTTGGGACGATGTTCCCCAGGCGGGGGACTTCTTCGAGGCGGTGGAGGACGATCGGGCAGCGCGGGCGCTGGCGGCGTTGCGGCATGAGGAGATCCGCACCGAGGAGTTGGTGATGCCGTCTGCCGCGCAAAGGCTCACCGCGCTGCTCGAGGACCTACGCACGGCCGAGGACGCCAAGTTGCCGATCATCGTCAAGGCCGATGCGCATGGCTCGCTGGAAGCCATTCGGGAGGCAGTAGCAAAGATTCATCGCGATGCGGGACAGATCACCGTCGTCCACGCCGCGGTCGGGGGCATCAACGAGAACGACGTGTTGCTCGCCGAGACCACGGGATCGATCGTCTTTGGGTTCAATGTGCGTCCCGACGCCCAGGCGCGGCGCGCCGCCGAGAGGGCGGGGATCGATGTCCGCACCTACCGCATCATCTACGAGCTTCTCGACGACATCGAATCGATCCTGGTCGGCCGTCTGGCGCCCTCCGAGGTGGAGAGCATCCTCGGCTCGGCGGAGGTGCGGGCGATCTTCCGCGCCCCCCGCTTCGGCACCATCGCCGGGTGTTACGTGACCGAGGGCGAAATCGTGCGGGGCGCCAAGGTGCGTCTGGTCCGCAATGGCGTCGTGGTCTACGACGGGATCATCGCGTCGGTGCGCCGCTTCAAGGACGATGTGCGCAGCGTCGCCGCCGGTTTCGAGTGCGGTATCGCCCTGGAGAACTTCCGCGACATCAAAGAGCGGGACGTGGTCGAGGGGTATGAAGTGCGCGAGGTTGCGCGTACCTGACTCGTGTCTGGTTAGAGCGGCTCCTGGTCTCGGTTTGGGGAGGCAAGAGCGATGGGCGATAGGCGGTGGGCGATCATCAGCACGGCCAGGCATCGCTCATCGCTCGCCGGTCATTGCCCGCCTGACTCTCGTCGGTGCGGACTCTGCGAGGGCTGCCACTGATGTCCTCCCTCCACGCCGCCGCCCTGCGCATCGAACTGCACATCAATGAGTCGCAGTCGCTCAAGGCGAAGCGCGCGGTACTGCGACCCTTGCTTGCCCGCTTGGAGAAGATGCGCCTCTCCGTGTCCGAGATCGACCATCAGGACACATGGCAACGCGCCGCGGTCGCAGTGGCGGTCGTCGCCCCCGGTGCCGCTCGCCTCGGCGAGATCATCGAGTCGGTGAAGCGGGTGGTCTATTCAGACCCGAGGATCGAGGTGGCGGAGATCACCATCAGCCACCTGGAGGAAGCATGAGCCGTGCCTGGATGCGCCGGGTCAACGACAGCCTGCGGGAGGCGATCGCCGACGAAGTGTCGCGGCTCAAGGACCCCGGGTTGGGCTTTATCACGATCACCGGAGTCGACACGGCGCCGGATCTGCGCGCCGCCCGAGTGTTCTACTCGGTGCTCGGCGACGCCGATCAACTGGAGGCGACCGCGGCGGCGCTGCGTCGGGCCAAGCCTCGCATTCGGGGAGCCCTGGGAGATCGGGTGCGGCTCAAGTACCTTCCCGACCTGATATTCGAATTCGACGAGGTGATCGAGCGCGGACTCCGGATGGAGGAGTTGTTGCGGCGACTGGGAGAGGAGGGGGATGACGGATCTGAACCGGTCGCTGAAGAAGGCGGCTGAGGCGATCGCAGCGGCAAAGTCACTGGCCATCTCCTGCCATGTCTCCCCCGACGGCGACGCTCTTGGCTCGGCCCTCGGCCTCGCTCACGCCGCCCGCGCTGCGGGCCGTGTCGCGGTGGTGTCGTTCGGCTCGCCATTTCGCGTGCCCGGGTCGCTGCAGTTTCTCGACACCTCGCCACTGGTACCGCCGGATCGGTTCCCGCGGCAGCCGGACTGCATGGTGGTCTTCGACGCTGGCTCGGCCGATCGCCTCGGCGAGTTGGCGGCCGCAGCGGCGGCCGCCACGGTCCTAGTGGTGGTGGATCACCACAAGTCGACGACAGGTGAGTTCGGTGACATCGTGGTGGTGGATCCGTCGGCGGCGGCGTCGGCGCAGCTGACCGTGGCGCTGCTCGACATCATCGGCTGGCCGATCGGAGCCACGGTGGCGCAATGCCTCCTCACCGGCCTGGTCACCGACACCGGGCGTTTCCAGTACTCGGCCACCACGGGTGAAGTCATGCGGGTGGCCGGCCGCCTCATCGATGCCGGAGTGCGTCCCGAAGTGATCGGCCAAGCGGTGTTCGAGTCCGTCCCGTTCGGCTATCTGCGGGTGGCGGCGACGATGCTGGCACGAGCCGTCTTGGAGGAGGATGCGGGGCTGGTGTGGTCCTGGGTCGGTGAGGCAGAGGTCGCCGCGTCGGGTGCCGCCTGGTCGGACCTCGACGGCCTCATCGACGATCTCCGTATCGCTCGCGAGGCCGATGTCGCCGCCTTGCTCAAGGAGACTTCACAGGGATGGAAGGTGAGCATGCGCTCCCGTGGCGGGCACGATGTCGCCGCCATCGCTTCCGCCCACGGCGGGGGAGGCCACCGCAACGCCGCCGGATTCACGATGCAGGCCGGCCCCGAAGCGGTCGTGGCGGTGATTCGGGATGCCCTTCGTGCCTGAGGGCTTCGTGCTCGTCGACAAGTCGGGGGGTTGGACATCCCACGACGTGGTCGCAAAGTGCCGGTCGCTCTTCGGCATGCGCCGCATCGGACATGCCGGGACGCTCGATCCGATGGCCACCGGCCTGTTGGTGGTGGCCCTGGGACGAGCCACCCGGCTGCTGCGTTTTGTCCAGGAGTCATCCAAGGTCTATGAAGCGGTGGCGATGTTCGGTGTCGCCACCGACACCCTCGACGCCGACGGGGCGATCCTGACTCGGGAACCGATGGCGGTCGATGAATCCGAGTTGCGCCAGGTGGCGCAGCGTTTCGTGGGGGTCATCCAGCAGGTGCCCCCAATGGTGTCGGCGGTGAAAGTGGAAGGGCAACGCCTTTATCAACTCGCCCGCCGCGGGGTCGAAGTGGACCGACCCCCGCGTCCGGTGGAGATCCACTCCCTCGAGATCCTCGAGGTCGCCCCCGGGCCGTATCCCGAGGTCTCATTTCGCGTTACCTGCGGCTCGGGGACCTATGTGCGGGTGCTTGCCGACGACATGGCCCAGGCGATGGGAGGCCGGGCACACTTGGTGGAGTTGCGTCGCACCGCGATCGGACCGCATCGGATCGAAGATGCCCGCACTCTCCCCGGGTTGGCGGAGGCACTGGCAGCAGAGACCGATGTGGTGCTGTCGCCGGCGCAGGGCCTCTCCCACCTGGGGACGATCACGGTCGACTCCGCCACCACGGTGGCGATTCACAACGGTGCCACGTTCGCGGCTGGGCCTGTGGCCGCCATCGCGGGATTGACCCGGGTCGTCGACGAATCCGGAACGCTGCTGGCCGTCTATCGGGGAGATGGGCGACGAGCGAGCGCCGAGGTGGTGATGGGATGAGGGTGTTACGCGGCTTCGCCGGTTCCTGGCCGCACCAGTCCGCACCGGCGGCCCTTGCCGTCGGCGTGTTCGACGGGATGCACTCCGGCCATCGTGCCGTGCTTGCCGAGTTGCGGGCCACGGCGGCGCGCTCCGGCCTGGTTCCCGGTGTGGTCACCTTCGATCCCCACCCGCTGGCGGTGGTGGCGCCCGATCGTGCCCCGGCAATGCTCACCGGTATCGAGCACCGGATCGAGCTGCTGGGCGCGCTCGGTGTGGAGTTGGTTGCCGTGGTTCAGTTCGATGAGCAGACCCGCAACTGGACGCCGGAGCAGTTCGCCGTCGAACTCCTTGCCGGCACGCTTGCTGCTCACGCCGTGCTGGTTGGAGAGGACTTCCGCTTTGGGCGGGACCGGTCAGGCGACATTGCGGCTCTGGGACGCATTGGGGATGCGGCCGGATTCCGTACCGTGGTGGTTTCTCTTGTTGGGGAGGGGCAGCCCGTGTCATCCAGTCGGCTGCGGGGTTCGATCCTACGGGGGGAGCTGGCGGCGGTGACCGCCGAGCTGGGCCGACCCCACGAGTTGCGCGGCCTGGCTCATGCCGATCGTGGCGGATATGTGGTGCACATCCCGGCGGGGATGGCCGTCCCGCCCCCCGGTGCTTACGCGGTCACGGTCGGACGCGACCGCGACGAGGCCCATCCGGCGCGGGCTACATGGGGCGAGGAGCTGTGGCTCGAACCACTGGCCGCGGCGCTCGATCTGGCCGACTCGATGGTGCGGGTCCGGCTGATCGCAGCAGTTCCCGATGACGCTGGCGCCGCCCGCGTCCTCCAGGCGCTGGACCCACAGGGGGCTTGACCCGGTCCGGCGCGTGGGGCAGATTGTGCAACCCGCACCCCGGAGAGGAGCCATGTGCTCGCCGCGGGGCTTTTGGTGGCAGCATTCAGTCTCGGTCCGGGGCCGGTGCTCGCCCCCGGCGAATCGGAGCCGCCGGAGCCGCCTCCTCCCGTCGAGGCTCCACAACCGCCTCCGGTTCCCGATCCATGGCCCGGAACTG
Source organism: Acidimicrobiia bacterium (assembly GCA_046714175.1). Taxonomy (GTDB): domain Bacteria; phylum Actinomycetota; class Acidimicrobiia; order Spongiisociales; family UBA11373; genus UBA11373. The sequence goes on along the minus strand of JBKKBI010000014.1, from coordinate 5,834 downwards.
CGGTGGCACTGGGATTGGCGGCGGCAGCGGCGGCGCTGGCCGCGGCCCGACCCGGGGGTGCCCTGGGGCTGCGACCGCCGGAGGAGGCGATGGTGGTCTTCTTACCCGGTCATGGGCAGCGTCTTGCCGCCGATGTCTATGCCGACTTCATCACCGAGATGGGTCTCGATCCCGAAGCCGCCCGCTACTTCGACTACCGATGGGTGACCGGAGACACCGATCCCCGTCGGGCATCCTTCCTGGCTCCCACCGCCCGCACGGCAAGCGCGCTCAACGCCTACCTGGCGGGTGCCGGCGCTGGCGGCCGGCCAATCTGGCTCGTCGGGTTCAGCAAGGGTGGCGCGGTAGCGGCCGAGCTGATTGCGATGTGGGACCGCGGCCAGCAGCCACCAGCGAATGTGGTCGGAGCAATGCTGCTCGATCCTCCCCTCGCCGTCGGCATCCACGGGACCTTGCAGAGTGTCGGCCAAGTCATGGGTCCGCTACCGGATGATGGCGGGTACGACCCGGTGGACTGCTCGTTGTTGTGGTTCTGGTGCCGCGACGCCCGGGCCCATCTCGGGGAGGCCTCCGGGGTGGAGGTGTTCGTGGTGCGCAACCCGATGGCTGGGGTGACAAGTTTTGGTGACCACCCGGCCGGGCTGCGGGTCCTCGACGCCCCGGATGCCGGACCGGGTCCCTTCGGGCAGTTGCTGCGCAACCCTTTCGGAATCGTGGAGCGGTTGAATCGGGCCCACCTGTCCGTGCTCTCCGATCCCGCGGTGGCGCGGTGCCTGGTGGCTGAGATGTGGGAGCCGGGGAGCTGCCGCATCGGCGCCCCCGAAAGCCCGTATCGTCCGCTGCGAGCCCGGGCGCGCTCGCCTCGCCTCCGGGTCGTCTGAGAGCGCCCGCGACCCGATCGCGGTGTTCTGAGGCAGGAAAAGGGCCAGTTTGGCGGCTCAGTGGGCGGGTCTGCTACAGTTCTGCTGCCGGAGTGCGTTCTGCCTCCGGTTCTCCATGAACGACACCAAGTCCATCATCGCGGAGCATGGCTCCCACGCCACGGACACCGGTTCTCCCGAGGTCCAGATCGCGTTGCTCACCGAGCGGATCAATCAGCTCACTGAGCATCTGAAGACTCACGGCAAGGACCACCATGGTCGCCGCGGTCTGCTGATGATGGTCGGCCGTCGCCGCCGTCTGCTCGACTACCTGGAAGACCAGGACGTCGAGCGGTACCGCAGCGTGATCGCACGCCTCGGGCTGCGGCGCTGACCGAAAAGACGATCGTACGATCGCCTTTCGTGCTGTCATGGGGGGCAACACGAAGCGGGAGCCCTCTCGTCAGTTGCTAGTTGCCACTCCTCGGCCCGGGCCGAGGGTTGACCACTGGTAATTGGCGGGCGTGGGGCTCCCTCGAACAAAAGAGAGAGAACATGTCCGAATACTCGTCACGCGGCGCCGTCGGCGCCGTCGAGTTCGTATTCACCACCGGCAAGTTGGCCCTGCAGGCCGACGGTGCCGTCATCGCCAAGGTCGGCGACACCGAGGTGCTTGCCACCGCAGTCGCCAATCGCAAGCTGCGGGAGGGGGTCGACTTCTTCCCCCTCACGGTCGACGTCGAGGAGCGCATGTATGCCGTGGGCAAGATCCCCGGTTCGTTCTTCCGTCGCGAGGGTCGTCCCACCGAGCGCGCCATCCTGTCGGCCCGCTTGGTCGACCGTCCGCTGCGCCCGTCGTTCCGCGATGGCTACCGCTGCGAGACGCATGTCGTCGCCACGGTCATATCCGCGGACGAGGTCCAGCCCTATGACGTGATCGCCCTCAACGCCGCTTCGGCGGCGCTGATGGTGAGCCCGATCCCCTTCGAAGGTCCGATCGCCGGCGTGCGTCTGGCGTACTCCAACGGGCAGTGGATCCCGATGCCTTCCTACGAGCAGTTGGCCGAGTCGGTCTTCGACCTGGTCGTGGCCGGACGCCGCAATGAGCAGGGCACCGTCGACATCGTCATGGTCGAGGCCGGCGCCACCGAGAACGGGCTGCGTCTCATCGCCGGCGGGCAGGCTCCCACCGACGAGGCTGCCGTCGCCCGTGGTCTCGAGGAGTCCAAGCCGCACCTTTCCGCGCTCATCGATGCCCAGCTGGCGCTGCGCAAGCAGGTCCAGATCACGGCCGAGGAATGGCCGTTGGTCGAGGACTACTCGGCCGAGCTGTATGGCAGGGTGGAGGCCGCCGCCAAGTCCAAGGTGGCTGCGGTGGTCAAGCTGGCCGGCAAGCAGGAGCGCAACACCGGCGAGTCCGAGGCGCTTACCGCCACCCTGGCGGAGTTGGCGATCACCCCGGATCACGCCGATCTCGCCGCCGCCACCCGGGCGTTCCGCTCGGTCATGAAGAAGGCGATGCGGGAGCGCGTCGTGAAGGAGGGCATCCGTCTCGATGGCCGCGGGGTCCGCGATGTGCGCCCGATCTCCGTCGAGGTCGGTCTGGTGCCGCGGGCCCACGGGTCCGGCCTGTTCCAGCGCGGTGAGACCCAGGTGCTCAACGTGACCACCGTGGGGATGCTGCGCATGGAGCAGATGCTCGACACCATCGGTCTCGAGGAATCCAAGCGGTACATGCATCACTACAACTTTCCGCCGTTTTCCACCGGAGAGGTCGGGTTCATGCGCGGACCCAAGCGCCGCGAGATCGGTCATGGGGCGCTGGCGGAAAAGGCTCTCCTCCCGGTGATCCCCACGGCTGACGCGTTCCCCTATGCCTTCCGCCTGGTCTCCGAAGTGCTTGCCTCCAACGGGTCGTCTTCGATGGCCTCGGTGTGCGGTTCCAGCCTGTCGCTCATGGACTGCGGCGTGCCGATCATCGCTCCGGTGGCCGGTGTGGCGATGGGCCTGGTGGCCCACGACGGGGGCTTTGTCACGCTCACCGACATCCTCGGGGCCGAGGACGCTCTCGGCGACATGGACTTCAAGGTTGCCGGCACGGCGGATGTGATCACCGCGCTCCAGCTGGACACCAAGATCGAGGGACTCCCGGCAGAGGTGCTGAGCGCGGCTCTCGATCAGGCCCGCGAGGCACGGCTGCACATCCTGGCCAAGATGGCCGAGGTCATCGCCGCGCCACGTTCCGATCTCAACCCGATCGCCCCGCGCATCGAGGCGGTCGTGGTACCCAAGGACAAACTGGGTGAGATCATCGGCCCCAAGGGCAAGGTGATTCGTGAGATCGAGGAGAAGACCGGAGCCACCCTCGAGATCGAGGACGACGGCACGGTCCGTATCGGCGCCGCGGATGGCGACGCCCTGCGCAAGGCCAAGGAGTGGGTGCTCAACATCGCGTTCCCGCCCGAGGCCGAGATCGGCAAGGAGTATGAGGGGGAGGTGGTCAACATCACCAAGTTTGGCGCCTTCGTCAACATCCTTCCCGGCCGCGACGGCTTGCTCCACATCTCCAAGATTGGCGGCGGCAAGCGGATCGAGAACGTCGAGGACGTCTACAACTTGGGCGACAAGATCCAGGTGGTGGTGCGTGAGATCGACGACCGCGGCAAGGTCAGCCTGGACGTTGCCGGCGCCGAACCGTCTCCGGAGGGTGAAGGCAACGGTGGCGAGCCTCGTGAGCCGCGGGCACCGCGCGAGCCCCGGCCGGAGCGTTCCGCCAGCGGCGACCGCGGTGGTGACCGCGGCGGGCGCGACCGCGGACCGCGGCGCACATCGGGCGATCGGGATCGCGGCGGTGAGCGCCGCACCACTGCGTCGCCGGCCGCGGCTCCTGCCGCCAAGCCGGGCCGCAAGGTCGTTTCCTTCGAGGACGAGTTCGAAGGCGGGAGCTGAGAAGAAGTCTTCAGTCGGCCAGAGATAGGAGAGTGGGCCGCATGTGCGGCCCACTCTGCGTTGGACTGCAATAGTCGAGGGTCAGCAATCGAACATATGTTCGGTTAGCATGGGTTGCCCTTGCAGCGGGCATCCCTCCTCGCCGGCGCCCTGAGCGCTTACCGTGATCAGCCGGTCGCGCCCCTGACCATCACCCCGGGACCGGGCCAGGTACTCGGTCTCATCGGCGCCCCCGGGAGCGGTCTCACCAGCCTGGCCCTGTCCCTGCTCGCCACCAGCACCGGGATGGCGGCGGTGGTGGACGTGCGCGGCTGGTTGTGCCCGGTTGCCGCCTGGGAGGCGGGGATCAGTCCGGAGCGCTTGGTGGTGGTGCGCTGCCCGGAGCGTCGGGACTGGCCGCAGGTGACGGCTGCGCTCATCGAGGGATTTCCCCTGGTCTACGCCGAGGTTCCTGCCCACCCCGTCGATGCCGACCTGCGCCGACTCGGCGCCCTGGTCCGGGCGCGCCGCTCTGCCCTCATCCTGCATCCGGTGGCGGGCGACCTTCCCGCCGGGGTGCTGCATCTCCGCCTCGAGGCCGATGGGGTGCGGTGGGAGGGGGTCGACCGTGGACACGGCGCTCTGATGCGGCGCCGCCTCATCTTGCGTGCCAGCGGCAAGGGTGCCCGTGGGATCGAACAGTTCGTAGAGGTGGAGGACGATGGCTCGCACGCTGTGCGTGTGGTTTCCCGATTGGCCGCTGCGCCGCCCGGACTCGCCGCCGGATAAGCCCTGTCAGGTCGTTGATGCTTCCGGGACGGTGATCGCCGTCTCCCCGGACGCCTTTGCCCTGGGAGCCCGGGTGGGGATGCGTCGCGGCGAGGCGGAGGTCCTGGCTCCGAACGCGGTCACCTTGGTATCGGATCCGGGTGCTGAAGCAGTCGCCTTTGAACCGGTGGCCGCGGCGATCGAGGCGGTGGTGCCGTCCCTGGAGATGGCCGCCCCGGGACTGGTGTATCTCCCAGTGGCCGGGGCGGTGCGCTACTACCGCAGCGAACAGGAAGCGATGGCGCGGGTGGTCGCGGCGGTGGAAGCCATCGCCCGCGGTGGGCGCTTCGGCCTCGCCGACGGGCCCTTTGCCGCCCGGATGGCGGCGGACCATGCGGGCGACGGACCACTGATCGTCACCGACACCGCCGGGTTTCTCGCCGGGATCGATGTCGCCGCCATTGGAGCGGAGGAACTGGTCGCCACCTTCCGCTGGCTGGGGATCGGCACCCTGGGAGGGTTGGCGGCATTGCCCCGGGCCGCCATCGCCTCCCGATTCGGGCCCGCCGGGTTGGAGGCACACCGCATCGCCAGTGGCGAGGACCGCCCGTTGCAGCCGCGCCATCTCCAAGAAGGGGTGGTGGTCGAGGAGAAGTTCGACCCTCCTCTCACGGATTTCGACCGGGCGGCTTTTGCCGCCCGCGCTCTCGCCGGGCGATTGCTTGAGGCGGTGGCACCCTCCGGGGCGATGCCGCATCGGGTCGAGGTGGAGGTCGAGGCCGCCACCGGGATGGTGCGGGTCCGCACCTGGCGCAGCGCCCATCCCTTTGCCGAGATCGAGTTGGCGGAGCGGGTGCGCTGGCAACTGCGCGCCTGGATCGAATCGGGCGGCGTGCCCGGGGGAGTAGTGCGGTTGCGTCTGGTGCCCGCCGATCTCTCCGACCGGGGCCGGCAGTTGCGTCTCGACGAGGACGCCGCCTCTGAGCTGGATGCGCGCCGTGCCCTGGGGAGGGCCCAGGGACTGGTCGGACCCGATGCAGTGCTGCAGGCGCTCCCGCAGGGAGGGCGGGATCCGGGGGAGCGGGTGCAGTGGCATCGCTGGGGAGAGGAGTTCGGCGCCCCGGCGCGCGATCCCAAGGCGCCGTGGCCGGGTCGGCTCCCGTCACCGTCACCCAGCCTGGTGCCGCCGCAACCCCGTCCCTTCGAGGTGGAGTGGGAGGCGGGGTTTCCGGTACGGGTACGGCTGGGGAGCCGCTGGGAGCCCGTGTTGGGTTGGGC
>JBKKBI010000013.1:0-6312 GCA_046714175.1 Acidimicrobiia bacterium | reverse complement strand
CGACACAAGGGGAAGGCCGATGTCGCGCTGGGTGGTTCGAGTCCTGTGGGCGCTGGTGGTCGTGCTCCCGTTGGCGACCCTGGCGCTGTGGTGGCTCGGCACCCTCCCCGGGGAACACCGCCCCGCGGTGGGCCGGGTCGTGTTCGGCAACATCCCCGATGCTTTGGTGGTGCTGTTCTACGTCGCCAGCGCGACCTTCCTCGGAGTGTTCGCCTACTTCTTCGCCCTGCGGGCAAAGAGTTGGAGTCGGGGTGCCGCCGAGCGGCGGTCGGGCAAATGGTGGCGCCGGGTGCGGGCCCTCGAGCGCGGCCTCAGTCAGCGCTCGGTGCTGGAGCGCCGCGACTCCGGCCTCATGCATGCCATGATCTACTACGGCTTCGTGGTGCTGTTCCTCGGCACCGTCACACTCGAGTTGGACCACATTGCCCCCGAGTCGCTGAAGTTTCTCGAGGGCCGCGTCTATCAGGTCTACTCGGCCATCCTCGATGGCTTCGGGCTGGTGTTTCTCGGCGGGTTGGCATGGGCGGCGTTGCGCCGGTACGTGCTTCGATCATGGCGCGCTGCCACCAAGACCCGGCCCGAGGACGGGTTGATTCTCGGCCTGCTCGCCTTTATCGGACTCTCCGGCCTCCTGGTCGAAGCCGCCCGCATCGCGGTCGACGGCCGTCCGACCTTCGAGACCTGGTCGTTTGTCGGCTATCCACTGAGCGCATTCGTTCCTGCCGGGTCGGTGGGCGTGATCCACCAGACCGTATGGGTGCTGCACGTGGCCGGGTTCCTTGCCATGCTGGTGGTGATCCCCACCACCAAGCTGCGTCACATGTTCGTGGCGCCGGTCAACATGGCACTGTCGCCGCGGGATCGGCCCCGGGGAGCGATGCGGGAGATGCCGAATCTCCTCGAAGCCACCGATCTGGAATCGGCCGGGGCGGGCCGGGTCGTCGAGTTCACCTGGAAGCAGCTGCTCGATACCGATGCCTGCACCATCTGTGGCCGCTGCACCTCGGTGTGCCCGGCCAATCAGACGGGCAAGCCGCTCGATCCCCGCGAGATCATCCTCAAGCTGGGCGAGGTGGCGGCGCGCAGTGCGGTCCCGGCGATATCGCCGCCGATCGGAATCGATGCTGCCATCACCATCGGCAGTGACTCGGTGTTCGAGCGGATCACGGCCGAGGAGCTGTGGGCATGCACAGCCTGCCGCGCTTGCGACGAGGTGTGCCCGGTGGACATCGAGATCCTGGACAAGATCCTCGACATGCGCCGCTACCTCACGCTGATGAAGGGGGAGTTCCCTGCCGAGCTGGGCAGCACCTTCATCTCACTGGAGAACTCGTCCAACCCGTATTCGCTCAGCCAGCAGACTCGAGCCGACTGGACCGCCGAGCTCGACTTCGCCGTCAAGCGCCTCGGAGAGCCCGGGGTGACCGCCCAATACCTGTATTGGGTGGGCTGCGCCGGCTCGTTTGACGATCGCAACCGCAAGGTCACCGTGTCTACCGCCCGGCTGTTGCACGAGGCGGGCGTCGACTTCGCCATCCTCGGTCCGCGGGAACTGTGCACCGGCGATCCCGCCCGGAGGGCCGGGAACGAGTACGTGTTCCAGCAACTCGCCCTGCAGAACATCAAGACATTGAACGACCTCGGGGTGACCGATGTGATCACCCAGTGCCCGCACTGTTTCAACACACTGCGCAACGAGTATTCGTACTTCGGGGGCAATTACCGGGTGCGGCATCACAGTGAGGTGCTCATGGATCTGGTGCAGGAGGGCCGGCTGCGGCCGAAGAACGCCGGGAACTCCAAGGTCACCTTCCACGACCCGTGCTACTTGGGCCGCCACAACGATGTGTTCGCTCCGCCCCGCAAGGTCCTCCAGATGATCGGCGACGTCGTCGAGATGCCCCGCAACGGGACCAATTCGTTCTGCTGTGGCGCCGGCGGCGCCCGCATGTGGATGGAGGAGCACACCGGGAAGAAGGTGAATGTGGCCCGCGCCGAGGAGGCCGTGGCGACCGGATCCGATGTGATCGCCACCGGATGCCCGTTCTGCTTGGTGATGCTCGACGACGGCGTCAAGGAGATCGGGGCGGCGGTGCAGGTGAAGGACCTGTCGGTGCTGCTCGCCGAGCAGACGCTGGAGTAACCAGCTACGCGCTGCGCGCCACCGCTACCTCTGGGCGACCCGCCACCGGCGTCTCGACCTGGGCATCCTGGATCAGCCTGGTCAGATCCTGCCAATCGAGGGTGAGGAGGCACACTCCGCAATAGGGGATGTCGCCACGCTTTTTGGTCGCGGGGTTGCCGCACCGCTTGCAGTTCATGCCGTCATATCGGCATTCCTGGCCCGGAACTGAGGGGATCGTTCAGCCGATGTCGTCGTGGGCGCCAAACATGGCGTCCGTGACCGGGGTGCCGGCATGGATGCGCCGGAAGGCATCGGCCAACTCGAACCAGATCCGGTCGATGTCCTCGATCGGGGGCACCGGATGCCCGGCGGTGGCCGCGGCGAGCACCACGGCCGTGGCCCCGGCCGCTGATTCCGGCCACACGGGGGCCATGCCGGCGGCGAGAGCGATGACGCTCGATCCACCGGCGTCACCCAGCCATCGCGAGGCGAACTCGACCGCTTCGGACTTCGCCGTCCCGAAAGGGTTGACGAAGGCGGTGAGCAACCGGAACGAAGTCACCGCGGGGTTGCCGCCGATGGTCGGGAGCGGTTCGATGGCGATGTCCATCCCCGAGGCCTGCACTGCAGCGAGGCCGGTGGCCCGCACCCACACGAGAGCGGCACCGCCCGCGGCAAAGTCGGCGAGCGCTGTGGCGGAGTCCGCGACCGCGTCGATCGTGCCGATGGCGAGCAGGTCGGCGAACACATTGACCCCGGCGATGGCAGCTTCGCCGGCCACCCCGACATCGTCGCGGTCATAGCCCAGGTCTGGGTCAGGTCCGAAGAGGTACCCGCCGAGAGCGACCAGGAACGGGTAATGCAGGTCGGCATCGCCGTCGGCCGGCAACAACAGGCAGCGATCGATGTCGGGACAGGGGATCGACTCCGCGGCGGCGGGCGCCTCTGGCATGAGGGCACGATTGCGCGCCTGCACGACCCCGTCGACCGCCACCGGTACGCCGAGCGGCAAGCCACGCGGCGACACCGCCCCCAGGATCGATCCAGCCACACCCGCCGGAATCGGCACCGGCTCGGCGAGACCGGCCTCGGCTAGCGGGAGCACCCAGGTGTGCGGCCCGATGTAGATGTCGGCCGCACCGTCGAGGTCATCACCGAGCAGCGCCTCCAACAGGTCACTGCCTGCGGTCGCGGATGGGCTGAAGATGCGGACCTCCACCGCCACTCCGGTCGCCGAGGCGTAGGCATCTCCGCGAGCGGTCACCGCAGCCTCGAGCGCCGGATCGGACACCCACACCACCAGCGGGTCGGTGGGCCGGGGGAGTGTGACCACCGCCGTGGTGGGGGTGGTGGTGACGATTGTCGGTGCCGGACCCGAGGCCTGCGAGGTGGTCGTGGTACCCGCGGTGACTCCGCCGCCGCAGCCGGAGAGAGCCGCGGCGAGCACTGCGGCGACGCGGACGAGAGTGGGTCTGGTCAACGGGACTCCAGTGGGAAGAACGGCACGATACCGGTCTCGGGAAGTCGGCTATTCCTCGAGTGCCGGCGCCTGGAGATCGATCCCTGAGGCGAGCCGTCGGATGAGGTGGAGCGGTCCGTCGCCGGTCTCCACGAGAACTCCTGATGATCCCGAGGCAACCACCTCGAGATGGGCTCCGATGACGATCCCCTCGGCGGCGAGAAACTCGCGGGCCGCGGCCGCACCACGCAACGCCACCACCTCGCCGCCGGTCCCCACCGGTGCCTGATCGAGCGCAACGATGGCATGGCGGTGCCGCGACGGTGAGTCGACCTCGGGGATGGGTTGGCCCATGGGGTCGAGCGCCGGGTTGCCGAGGAAAGCGGCAAGGCGGTCGGCGGCGTCGCGGGCGGTGACATGCTCCAGGTGGCAGGCCTGATCATCCGCCTCCATCGGAGCAAATCCGAGGTGCTCGACGAGGAATGTGGCCCAGAGGCGGCGAGTGCGCAGCACCCGATTCGCCACCGCCCGTCCCGACCCGGTGAGGCCGGCGCCGCGATACGGCTCGTAGGTGACGAGTTCCCGGCCGGCGAGTTTGCGCACCATCTCATTCGCCGAGGCCACCGACACCGACAGCGCCTCGGCGATCGCGGGCATCGGTACCGGCTCGGGGTGACCCGCCTCGACGGCGCGGGCCACCGTGATCAGGTACATCTCTTCGCTCTCGGTGGTGCCGGGAGGCTCGGCTGCGGGGGTGGCCGCGGCGTGTTTGGGCATGCCTGAACATCCTAGAGGGAGGTCGGACGCGGCTCGGGGCCAAATCCCCAACCCATGTGGATAAGTTCGGTAGGGTGACCGTCCGCACGCGACGGGCAGGTGGTGTCGTTCCGACGCGTGATTCGACGACAGAGGAGGGGCTCGGTGTCCACCGAGACCACGGCTTTCGGAGCCGGAAAGAGAGAGAGCCACGACGCCTCCGCCTTCTACGGGCGGCGTCTGCTCTCCCATGTCGCCGACCCGGTTTCGGGTGAGCCGCAGGCACCACCGGAGCAAGTGCTCGACGCGCTCTTCGCCAAGTCGTCGGAGACGATGGAGGAGATCCCCGACGACTGTGTAGCCCTCATGGTCACCTCACCGCCATACAACGTCGGCAAGGAATACGACAAGGATCTCTCGCTTGCCGACTACCTGGATCTGTTACATCGTGTGCTCAAGGAGACCTACCGGGTACTCGAACCGGGAGGGCGGGTGGCGGTGAATGTGGCCAACCTTGGTCGTAAGCCGTATCTCCCGCTAAACCATCACGTCGCCGGAATGCTCACGGACATCGGCTACTTGCTGCGCGGCGAGATCGTGTGGCTGAAAGCGGCGGGGGCGGGCGGGTCGTGTGCCTGGGGTTCGTGGCAGTCGGCGAAGAACCCGACACTGCGCGATGTCCATGAGTACGTGCTGGTGGCTGGCAAAGGCCCGTATCGCCGCGCCCGGGTCGGCGAGGACAGCATTTCCCGGGACGAGTTCCTCGCCGCCACCACCTCGGTGTGGACCATCCCACCGGCTTCGGCGCGTCGCATCGGCCATCCCGCGCCATTCCCGGTGGAGCTGCCCCGCCGCCTGATCGAGCTGTACACCTTCCGCGGCGAGCTGGTGCTGGATCCGTTCATGGGGTCGGGGAGCACTGCGGTAGCCGCGGTGAGCACCGGCCGCCGCTTCGTCGGCTACGACATCGACGCCGGTTATCTGGAGATCGCTCGCACCCGGGTGGCGGCGGCCCGCACCGCCGTCTGAGGGGTCCGAACCTGCTGTTGCCGCCTTCTGTTCGTGGAGGACGGGTTCTAGGAGTCAGCCCACGCGTGGTTCGGCACATGCAGTGGCGGCTATGTCCTTGGGGGCAGCGCCAACCAGGGCCAACACGCTGGGATTGACCCGGATAGCCACTCGAACGCAGACCCGCGTCGACGTGGCGGTGACACTCACCGTTCTGCCATTGCCCTCGGCCACCGACCGCGCCGCGTTGGTCGCGGACGGTGGATGAACGGCGATGCGATCCTCACGTGCGGCTGCGACGTCGATCCAACCCGCTCCCGCCTCGGCGGCCGTAGTCGCAAGGTGCGATGCCTCCCTCCACGCGATGCCGATTCGGGTTATGTCCACCGCCAATCCGAGCATGAGCGTGGCCGCAAACAGAAGGCACACCAACACCAGATGAGCCGCTCCGCGTTCAGCCACGGTTGGATCGATAGGGCGCCACCGGCACAACGGCCTCCCCGCGTGCGGTGAGAGTGATACGACCGCTTACCGGGTGGGCGACGACCAATGACGATGATGCCGAGACGGCTATGGAGTTCGGCGACGCAGTGATCCGGATCACAGCCCCTGGCGAGAGCCGTTGTGCTGTCGTCAAGGCGGCCGCTGCGTCGCCGGTGCGGGCAGCCACCACTGCGGCGCTTCGCGCGGCCTCCCGGTGGTCCTGGATTCGTGCGGCTGCCCCGCCGAACGCCGCGGTTGTCGAGGCGACGGTGACCACTATCGCCGCCGCCAGCACGAGGTCGGCGGCGAGCACCGAGCCCCGCTCATGGTGAAGCAGCAATGGGCACCTCCGCATCAACTGTGATGACCACGGGAGTGAGCACGGGACCCGGTGGAGTCCATCGAAAGGTGACTCGTCCCGCCGCGACACTCGAGCCAACCAGGATGTCAGCAGTGATGTCAGTTGCTCCCGGGATCAGCG
>JBKKBI010000012.1:0-12541 GCA_046714175.1 Acidimicrobiia bacterium | reverse complement strand
TTGCTCCGCCCCCGGGGGCTGGGGCGGGGGGTGCTCGGCGCGGGGTGTAGGGGGGGGGGTCCCCCCCCCCCCTTCCCGGTAGGTCACAAACGACCGACCGTGGGCTCTTACCAGCCGCCCTGGGCGTATCCGGCGGGAGCCGCTGCCGGGCAGTCCGCCCCGGTCAGGTCGGTGGCGCCGTAGAACGTCCCGGCTGCGCCGCTCTCCCAGATGGAGAAGGTGTTGCCGGATTCGGCGGTGCGAGTGATGCAGACGACGTTGGCGTCGGTATCACGCAGGTCGATGGTCACGCCGAGGGCGGGATCCGCGTTGATCAGCGCATTCGGTTCGAAAGCGGTGATGTCGGCGGCCGTCTCGGTGTAAGCGTTGCTGTCCAGCCAGAACGCCTTCTCGGCGAGGAGGACGTTGCGGACCTCACTCTGGGCCGAGCGGTCCTGGGCGGACTTGCGGAATCCGAGGAACGACGGGATGGCGATGGCGATGAGGACTGCAATGATCATCACCACGACCATGAGCTCGATGAGCGTGAACCCCTCGTCCCGCCGCATTCCACGGCGGATAGACTTGAACATTGCGAGAACCTCCTGGGTATCTCCGGGCAAGCCCTTATGACCTGCCTTCCTCATTTATCGCCCGCCGGGCGCACGGAGTTGAGCCTTTTCCGGGCCCGTTGCCGTTGACAGTTGCCAGTGGCCCGTTGCCCGTTGCCAGTTGCCCGTTGCCACTTGCGGACGCCGGGCGGCGGAGGCCGGAGACCGGAGACCGGAAACTGGAAACTGCCTAATTCTGAATCAGCGATGCGATGTTGAACATCGGCAGGTAGAGGGCGATCAGGATGCCGCCCACGGCGATACCCATCACGATGATCAACAGCGGCTCGATCAGCGAGGTGATGGCACTCATCGTGTCCTCCACCTCCTGGTCGTAGAAGTCGGCCACCTTGGAGAGCATGGTGTCCAACTCCCCGGTCTCCTCGCCGACCGCCATCATGTGGGTGACCATCGGGGGAAACACGTCGTGGCGGTGTAGCGGAGCGGCGATCGACTCGCCACGCCGCACCGAGGTCTGCACATCCCCGACCGCATCGCTCACCAGGCTGTTGCCGGCGGTGACCGCGACGATGTCCAAAGCCTGGAGGACCGGTACCCCGGTCCGACTCAGCACAGAGAGAGTGCGGGCAAATCGTGAGATGGCCACCTTCTGCACCACCTTGCCAACGATCGGAAGGCGCAGCTTCACCGCGTCCCAGGAATGCCGCCCCTCGGGGGTGCGCTTCCACTTACGGAATGCCACGACTCCGCCGATCACAAGAGCGCCGACGATCCACCAGTAAGTGGTGAGCACGCCCGAGATCCCGATCAGAATCCTGGTCGGCAATGGCAGGGTCCCCCCCAGGTCTGCATACATGTTCTCGAAGATCGGCACCACAAACAGCAACATGCCCGACACGATGAAGAAGATCAGCCCCAACACCACCACGGGGTAGGCCATCGCCGACTTCACCTTGGAGCGCAGGCGCACCCCCGCCTCCAGGGTGTCGGCGAGGCGCACCAGAGTCTCGTCGAGGGCGCCGCTGACCTCGCCCGCGCGGATCATCGACACGTAGAGGTGGCCGAACACACCCTCGTGTGCTTCCAGGGCTCCCGACAGGGTGCTCCCCTGCTCGACCCTGGCGCGGACATCGGCAACGACCCGGGACAGCAACGGGTTCTCAGATTGCTTCTCCAGAATGTTGAGCGCGCGAACCAGAGTGAGCCCCGAGTTCACCATCGTCGCCAGCTGGCGGCTGAGGACGGCTACTTCTTTCGGCTTGATCTTGCGCCGAAAGCCCGGCAGCGAGATCTCCCGGTCCAGTGCCGACACGCGACGCTCTTCGATCTTGAGCGGTACGAACCCCTGGTCGCGCAGCGCCACCGCCACCGCCGCCGACGACGCTCCCTCCATGCTTCCGGCATGGATTCCGCCCCTGCGGTCACGGGCCCGATACTCAAAGGTCGCATTCGTGGTCATCGCCCGGTGCCTCCCAGAAGGTTCATGAACTCTTCAACGGCCTGAGCGCGCTGGCTCGCAGCGCCGACATCGACCTTTCCGGCCCGCACCAGTTGCATGAGCGAATGGTCCATCGTCTGCATGCCGTGCCGCCCGCCCGCCTGCATGGCGTTGTGGATCTGGTGCACCTTTCCTTCGCGGATCAGGTTGCGTACTGCCGGGGTGGCGATCATCACCTCGACCGCGGGAACCCGACTCCGTCCGTCGACGGTCGGCAGCAACTGCTGTGCGATCACACCCTGGAGGGCAGATGCCAGCTGTACCCGCACCTGCTGTTGTTGATGCGGAGGAAAGACGTCGATGATCCGCTCGACCGATCCCGGGGCATCCTGAGTATGCAGAGTGGCGAACACCAGGTGGCCGGTCTCGGCCGCGGTCAACGCGATCGCGATCGTCTCCAGATCCCGCATCTCCCCCACCAGGATGACATCAGGATCCTGGCGCAGGGAGTGGCGCAGCGCCGCTGCGAAAGAGAGGGTGTCGGCGCCGACTTCACGCTGATTGATCACGGACATCTTGTGCTGGTGGATGAATTCGATCGGGTCTTCGACCGTCATGATGTGCAGGTGCCGCGAAGCGTTGATCTCGTCGATCATCGCCGCCAGCGTCGTCGACTTTCCCGAACCGGTCGTGCCCGTGACCAGCACCAGCCCCCGCGGCGCCTGGGTGAGCTCGCGCACCACCGCGGGCATTCCCAGCTCTTCGAGTCCGGGCGTTCGGTTGGGGATTGCCCGCAACACCGCGCCGACGGACCCCCGCTGGAAGAACGCGTTGACCCGGAACCGGCCCTTCCCAGGGAGAGGGTGGGATATGTCCAGCTCCAGATTTTCCTCCAGCTTCTCGCGCTGCCGGCTGCTGAGGATCCCGTAGACCAGTGACCGCAGCACGCCCGCCTGCAAGCGGTCGTAACCCTCGATCGGCCGGAGCTCCCCGTTGAGCCGGATCTGGGGAGGCGCCCCAGCGGCGAGGTGCAGATCCGAACCTCCCACTTCGAGGAGGTACTCCAAAAGTTCATTCATGTGGAAGGTGGCTTCCTCGCCCGTCCCGCCGGGGGCGGCGGCGCTGGGGGACGCGGGGACTGGGACCGGCCCGCGATAGGCCCTGGCGATTGCGTCCCGAAGGGCGCCGCGCTCGCTGAGGACGAAGGTCACCGCGTTCCGCGTGATCGTCTCCAATCGCTGCCGCCGGCCGGCGTCGAAGGGATCGTCGGTGGCGACCACCAGGTGGCCCCCGTCGATGCGCAATGCGAGCGCGCTCTCGGCGATTGCGGTTGGCGCCGGCACCCGGCCCAGTGCCTCAGCCGCAGGTGCCGCGCCCGAGGTGAGATCGGTGAATTCGATCCCGACCCGCTCCGCGATCGCCTTCAGGACGGACACCCGGTCCACCGCCCCGGTGGCAACGAGCTGCAGCGGCACCGGAACTGCCGCGGTCTCGGCCTGGCGCTGCGCCTCTGCGTAGTCGGCCCCGGTGATAAGACCGCTGTCGACAAAGTGTTGCGCCACCTGGATTCCCGCTTCGAGGACGCTCATTACGTCACCACCCTGAGGACTTCTTCTAGCGTCGTCATGCCCAGCCGCGCCTTTTCCATGCCGTCCTGGCGCAGCGTGCGCATGCCCTGTTCGACCGCGAGGCGCTTGATCTCGTCAGAGGGGCGGCGCTCGACCGCCATTCGCTGAATCTCCTCCGAGAAGAGCATGACTTCGGTGATCGCCAGACGACCGCGGTATCCGGTCTCGGAACACATCCGGCATCCCACCGCGGAGTGCAGGGTCACCGGCCCGGCGTCGGGGTCATAGCCCATCTGACGGACCACTTCCAGACTGGGGATGCGCGGCTCTTTGCAGCGCTCGCACAGACGGCGAGCGAGGCGCTGCGCCAGAGCAGAGTCGAGGGCCGAAGAGACCAGATAGGGCTCGACGCCCATGTCGATCAGCCGGCCCACCGAAGAAGCCGCGTCGTTGGTGTGCAGGGTCGTGAGCACCAAGTGCCCGGTAAGGGCCGCCTCGACGGCGATCTTGGCGGTCTCGGAGTCGCGCACCTCTCCGATGAGCACGATGTCGGGGTCGGAACGAAGAATCGACTTGAGCACCGTGGCGAACTGCAAACCCGCCTTGCGATTCACCTGCACCTGGGTGATGCCGGGGAGCCGATACTCCACAGGATCTTCGACGGTGATGATATTGACGTGGGGCCGGTTGAGCACCTGCAGAGCGGAGTAGAGGGTGGTGGTCTTGCCGGAACCAGTCGGCCCGGTGACCAGGATGGCCCCGTACGGCTTGGAGTAGGACGACTCGAATCGTTGCAGGGAGTGGGGAAGGAAACCGAGGTCCGTGAGGCCAAGAATCGCGTCGTCCTTGTCCAGGATTCGCAGTACCACCTTCTCGCCGTAGATCGAAGGCAGTGTGGCCACCCGCAGGTCGATGGGTCGCCCGGCCACCCGAATCGTCACCCGGCCGTCCTGGGGTACCCGCCGTTCGGCGATGTCGAGGTCTGCCATGATCTTGAGGCGCGAGACGACGGCACCGGAGACCGACCGCGGAGTCGTCATGATCTCGTGAAGCACGCCGTCGATGCGGAAGCGCACTCGCAGATCGCGCTCGCCCGGCTCTATGTGGAGGTCGGAAGCGCGTTCGTTGACCGCGCGAGTGATCAGAGTATTCACGAGCTTGACAATCGGCGCCTCTTCGACCGCGGCCTGGACCCGGCTCAGGTCGTCGGCCGGATCGTCGACACCGACGATGCCGGCCAGGTCCGTCACCGAGTCGTCATAGCGGCTCTGGCGGCGGATGGCGTCCTCGACGTCGGCGCGGAGGGCGATCCGAGGCACCACACGGCGTCCGGTGATGGCGCGGACGTCGTCTACCACCAGGACATTCCCGGGGTCGACCATGGCGACGATAAGGGACTCATCTTCGAATCGGACCGGGATGACCCCGTAACGGCGCGCCAGGGATTCGGGGATGAGGGCGGCGGCGGCGGGATCGATCACGGTGTCGGCCAGGCTGATGAAGTCGACGCCGATGTGGCGTCCCAGAGCCTGCGCCAGGGTGGTTTCGGCGACCATTCCCTCGGCGACCAGCACCCGGGTCAGCGACTCTCCGGTCTCGGCCTGGCGATCCCGGGCGCGCTGCAGATCCCCGGGCGAAACCAGCCCAGATTCGACCAGGACCGCTCCGATATGGTCGCGCTCCAGCATGACGCCTCCTGCCGCCCGTGTTGGGGCCATGCAGGTCTGTCGGCAGGGTTTCACCCCTCCTTGAGGTTCCCCCCGGACCGGGCGGCAGCCGCCATTACCGCCCGCGGAGCCTCCAAACCGGTCCAAATCGTGAAGGCCGCCGCCGCCTGGTCGACCAGGATGGTGAGGCCGTCGACGACGGGAATCCCCCGTCCCCCGGCCACCTGCGTGGCCGGGGTCGGAGCCGATCCGTAGGCGAGATCGACCAACCCCGCGGCCGATTCCAGGACCGCTTCCGGAAGCGACTCGCCCGCCACCCCCAGGGGGGTGGCGTTCACCACCAGCGCCCCGACGACCCCGATCCCCCACGGCACCACCTCGCCGCCACCCGCCGCCATCAGGACCTGCGCCGCGGCTCCGGGCCGGCGGGTCGAGACGCACACTGTCCGGCCCGAGGCTGCCACCGCGGCGGCGGCGGCAGCCCCACCCCCTCCCAGGATGAGCACCGGCCCATCCGGGAGACCGGCCAGGGCCAGCCGGATGGCAGCGACGTCGGTGCACCACCCGGTGAGCTCGCCGTCCCGAAGCGCCATCGTGTTCACCGCGCCCGCCCGCTCCGCCACCGGGTCGAGGCGCCCGCAGGCATCGCGGGCGCGACGCTTGTGCGGCATCGTGATGTTGGCTCCGTCCAGGCGCCCAGCCTCCAGATCCCGGCACGCCGCGGCGAAACCGGCAGCGTCGACCTCCCGGATGCCGTAGTCGCCGGCCAAACCGCACGCCGCCAGCGCGGCACGGTGGATCTGAGGCGATCGGGAGTGCCGCACCGGCATTCCCAACAGGGCCAGCCTCACGGGGTGGACTCCGCCTCCTGCTGCCACTCCAGGAACTCCTCGTAGTCGCCCGTGAAATGGAGCTTCCCGGTGTCATCCCGGGTCATGAAGAAGATGTAGTTGCTGATCGCCGGAGTCGCGGCTGCGGTCAACGAGGCCAGACCCACCCCGGCAATCGGGGTCGGGGGCAAACCGGCATAGAGATAAGTGTTGTACGGCGAATCCACCTGGAGATGCTCCAGGGTGAGTCCGCCGTCGGGAAGCCCTCCCAGGGCATACACCACCGTCGAATCGAATTGCAGATTCATCGGCGCTGCCAGTCGGTTGAGAATCACGCTGGCCACCAGCGGCCGGTCGGCATCGAGCAGCGCTTCGCGTTCGATGAGCGAGGCGATGATCACCCCCTGATATGGCGTGAGACCGTGCTCTGCAAGAACGGTCCAATCCAATCCCCCAACCCTCTCCTCTGCGGTGGCAGCCATCTGCGCCAGGATGTCCGCGGCGGTGGCATCACCGTCGAATTCGTAGGTGTCGGGGAAGAGCAGCCCCTCCCAGTCCTCGAGAGCATCAGGCGGAGTGTCATGCAGCCCACTGGTGACAGTGCCGTCGAGCAGCACGGTCGTGAGCTCGGCGAACGGGACTCCTGTTTGCCGGGAGATCGACTCCAGCATTTGGCCGGCCGTGAGACCCTCCACGATTGTGAGCAGGTACGTCTCCACCGGCGGGCCGGCGAGCAGAATCTCTAGAACGGCCTCCGGCGCCATCCCGGTGACGAGGTCGTACTCCCCCGCCTGGAGCCGATCACTGGCTCGGGCGTCGCGGACCGCACGATCGAACGCGGCGGCGCTGGAAACCACTCCAGCCTCGGCAAGGTCCTGGGCGATCTGGCTGGCCGGCGCCCCGGGAGTCACCTCGAAGCTCACCGGGAGCCCGGCAACGACCGTCGAGTCCGGCGGCCCCGCGATGATGTCACTGACTTCGGCGGCGAGCCACTTGACCCCGAAATAGGCGCCACCGAGCAGAACCACCGTCACCCCCACCCCGAGGAGAATCCGGGTGACTCGCCTCCGCAACGGCGACGGTGGCCGCCTATCCCGGGCTCGTTCCAGTTCCAGGCTCATCGCCGCCGCCGATCCAGGTAGTCCTGCAGGAAAACCGCCGCCGCCACCCCATCGCGACTGCGCCGACGCCGGTCACGACGGGCGCCGCCGGCGATCATCGCCCGCTCGGCGACCACGGTACTGAACCGCTCGTCGTACAGGACCGTTGTCACCCCCGTGGCTGCGCCGACCTCGGCGGCAAAGGCGCGAGCCTGTGCAGCCGCAGCTCCCTCCCGGCCATCGAGACCGATCGGAAGACCGACGACGACCTCGGCGACTTCCCATTGCCCCATGAGTGCGACCAGATCCTGCGGAAAACGCGGACCACGCTTGAGGACGCCGACCGGCTGTGCGGTGAGTCTGATGGCGTCACTCACCGCGACGCCTACGCGGTGGGTGCCGTAGTCCAGTGCGACGACGCGCCCGCCCGTCACGCCGTCAGCGCCTCCCGGGCGGATCGCCTCGCCTCGGCGAGCGCGTCGCCGAGCCGATCCCCGTTGGGACCGCCCGCTTGGGACAGCTCCGGGTCGCGGCTTCCGCCACCGCCCAAGATTCTTGCCGCCGGTGCTACCACAGCCGCCGCCGAGACGCCACGCTGCACCAGATCCCGTGTGACCGCTGCCACCAGCGCCGCCTTGCCCTCACGGAGGACTCCGATCACTGCGATGCCCGACCCGAGCCGATCGCGCACTTGCAGGGCGAGGAGCCGCAACGCCTCGGGATCGAACCCGCTCGCCTCGGCAACCACCAGCTGAGCCTCCCCCACCGCCTCTGCCCCCGCGGCGATGTCGGCCGACAAGCGCGAGCGTGCCTGCTCCTCGAACGCCGCGATGCGATCCTCCTGCGCTTTGGTACGGACCAGCAGTCCGGCGGCGGCCTCGCCCACCTGCTCGGGGCGGACCCGCAGGTGGGTCGCGGCGGTGTCGAGCTGATGCCGCAATCCGGAGAGGTAGTCGTACGCCGTCGAGCCGGTCAAGGCTTCGATGCGCCGCAGGTTTGACCCGATAGAGGACTCGCCCACCACGATGAGGGGTCCGATCTGGCCAGTGGTCGGTACATGAGTGCCCCCGCACAGCTCGCGCGAGTAGGCGCCGGCCTCGACGATCCGAACCTGCTCGCCGTATTTCTCCCCGAAGAAGGCCAGTGCCCCCATCTCTTCAGCCTCGACACGCGACACCTGATAGGCGCGAACGGCACCGTTGGCGATCACTCGCTCGTTCGCCAGCTGCTCGACGGCAACGATCTGCTCGTCGTCGAGGCCGCTGAAGTGGGAGAAGTCGAAGCGCAAGCGGCCGGACTCCACGAGCGATCCAGCCTGCTGGACGTGGGAACCGACCACCTCGCGTAGGGCGGCGTGAAGGATGTGCGTGCCGGTGTGGCTCTTGCGGATCCGCTCGCGGCGTCCGGCATCCACAGTAAGCCGGGCGCGTTGCCCGACGGCGATAGACCCTGTCTCCACCTTGCCACGGTGCCCGTGGAGCCCCGCCACCGGGAGCTGGGTGTCACTCACACGGATCGCCCCGGTCTCGGTGACCGCGTTCCCGGTGTCGCCCACCTGTCCGCCGGACTCGGCGTAGAACGGGGTTCCGGCGAAGAACACTTCGACATCGGCTCCCGCCGGCGCCGAAGCGACCGCGGCGCCCTCGTGGACGATGGCCAGGACTTCGGACTCGAACTCGAGCAGGTCATATCCGACAAACCCGCTCGGACCGTGTCCGTCGAGTATCCCCCGATACACCGGAGCGGCCTCCGTGGCGATGGTCTTGGTACGGGCGGCGCGCGCCCGCTCACGCTGCGCTGCCATCTCGGCCTCGAACCCGTCTCGATCCACGCCCAAGCCGCGCTCGGCTGCGATCTCTTCGGTCAGCTCCACCGGGAACCCGAACGTGTCGTGCAGCCGGAACGCGGTGCCTCCCGGAAGAGTGCTACCCGCAACGAGGCCCTCCAACTCCCCCGCCAGCAGCGTGTGTCCCGATTCGAGGGTCCGGCGGAAGCGCATCTCCTCGCGTTCCGCCATCTCGACGATCCCGTCTCGCCCGGCCCGGAGCGCGGGATAAGCCGGAGCCATGGCCTCCACGGTGGCGTCGACGAGGTGTGGTGTCACCGGGCGCTCCGCCCCCAGCTGCCAGGCATGGCGCACCGCGCGCCGCAGCAGTCGGCGCAGCACGTAGCCCCGACCCTCATTGGAAGGAACCACTCCATCGCCGATCAGGAAGGTGAGCGCCCGGCCATGGTCGGCCAGGATGCGCAGGCTGACGTCGGCGTTGGCCGAGGTGCCGTAGCGGACTCCAGTGGCCCGCTCCCCGGCGGCAAGGACGGAGCGCACCAGGTCGGTCGCAAACACATCCGGCGCACCCTGAGTCAGCACCGCCACCCGCTCCAGACCTGAGCCGGTGTCGATCGAGCGCGCCGGCAGATCGCCGACCACGTGAAACGGTTCGTCCTGGACGTACTGCATGAACACCAGGTTCCAGAACTCCATATACCGTTCTTCGTCGACCACCGGTCCGCCGTCCTCCCCGAAGTCCGGGCCCCGGTCGTAGAACAGCTCGGAGCACGGCCCGGCCGGGCCGGCGACGCCCATCTGCCAGAAGTTGTCCCGGTCCCGGCGTTGCACCCGCTGCGAGGGCACCCCGACCTGGTCGATCCAGATCGCCGCCGCCTCGTCGTCGGTGTGGTGCACGGTGAACCAGAGCCGATCCGGGTCGAAGCCGAGCACCTCGGTGGCGAACTCATACGCCCACGGGATCGCCTTCTCCTTGAAGTAGTCGCCGAAGGAGAAGTTGCCCAACATCTCGAAAAACGACATGTGTCGCGCCGTGGTCCCCACGACTTCGATGTCCACAGTTCGAATGCACTTCTGCGACGTCGTCGCCCGCAGATACGGCGCCGGTTCCTCGCCGAGCAGGTAGGGCTTGAACGGGACCATTCCCGCCACCGTGAGCAGGAGGGTGGGGTCTACGGGTATGAGCGAGGCGGAGGGCACGACGGTGTGCCCGCGCGCCGCGAAGAAGTCGAGGTAGGCCTTGCGGATCTCTGCTCCGCCGACTGGATGTGACGCCATTCGGGTTGAGAGTACCGGAGTCGATGCCCGCCCTTCACTCCCGGGGCTGGCGTCCCATCCGCCGGTCGACCTCCGCGACGCGTTCAGCGGTTGCCGCTTCGGCGCCGATCCGGCCCGGGCGATAGACGACGCGTCCCCGGGCGGCGTCGGGCAAGTACTGCTGGGCCACCACGCCTTCGGGATGGTCGTGCGGGTATAGGTAGCCCACTCCGTGGCCCAAGATCTCGGCGCCGCGATATCCCGTGGAACGAAGGTGCGGCGGAACCTCCGCCCCCGGGGTCTCGGCGACGAGGGCTGCGGCGGCGCTGATGGCGCGAGCGATCGAGTTCGACTTCGGGGCCGTCGCCAGGTACAACGTGGCATGGAAGAGCGAGTACGCCGCCTCGGGAAGGCCAACAAACGCGAGGCCGTGGGCCGCGGCCACCGCGACTAGCAGACCGCGGCTATCGGCAAGCCCGATGTCCTCGGAGGCGAGGATCACCAGCCTGCGGGCGATGAACTCGGGATCCTCACCGGCGGCGAGCATCACCTGCAGCCAGTAAGCGGCCGCATCGGGGTCGGACCCACGCACCGATTTGATGAAGGCCGAAATGACGTCATGGTGCTGATCGCCGTCGCGGTCGTACCGGATCACGCGGTGCTGCAGCGCCTCGGAGACCGCGGCAGCATCGATCATCCCGTCGCCGCGGCCGGCAGAGATCAGCGCCGCCACTTCGAGCGCATTCAGCGCCAGCCGGGCATCGCCGCCGCATCGGTCGGCCAGCAAATCGCGCGCCTCGGCTGTGATCCCCGCGGGCTGCGATATGCCGCGCGGATCGGAGAAGGCGCGGTCGATGAGAACCGCCACGTCCGCGGGACCGAGGGCCTCGAGGCGGAACAAGGTGCTCCGAGAGATCAACGGCGAGTTGACCTCGAAAAAGGGGTTCTCCGTTGTTGCGCCGACCAGTATCACGGTGCCGCTCTCCACTCCGGGAAGCAAGGCGTCCTGCTGCGACTTGGTGAAACGGTGAATCTCATCCAAGAAGAGCACCGTGCGCCGCTCGTCCTGCTCGAGACGCGCCGTGGCCGACGCCAGCACCTCGCGGACATCCTTGACCCCCGCCGCGGTGGCCGAGAGCGATGCCAGTTCTGCATTGGTGGCGGAGGCGACGAGTGCCGCCAGCGTGGTCTTCCCGGTGCCCGGCGGACCCCATAGGATCATCGACACCGGCCGTCCGGCGCGCACCATCTCGCCAAAGGCCGCGCCCGGGGCGAGCAGATGGGGCTGGCCGACGACTTCTTCCAGCGTGCGGGGTCGGAGACGCGCTGCCAGCGGCTCTGCCGACCGCCGATGCGCCGCCCGATCGGCGGCGAACAGGTCACCCATCCGTTGCGACGGGCGAGTTGGACAGGACCGCCCGCACCTCAGGCCGCAGATCGATGCCCAACTCCTCGAGCTGGCGCTCATCGACGGGACCCGGGGTACCGGTCATTGGATCGAAGCCGGTCTGAGTCTTGGGGAACGGCATCACCTCGCGGATGTTTGGCTCGTCCTGCATGACCATCACCAGCCGGTCGAGCCCGACCGCGAAACCGGCGTGCGGCGGAGTTCCAAAACGAAGCGCCCGCATGAACCAGCCAAAACGCGACTCTGCCTCGGCATCGGAGATCCCCAGGATGGCGAAGACCTCAGCCTGGACGCGTGGGTCGTGGATCCGCTCCGAACCCGATCCCAACTCCACCCCATTCACCACCAGGTCGTAGGCCCGGGAGAGCGCATGTTCGGGATCGGTCCGCATCTCCTCCACGCTGTAGGGCGCCGTGAAGGGATGGTGCTCCGGGGAAAGGTTGCCGGCCTCGTCCACCGAGAAAACCGGGAAGTCCACCACCCAGAGAAAACGCAGGTCGTCATGGGTGGCAGGACGGCCCAGTTCGAGGCGCAGTGTCCCCAACACCGAGCGCGCCACCTTCGGGTTGTCGCCGACCACCAGCAGTACATCGCCCGGTCGTGCTCCGAGCGCAGTCTTGACCGCCTCCATCTCGGAGGCGGCAAGATGCTTGGCCACCGGAGAACGCAATGTGCCGTCCGCTTCGACCACTATCCATACCAGACCTTTGGCCCCCAGCGCCCGGGCACGCTCCACAAGGGCATCGAGCACCGAGCGGCTCGCCGCGCGCACTCCGGCGTTGATCCCCACGATGGCGCCACCCGACCCGAGCACCCCGGCGAAAGCCTGGAAGCCGGTGGCGGCGAAGATCGCGTCGAGGTCGACCAACTCCATCGCGAACCGGGTGTCGGGCTTGTCTGAGCCGTAGCGCCGCATCGCCTCGGACCAGGTCATCC
>JBKKBI010000011.1:0-35949 GCA_046714175.1 Acidimicrobiia bacterium | reverse complement strand
ACCGTGGCCGGATCACCCATGCGGCCCGCGACCTCTTCGGCAACCTCCCGGCTGGGATCCCCGAACCCACCGTGTGGCCGTTGCGCAACGCCGCTCTGTACACCCTGATCTGGGTGGTGGGCATCATCGCCGTGTTCGCTCCCCTGGCGGTGCGCCGCTACCAGTCCGCAACCAAGCGGGGCTAGTAGTCCCCGGCCAATGGGCTCGGCTGCGGGAGGCGATAACGCCGATGTCCTCTTGCGGGCAACGGGCAACCGGCACCCCTCCCCTCCCGACTCACGACCTCACGACTCGCTTCACCGCACTGTGAACGCCGCCACCGTCTCGATGTGAAAGGTCTGCGGGAACATATCGACCGGGGTCGCCCAATCCAGGCGGTATCCGGCAACGGCGAGGTGGCGGCAGTCGCGGGCGAGCGATGCTGGATCGCACGAGACGTACGCTATGGCTCGGGGACGTCCCCGCGTCACCGCCTCCACCCCCGCCGCTCCCAGGCCGTCCCGGGGCGGGTCCACCACGGCCACGTCCCACCGCCACCCGATCTGGGCGACCTCAAACCGGTCGGCGACCACCCGGTGCTCGCCACCGAACCCGGCCGCGTTGTGCCGCAGGTCGCCGAGGGCGAGCGGATCCGACTCCACGGCCACCACCCGCCCAGCACTGCGGCCCACGGTGAGCCCGAACAGACCACCGCCGGAATAGCCGTCGAGCATCGTCTCGCTCTGCTGGGGAGCCAAAGCCTCTGCGACCAGAAGGATCAGTGCCTCCGCTCCCGGGGTGTTGTTCTGGAAGAAGGCGTCAGCGCTGATGCGGAACTCCACCCCGGCCACGGTTTCGACGACCGATCCGGAACCGCGCAGCGGAGACAACTCACTGCTCCGGCGCTGCACCAAACCACACCTCCACCCGGCAGCCTGAACCGGTACCGCACCGGTCACTACGGCCAGCAACTCGCCGGTGCTCGCCGCCACTCGCAGTGTGAGTCGACGCACCCCGGTGAGGTCGCCGAGGCGCCGATGCAACTCCGCCAAGCGCTCATCGAGCAGGAGGCAGTGATCGATCGGCTCGAGTGTGTGACTACGCCTGCGGTGAAAGGCTGGGCGGCCCTCGATCACATCGAAGTCGGCGCGGTTGCGGTACTTCCATGGCTCGCCGGCAACAACCGTCTTTCGCATCGGAGGCACGGCAACCCGCCCGAGGTGAGACAGTTGCCCGGCAAGGATGTCGCGCTTCCACTCCAGCTGGGTGGGGTAGTCAGCGAATTGCCATTGGCATCCGCCGCACACCCCGAAGTGGGGACATGGTGGCTCGACCCGATGCGGCGAGGCCTGCAGCACCTGGCGCAGCTCGACCCTTGCCCAGGCTCCCCCGTCCCTGACCACCTCGCCGCTAACTCGCTCCCCGGGCATGGCTCCATCGACGAAGTGGGCCTTGCCGTCGACCCTGGCCACCGCCTCACCACCGTGGGCGATGTTCGTGGGCTCGAGTTCGATCATCGGAAACCACCCGCAAGGGACTCTTTCGCGGGCCGGGCACAGGAACTCGGTCTCCCTACACTCGACCGGGAGCCAACATGTTGAGGAGCGCTCATGGAAATCATCCTGATCATCATCATTCTGCTTATCGTGTTCGGAGGGTGGCGCTTCACCAGGAACTGAACCGCCTCGAATTCCCTTAGAGCCGATGCCATCACGGTTCGGCGCGGTACCCGATCAGTCGATACACGCGCACCCCATCGGTGTCGACCACCATGAACCACGGGTTCTCCGCGCCAAATGCGGCACCGAGTTGTGCCGGACTCCCCGGATCGGACGAAGTGAAGGGGTTCCGCACCGGCACCGGCGCGGTCACGGTCCCGTCGGGAAGGATGGTGACCAGTCCCCCCAGCTGGGCGGTCTCGTCGGCCGATGACGATCCCAGGATGAGCACGTGAATCGATCCGTCGGCAGTTCCTGTGACCTGGATCCCACCGAAGGCGGGAATAGTTGCATCCGCCGCAGTGACCAGCTGGAGCACCCGGTCGACCGTGATCGGGGCATCGGGGAGCACGATGCGTAAACCTCCCTCCGTCACCTCCAAGTGGAAACGGGTTCCGGCCTGGGTCCGCATCCACTCGGCGGGCTGGGCGGTGCCGGCGATCGGGTCCACGGCCAGCAGCGCGCCGGTGTCGTCGAAGCCGTAGGCGAGCACACCGTCGTCCACCCGGGGCAGCACCGTTCCCGCCAACATCGCTTGATCGACCCCGGACCCGGCGGCGCGCAACATCGCGGTACTGTCGACACGGAAACCGAACGCCACCAGAGTGCCATCAGCGAGCACCCGCGGCAGCTGGAACTGGAAGTAGACCCCGCCCACCAGTAGATCTGCGGGGAGGGCCACCGCGCCGAGATACGCTCCGTCGGCACCGAAGCGGGCCAGCCGGGTCTTGGCCGCATCGAGGAACCACCAAGTCCCGTCGGGGGCTTGGGCGCCATACTCCGGCCCCAGATCCAACGAACCGCCCTCTCCACCCGGTGAGGTGCCCAGCGTGTCCTCGGTATCGCCGTAGGGCAGGAACAACTCCTCGACCCAGTCGGCGCCCATGGCGTCCCCGACCACCTCCAGGGCGATCGCATCCACCCCCACCACCGGAACCGACGCCGTTGTGGTGGCGACGAGCGTGGTGGTGGTGGCTCCGGAACCGCCAGAGTCACACGCTGCCAGCAGGAGAGCAACCAGGGCGACTCGGAGCGCGATTCGGTGGTTCACGTCGCCTCCCGGGAAGAGCCAGACACCGCAGCGTAGGTGCTGAAGACTGCGCGACGATTGACTCGCCGGGGCGGTTCCCATAAGGTCGGCACATGTCCGGCCCCGGCAACGCTCGCCCCACGGTGCTCTTCCTATGCGTGCACAACGCCGGCAGATCTCAGATGGCGGCCGGATGGATGCGACATCTCGCTGGCGATGGAGTGGCCGTGTTCTCCGGTGGGTCCGAACCCGCCGCGGGAGTCAATCCCGCGGCTGTGCAGGCGATGGCCGAGGTCGGCATCGACATCTCCGGACAGGTCCCGCAGCGGTGGAGCGACGACGCGGTGCGGGCTGCAGACGTCGTCGTGACGATGGGGTGCGGGGACACCTGTCCCTTCTACCCCGGGCGCCGTTATGAGGACTGGGTCCTCCCCGATCCCTCCGATCAGCCAATCGAGTTCGTGCGGGGAGTGCGCGACGAGATCGCGTCACGGGTGCGAGCACTCCTGGCCAGCCTCGAGGTTTCCAGCCCGGCGTCACCCACATAACATATTCGTTATCCTCCCCCTGCTCAGGCGCACCCTGGAGGAGTCGGCCGAATAGCCGCCGGCCCGAGCCGCTTGCACGCCCGGGCCGGTTGGTTTCGTCGGGCGAGCGCCCTCTCAGACGGCGGGCACCAGCTGGGTCTCGATCTCGATGGTCACCTTCTTCGACACCAACCAGCCGCCGGTCTCGAGCGCCACGTTCCAATTCAGTCCCCATTGCTCCCGATCGATCTCGGCGCGAGCGGAGAATGCGGCGTGGGGCTTGCCCCATGGGTCGGTGGCGATCCCCTCGAAATCGAAGTCCAGAGCCACCGGGCGTGTCTCGCCCTTGATGGTCAGGTCGCCGTGCATCCGCCATCCGTGATGGTGCGCTTCCACCGAGGTGCTCACAAACCGCATCTCGGGGAATCGCTCTACGTCAAAAAAGTCAGGGCTGCGCAAATGGGCGTCGCGGTCGGCCCAACCGGTGTCCACGGAGGCGGTACCGATGGCGACCTCGATTGTCGACTCCTCGGGCCGGTCGCCGATGACCACGGAGCCGGTCACCGCGCCAAAGGTTCCGCGCACCTTGGTGATCATCAGGTGCCTGGCCACGAACCCGACGGAGGTGTGGCTCCCGTCAAAGGTCCAGGTGCCTGCTGCGGGCAGGGTGGCGGTGGGTGCGGTCATGTCTCCTCCATCTCTTACGATACTTGACCTTTGCAACTATTGACCTAAGCAACTTATTCCCCGTACGATTGGCACCATGAAACGCATCCCCGACGAGAGCCGGCTTCGCTCCTGGCGTGGGCTGCTCCGGGTTCACGCCGGGGTCACCAACGCCCTCGACGAGGCGCTGGCGGAACGCGGCCTCCCCCTCAGCTGGTACCAGGTCCTGGTCGAGCTCCGGCTCGCCGGTGGCGCGATGCGGATGCATCATCTTGCCGATCTTGCCACCCTCAGCCCCAGCGGCGCCACCCGACTGGTCGACCGCATCGAAGCCGCCGGTCTGGTGGAGCGGCGGGTGTGCCCCAGCGACCGCCGCGGCCTCGAAGTCGTGCTCACCGCCGAGGGGCGCGAGGTGCAGCGCCGCGCCGGACCGTTGGTGTTGCGCGGCATCCAGCGGCACCTCGGGCGGCATCTCAATGACACCGATGCGGCCACCCTCGCCAGCCTGCTGGAAAAGGTGATGGAAGGCGAGAACCCCGGATCGTCGCTCCGGCAATACCAAGGGTAAGTCCATGCGGTGGCGGCGAGAAGTGCCGCAGCGGGCCCAGTCCAGGCCAGGGGCCAGCAGGCGGAACCACACGGCGCCTGTTGGGTGTGCGATCACCCTTGCAAGAGTTGCTCGAGGCCCCGCTGATCGCCGCGAGCCAGAGCAAGTTCGGCGCGCAGGTTGTCGCGATCCCGATGGATGGTGGCGACCGCGCGGATGCTGCCGGCCTTCTTGTAGGCGACGAGCACATTGCGCTCGTTGGGTTCGCCGACGACGACTTCCTCATCCCACCCCGCGAGGTGGCCGGTGACGTTGATGGTCACGTCGTAATGCTGGCTCCAAAAGAACGGGGGCTCGGTGAACGGAACATCGCGACCAAGCATGTTGCGGGCGGCGGCCTGGCCATGTCGCTCCGCCAGTACCCAGTGCTCAACTCGCACCGGAGTGCCCTCGGGACCGGGAAACCTGGCAGCATCTCCGGCCGCCCAGATTTGGGGATCGCTGGTCCGCAGGCGATCGTCGACGACGATCCCGTTGTCGACGATCAGCCCCGCCGCCGCGGCCAGTTCGGTGCGAGGGGTGACTCCGATTCCAACAACGACGAGATCCGCCGGAACCGCCGTGCCATCGCGGAGCCAGACCTCGCGCTCGTCAATCCGGTCGACATTGCCGGTCCGGAACACAACCCCATGCTCCCGATGCAGGTCTCCCACAAAACGTCCCAGCGTCTCACCGATGATCGGAGCCAGGGGGATCTCCTCCGGGGCGACGACCGTCACCGCGATGCCCCGGTGGCGAAGTGACGCCGCCACCTCTAGTCCTATGAACCCGGCACCGATCACCACCACCCGCGGGCCGTCGTGGAGAGCCGAGACGACAGCCTTGCTGTCGGCAAGGGTCCGCAGATACCGAACGTGGGGCAGTTCCGCTCCGGGAACGGGCAGCCGGCGCGGCTCGGCCCCTGGAGCCAGCAGCAGAGAGTCGTAGGAGAGGCTCCTGCCCCCGGCGAGGTGGACGACGCGGCTGGTTCGGTCGATCGCGGTCACCTGTTCGCCAACGATCAGGTGTATCGCGGCGTCTGCGTAGAACTCCGGGGAGCGGAGGGGCATCCAGTCCTCCTGGGCCGTCCCGGCCAGGTAGTCCTTGGAGAGGTTGGGTCGATCAACCGGGGCTTCGTCGCCGATCAGGGAGATAGGACCCTCGTAGCCGAGCCGACGCAGGGCTTCGGCTGCTGCTGCCCCGCCGGCGCCAGCGCCAACGATCGCGATCGCCTCCGGCGGCGCCGCCGGGCTCGATGCCGGCCCGGCGGGCTGTCTGGGTTTGGTGACAAAGGCGCGACCGTCACGAACCTCGAGGTCAAAGACGGGAATCGGGTCGAGGGCCGGAGCGCCCGCCGCCTCCCCGGTCTGGAGGTCGAACGCCGCGTGGTGCCAGGGGCAGCGAACCTGACCGTCGACACCGAGGCCCTCGCTCAGCGGACCGCCGTAATGCGTGCACCTCCCACCCACCGCGCGGGGACCGTCGGCCGTCAGCACCACGATGACCGGCTCCCCGGCGACGTGCCCGACCGCCGGGATGTCGGCGCGGAGAGCATCGACCAGAATGCCCTCAACGGCGAGATCTGGTCCCGTGATCTTTTGCTCTCCGGCCATCAGCCCATTCTTGGCGCTCGACGCCACCCGGGCAAGAGCCCCCGTTCCGGCGGGGGCTCACCCAATCAGCGCCCGCACCACGTAGAAGCTCGCTGCGCCGACCGCGAGAACGCCCCACAGGGCACGGCGGAATGCCACTCCCCCGAGAATGCCCCCTACGGCCGCGGCCAGACCCGGGTTCCAGGCGGGGGTGCCAGTCGGAGCCACCAGGGCATCGGTGGCGATCGCCACGAACAAGGCGAGTGGGAATACATCGAGGAATCTGCCGACCCATCCCTGCGGTGCCGGACGGGGCCGCACCAGGAACGCCACCCTGGTCGAGAAGGTGATGGCCGCGGCCACCACGATGAGCACGAGATCACTCATGGAGCATCGCTCCGATCACCGCGGCTGCGGCTGCGGCGCTGGTCAGCCGCCACGCCGCTGGCAGCAGCGCGATCGCACCCAGCGTGGCCACGACGGCGAGCGCAGCCACCACCCAGTCGCGCCTCCGCCGTACCAACGGTGCCGCCAACCCGAGGAACATGAGGCCGAAAAGTACACCGAGGCCGGCAGCCTCCGGATCCACCGCCTCACCGAACCAAGCTCCGGCGGCGGTGCCAGTCAGCCACCCCGTGTAGAGCATGATGTCGGCCCCGGTCTTGTAGGCCACCAGGTCCGGAACTCCCAGGGCCGCGGCGCGCACTGTCAGCCCGAAGGTCTCATCGACGAGGATGAACGCCAGGCGCAGCCGGGTGCGTAGCCGCTGCGGTCCGATCAGCCGGGCCAGCGTCGCCGACATGGGAAGGTGACGCAGCCCGAGCCCGGTGACCGCAATCAGTACCGACGCCGGCCCGGTGGCGAGGAGTCCAGCCATGGCGAACTGGGCTGCGCCCGAGACCACGATCAACGAGGCGAGCATCGTCAGCCACACCGTCAGCCCGGCCTCGACCGCCACCACACCGAACGCGACGCCAAAGGCGCCGACGGCCAGCAGGATCAGGACCGAGTCCTTGACGCCGCGTATGAAGGACGCGTTCGGGGGCACCACCCGAGAGTAGGAGGCGTGCCCGAGGACGTGTTCGGTGCCCGAGACAAGGGCGGCCTTTGGGTCCTGGGGCCCCGCCTTGTCTTTCAGCGCACGTTCAGGGCGCGCTCCATACGGTGGGTTCAATCGAGAAAAGGAGAACGCCATGCGTTCGCTGCGTAATGGACTGATACTCGTGTTGTTGCTCGCCGCCTGTGGCGGGGACGCACCGTCGGCAACGACGAATGGCCCGACCACGAGCGGTGCCCCGAATTCGTCGACTACCAGCCCGGGTGGAGAGACGGTCGAGTTCAAGAGGGCCCTGCTCAGAGTGGAGATCAACTCGACCGACCAGGACGCCGGTCTGCAAATCGACCTCGATCATGAGCCGTGGAGCTCGCTCAGCCTCACGGCTCCGGACGGGACCAAGCTGCTCGATGTCGTGAACCACGGAGTGCTCGAGGGATATGGGCTCACCGAGTTGTTTTCGGAGTCGAGCGAACCGTCGTTCGACGTGTTCCCACTCGACGAGTTCAAGGGCCTGTTTCCCGAGGGCGTCTATGTCTTTGAGGGCGTGACCATCGACGGGGTCAGGCTGCGCAGCACGTTCACGCTCACTCATGACTTCCCAGCCGGTCCCGAGATCCTGTCGCCCGCGGAAGGATCGACAGTGGCGAGGGCCGACCTGGTCGTGGAGTGGGCACCAGTGACGGAACCCGCCGGGATCGAGATCGTGCGCTATCAGGTTCTGGTGATCAATGAGGAGAATTCGGTCCTGCAGTTCTCTGCCTTCGTTCCCGCCGACGTGCACAGCATCAGCGTGCCCGCCGAGTTCCTGGCCATTGCCGGCCTCTACAAGGTCGAGGTGCTGGCGATCGAGGTGAGCGGCAATCAGACCCTCACGGAGATCGAGATCACGATCGAGTGAACCTGGCGCGCTGACGACTTTGCAGTCGATCCGGTGGCAATACCCATAAGGCAGCGACCCCGGGGAATCCCGGGGTCGCTGTAATCACAGGGTCGACCTCAGTCGTCGTCCGACCCTTCGTCCTCGGTGTCGTCGGCTTCGCTGCCGACGACATTGAACCCCTCATCCAGCTGAACATCGATTTGGGTGCCGTCCTCGAGCGTCACCTCGACCTCGTAGTACGACTCTTCGTCTCCCACCTCGGTCCCGGTCACCCGTCCCTCGCCGGTGAAGGCGAGAGCGACCGCCGAAGCCTGATCGAGATCTGTCCCGGTGATCGGGTGGTCGATGTCCCCGCCGGACGCGGCCGTGGCCGTTCCGATGGCAGCCGCTGCGATGGCGGTGACCAGCATCGTGGTCTTCTTACTCACTATGAAACCTCCTTGGGTGATACAACCTTCGGAAAGTACCAAGGGCGCCCTGAAAACAACCTGAACCGCTCGGAGGAGCGGAGGCCGGAGGCCGGAAGCCGGGAAGCCGGAGGCCGCAAAGCGGAGCAGCAGCGTCCGCCTGGATCCGATCACGGCGGGCCGTACCACCGCGGTTTGGGTAGTCCGGTGACCGCTCGGCCCGCTCGGCAAGTCTCGAGTCAGCCCCCGCCTTGATCCGGCACCAAGCCCTTCACGTCGTCGTACCCGACCGCAGCGGGCGTCGCTGCGGGCGAGTACGTCAGCCAGACCACGCCGGTGGGAAACACTTCGGAACGAACCAGGCGCAGGTGATACGGAGGGTCGCCCTCCTCGAAAAGGTGCCTGCCGTGACGGGCTGCCACTGGATGCACCAGGAGGCTGAGTTCGTCCACCAGTCCTGCGGCCAACAGCTGACGAACGATCGAGATCGAGCCGGGGATGAGGATTCGCCCCAGTGTGGGGTCGGCCTTGAGCGCGGTCACCGCCGCTACGAGATCGCCGTCCACCAGTTCGGAGTTGCGCCAGGTGAATTGCAACGACTGCCGGGAGACGACGACCTTGCGCCGATCGCCCAGCGATCTGGCAAACGCAGCGTCTTCCTCGCCTGCCTCCTCACGAGCCGGCCAGGCCCCTGCGAAGCTGTCGTAGGTCACCCGGCCGAGGAGCAGGACATCGGCGCCGCCGTAGTCGTGATCGACGGCCCGCCCCATGTTCTCGTCGAAGTACGGGAAGTGCCATGCCGGGTCGATCTCGGCCACACCATCCAGGCCGATGAAAAGGGTGGAGACAAGCTTGGCCATGGGATGTGAACTCACCTTCGGCGGTCTCTCGAGAGCGCCGGGATGGTAGGCCCCTCCAAGGAGGGACTTCGTTCGTAGCGGGGGGAGGATTTGAACCTCCGACCTTCGGGTTATGAGGTTGAGGAGTCTCAGTTCACCCCAGGTCATCCCGTTCACCCGTATCACTTCTTGCGGGTGTTCTCGCTCACTCGATGGCCAAGGTGGCACGTCTCAGACAACCCTTGACAGCTCCGACGTGACTATCGGCGTGACTAAGTCGAGCATTCCCCCCACCAGTGTCGGGCCGACACCCGGTGACCCTTGCAGGACTTCCGAGCGGTGTAGCCCCGACCTTTTCGGCCGAGCGTCCCCACTCGCTGTCCAGCCCTGCATGAACGAGCGGCAGCTCGAATACTGAGGTCCGGTCCGGGCCGGTTCTACCTGCTCTTGATCGTCTCCAGACCGGCGCAGGGGTCGATGCGGTACGTCTCGCACTCTTCTGCGGTGAAGCCCCGGGTCAGTCGGGAGACCGCCAGATCCTTCAGTTCTTCGAGGTCGAGGGTGATGGTCGTCCAAAGGCCGGTGGCGGAACCGATGACGATGTGGGTCTCGTCGAGCCAGTAGCCGTCAGAGGCGCCGGGCAGCGGAATCCGGAACAGTTCAGTGCCGGCGCGGGTATCCCAGATGCGCACGTAGCCGTCGGTCTGGGCGGTCAGAATCTTGGAGCCGTCGGGAGAGAAAGCGATGCCGCGACTGGGACCCGGGACGAAGGACGCGACCTCCTCCCAAGAGGCTGTGTCGTACACAGTCACCTCCTTGTCCCACTCGTCGATGACCGCCAGGTCTCCGTTGGCAGTTACGCCGGACCAGGAGTCTGTGTTGCCCGTCGACAGGGTCGCCACCACTCGTCCGTCGGAGAGGTCGACAACCTTGGCCACCTGGCCATCGCTGCTGAGGAGCCACGCCCCGCCGTGGGCGAGAACCGTCCGATGCCCTGCCGGCATCGGTGGCACGTTTTCTTCCTCCAGGGTGTGTGCGTCGAAGATCCTCACCTCCCCGGCCGGGTCGGTGATCAGAAGGCTGGACTCGTCCGGGCTCAGAAACGCCTTGTGCAAAAAGAAATAGTCGCCCTCCCGGTCCGCGCAAGGTATCGAAGCCGTCCCCTCCACCCCGCTCTTATCGAACTCCTCTGCGGTCGTCCAGCAGCCGGCCACCTCCTCGACGGTCCCGCTGTCCGGATCCCAGGCCACCACCGGGCCCCACTCCGGAGCGGTGTCGGATACCTCCACAAGCAGGATGCGTCCGTCGGGAAGGGGGATCGGCGAGTTGGTCTCGGTGAATCGACGGGCGCTGCTGAGTTGGCCGGTAGCGCGATCGAAAGGCACCACATGGGGATGGGGCAGGTCGGCAAAACCGAGAAAGAGACCCGTATCGCCCGCGGCGACGAGTGATTCGCCGTTCACGAAATAGCCGGTGTTGACCGAGTTGAGCTCACCTCCGGCGGTCGTCGAGAGGTCCCAGGTCAGAACCTCGCCTTGGAGGTTGGACTGCACCAGCGTCTCACAGGAAGCGAGACAGTCATAGGACACCGGCACCCCGGCCGAGCCGAGCCGGTGGAGCATTTTGCCGGATGCGAGATCGAAGACCAGTACCTCCTGTCCAAGAGTTCCCACCAACAACATGGAGCCGTCGGGGGTGAAGGCCTTGCTGAGCACCACATGATCGAAGCCAGTGAGGACGTCGGTTCGGACCCCGGAGGCGACGTCGATCACATCCACGCCTCCGATATCGTCTACGACCAAGTGGCCACCGTCGGGGCTGATCATCCCGGTGCCCGCGGGGTAATCCAGCACCGTTTGGCGAGTGGCGATGTCGAAGACCGTCGTGCCCCCTGCCGATGAGTTGACGGTGGAGACCGACAATCGCGATCCATCGGCCGTCCAGGACAAAGCCATGTCCGCCGTTGTCTCCCACCGATGCACCAATTGGAATGTCTCGGCCTCGAATAGCTCCACCGCCCACTGATCCGCCTGGCAGTCGGGGCCGGACACTCCCGCCACCGCCATCCAGGCCCCATCGGGTGAGAACCGGGGTAACGGTGTCGCCCGAGAACAGGCGGGATAGTCGATCGTCCGTAGGACCTCCCCAGTGTCGACCCGCAGGAGGATGACCCTGGGCGGTAATGCGTCGGGGGTCTCCGAACCCGGCCGAGGAACCGTCGGCGCGGAGGTGAAGACTGTGAAGGCCTGCCGGGCCGAGTCCGCCACCCCCACCGCTAGCAACGCGCCGTCGGCAGAGAAAGACACTGAGAAGAAGTTGTCCACGGTCGTCGAGTCGGTATAGGAGGAGATCTCCCGGCCGGTAGCGACATCGGTAACCACGACCCTGGCGTCCAGATAGGAGACGGTGGCCAGCCGGGTCCCGTCCGGAGACAGATCGAGCGCCACAAAGCCCCCCGATGGGGAGGCGGCCTCCCGGCTGCGCAAACGGCTGGCATGGGTGGCCTCGCGGAGGGCATTGATCGCTTCGACCGGTTGCCCGGCGCCCGGGGGGGTCGACTCGATCGCCTCCAGGCCGAGGAGGACGCTCAATTCGGGATTGTCGTCCAATACGTTGATCGCCGAGGCGGCCAACTCCCGGGAACGGGCCAGCGACTCGGCCGATTCCGCCCGCACCGTTTCCGCCTCGGCCAGTACCCGTTGGGCCTCGGCCTGTTCTCGTTGATCAATCGCGATCAACGCCCCCGTAACGGCGGCTACCACGAGAACCGCCAGGGCGATCCCCGCACCCCAGGCAGTGCGGCGGGTACGGCGGTGCTGGCGTACCTCCTCGGATTCGAGGTCGTCCTTGGGGATGCCCCGGAGCGACGAGGCGATGTCTGCCACCACGTCGCGAAAGCGGCCATTGCGGAGGTCAAGCTGGGTTTCGTCCTCCGCCCAGCGCAGATCCACCCAGCGGGGCTCGCCGTTGAACGCGTCGACCAACGATGGCGGCACTGTCGAGTCGGGATCGAGCCGGCCCGAGGCTTCGTCCCAGGCGAGGGTGCCGTCGGTGAGGACCGGCAGAATCCTCTCGGGGTCCTTGTGCTTACGCCAGTAAGCGACCTCCCGATCAACCCACGAGGAGGATGCCGCCTCCGGGGAGGTGAGGAGGATGAACCAGTCCGAAGCGTCGAGGGCAGCGGTGATCGACGACCACAAATGCGGATTGGCCGAAAGCGACGACTGGTCGCGGAACACCCGCACCGCCCGGCGTTTCCACCACGGCTTGGCAAAGGCCTGCAGAGCGGCCTGCAGGCGGGGAGCGAGCAGCTCATCGGCGGTGTGGCTATAGGAGATGAAGCCATCGAAGCGGGCCTGCCCGGTGCGACGTTCGGTCTCGGCCTGTTGCACATTGGCCATGACTACACCTTTCGGTGGAGAGCGTAGAGGGGCAATGACCCGTAGCCCTTAGCGGTGGGAAGGGTGCCGACGTACTGGCAGGTGATCGAGAGGTCGCCGGCGAGGGCGGCGAGGGCGGCAAAGGGATGGGTGACGTAGACCTCACCCTCGGGGGTGCGCGGTTCGATCCGAGCAGTCTGAGTGACCCCGGCCCCAAAGAACAGGCGAGCGCCTGCGATCGGATCCCATCCTTCGAACACCGGGGCGGCGTGGGCGGCCAGGCGAAGCCCGCGCAAACCGCGCAAGCCGGCGGCTTCGAAGTCGATCTGGCTGATCGAGGTCTGCAGATCGAGTGCACACTGCGCCGCCGCCCCCACTTCGGAAAACACCAGGTAGAGACCATCGCCCCAGGTGCGGCCCGAGAGGACGTGGGCGCCGAACTTCTCGACGGTACGGCCGATCTCGGACATCACATTGTCCTGGAAGAGGAGCACCTGGGCGTCGGAGAGGCGGGAGAAGCCGGCGAAGTCGGCGAAGAGAAGCGCCCGGACCTGACGCTTGGGTGGGGCGGCGGGACCGTTGGCGGCGAGGGCGGTGCGACCCGCCGCAATGATCGTGGCGGGATAGCCGCCCGCCTTCCAGCGGGCGACATCGACCGAGGTGCCGGCCGTCTGGCCCGTTTCCACGCCGTCCCACACCGCCACCTGGCAGACGTCGGCCTCGAGCTGTCGAGCCCGGACCAGTGCATCGCCCATGGCAATGCGAGCGCAGAAGTCGAAAAGGGTGGGGTCGTCGAGATATTCGCCGGGGACCGCGGTGACGACCTCAGCCGCCGAGGCTAAGCAGCGTTCGAAGCGACGCACCCAGGCTGGACCAGCCGGCGCAACGGAGGTGCGGACAAACTCCTCCCGATCGAAGGGAAGGGTGACATGCAGTTCGGCGCCCCGGTCGACGAGGACCTCGGCGGCCATGATGTCGGCCCCGGCGGCGAGGGAGCCATAGCCGATCCCGGCCCCCAATCGGTCGAACGCCGCCTTCAGATCGGCTTGCACTCGCGGCTCCTCCTCGGCGGGAAAGCGGCTACCTTCGCCGGGTGCGCCGATGCGATGACCGCAGAAATGGACCACGGTCGGGTTGGCGATGGCAGAAAGCAGCGAAGGGTCGAGACCCTTGAGTTCGCAAACGAGCTTGAGCTGACGAAGCGTCGTCGCCCGCGAGGCAAATGCGGATTGGCTCCCCTGCCCGGCCCGCCCGAGAGCATCTTCGGCCCGTTGGCGGTCACCGAGCACTAGCGCGGCTTCGGCTTCGGAGACCAGCAACCAGTAACGGTCCTCGGAACTTGCGGCCTTCGCCTCGGAGATGGTGTCGAGGCCCTGGCGGGCGGAGGCGGTGGCCCGCTCCTCCTCTCCGGCGACAAGCCACATCGTGGCCGCATTCACCGCCAGGTAGGAGGAGCGGTGGCGCTCGAAGGCGGCGCCGTAGCCTCGCGCCGAGCGCGACGCCCATAACCGGCGCTGCTCACCGTCACGGGCTAGGGCGATGTCCTTGTCGAGGCGAGCATCGAGGGCAGCGATGTCCTCGGCGAGCCGGGCGGCGATGGAAGCGCCCTCCGCCGAGGCGAGACCAAAGGAGTCGTAGCGACGGCGGGCCTGGATGGTGGCTCCCGACCGAGCCAGAGCCAGCACGGCTAGATAACGCAGCTCGAGGTCGCCGCTCCCCAACTCGAGCTGACCGGCGGCGAGGTCATAAGCCTTCAGGTACTGGCCCTGTCGGACTAGTTGGCGGACCTCGTCGGCGGAACTGGAGCCACTCTCGGGCCGGACCCGTTCTATGCCGAGGCGACGGCGGAAGCTCTCGACGGTGTGGACCGAAAGGGTGGTCGGGGTGGCGGCCCGAACCGAAGCAGTGCGTCCGGTACCGAGCAGCGAGGCCAGCTCGCCGAAATAACGGCCGGTGCCCAACCGGGCGAGCGGTACTTCGGAGCCGTCGGCATCAGTACGAAAGATCTCCACTTCCCCGGCCTCGATCCAATAGACGGCGTCGGCCGGTCCCCCCTCTTGCACCACGGTCTCCCCCGTAGCGAAGGTGATGAGTTCGGGGCTGTCGAGCCAGTCGGCTGGCGTCGGGTCCGCGAACTCGGTGAGGGCGGGATCGTGGAGGAGGATGCGGTCTTCGAGGGCGGCGAGCTCGGGCGACGGTTCCACTCCGAGCTCGGTTGCCAGGGTCTCCTTCACTCGGGCGTAGGCACGCAGGGCCTCGGCCTGGCGACCCGAGCGGTACAGCGCCAGAATCAACTGACCCCACAGGCGCTCCCGCAACGGGAAGGACTCGACCAGTCCGCTCAACTCGCCGAGCACCATGGCGTGGTCGCCCACGAGGAGCTCGGTGTCCATTAATGCCTCGACCGCCATAAGCCGCTCTTCTTCCAGCCGACGGCTGGCCTGTTCGGCGAATTCGAAGCGGCGGAGGTCGGAGAGCGCCCTCCCCCGCCACTGGGCGAGGGCCTGGCGAAAGGCCTCGGCGCCTTTGGCGGGGTGGCCAAGGGTCCGGAATTGGACACCCCGCTGCACGTGACGGCGAAAGCGGGCCAAGTCGGAGTTGGCCATAGGGATCTCGAGGAGATAGCTGTCGGCGACACGTTTGATGATGTCCTTGCCCAGGGCGCGGCGCAGCCGGGAGACGGTTGAGTGGAGCGAGGCCTCGGGGGCATCGGGCGGTTGCTCGCCCCAAAGGGCATCGACTATGCGATCGCCACTGACGGGCGTCGGTGCCTCGAGTGCAAGAATGGCGAGCAACGCCTTCGGTAGCTCGCCCGGGATCTCGATGCTCTGGCCTGACCTATCAACGACCTGGAGGGAACCGAGCAAACGAACATCCACGAACATTGACACTACCGATCCCTTCGGCATGCGGTCGGGCTGCACATTTTCATAAGAGGTGTTCCCCGACTATCTCGTATGCCGCTTACCAACCTCTAACGGGCATCGACGTGTCGTTCCTCTAGTCAGCCTCCTCCGCGCCCCGGGAAGGGTTCGGACCCGGCATCTTTGAGGCTGTCGGCGAGGGCGGGGAGCCACCCGCCGCGGCATGTCTTGACGGCGCCGAGGGCCGGAAACGTGCGGTAGCGCCGTAAGCGATGGATAGCAGGGTCCTGCTATAACCCCGGTGCTGACCCGGGAGGGTGCGTTGGGCACCATTGGCGATGGCGGTCGTCAGGGGGCGTCGTCTCGGTACGACGCCTTCGTGTCCTACTCCCACGCCGCCGACGGCCTCCTGGCCCCACGCCTCCAGGTCAGCCTGCAGCGTTTTGCCAAGCCCTGGTGGCAGCGCCGGGCGGTGCGCATCTTCCGCGACGAGTCGTCGCTCTCGGCGAACCCGCACCTCTGGTCGTCGATCACCGAGGCAATGGATGCCTCAGCCTGGTTCGTCTTGTTGCTGTCGAAGGAGGCGGCTAAGTCCAAGTGGGTGAACCGCGAGATCGAGTGGTGGGTTGCTCACAAGGACGTCTCGCGGATCCTGCCGGTGGTGACCGACGGCGACTTCGGATGGGAAGAGGACGATGTCTCGGGGGCGTCCACTGCGGCCCCTCCTGCGCTCTCCGGGGTGTTCTTCGAGGAGCCGCGGTGGGTGGATCTGCGATGGGCGAGGTCGGACGAGCACCTCGACCTGAGCGATCCGAGGTTCTCGGATGCCGTGGCCGACCTTGCCAGCGCCATTCGTGGTGTCCCCAAGGACGAGCTGAGCTCCGAGGAGGTGCGTCAGCATCGCCGCACGGTGCGGACGGCGTGGGCCGCCGCCATCGCCTTGCTGGTATTGGCGATCGCAGCCACCCTCGGCGCCGTCGTCGCGGTCGACCAGACGAACGAGGTGAGAGCACAACAGGCTCTCGCGGAGGATGAGCGCGATCGTGCCAACATCGTCTCGTCACACCTGATCGACGTCTTCGTGCAAGCAGCCGCCGGCGGTGCCCTGCCGCCCGGAGCGGACGTCCTGTGGGGCGACTTGCCCAACCCGCCGACCGTGCTCGTCGCGGCGCCCGAGACGCTTCGCCTTGATTTCCTCCGTGAGTCCTGCGAGGGGACGACCTGCTATCGCGACGCGCAGATGGTGGATCCGAGCGGCTGGCCAGCCGGGAACGGGCGCGCGTACGAGCCATTCCACATTCGCCATGGGTTCGTCAACGGCGACGAGATACCGCTCCCACTCGACGGCACCACCACTCCCGGCTACGACCTCCGAGTATTCGTGACCAGGGTGACGGGGCCCGAGCTTGCCGATGGATCGTTTCCCATCGGCCAGACGCTCCGGTTCCACGTCGATTACCTTGTACGTGAGAACAGCGCCACATGTGGCGCGGCCTATGCGCTGGGGGCACGGACCGGTCTTCAGCCCTGCGAGATGTTCGTGTACGACTTCCCCGAGGGGCTCCCTCCGGGTCGCTACG
Organism: Acidimicrobiia bacterium; assembly: GCA_046714175.1. Lineage (GTDB taxonomy): Bacteria > Actinomycetota > Acidimicrobiia > Spongiisociales > UBA11373 > UBA11373. The sequence goes on along the minus strand of JBKKBI010000011.1, from coordinate 18,844 downwards.
ACTTCTGGGTCGAGTGGCGGGCCCCATGCCGGGCGTGGCTGGGCGACGTTGATGTCTGCCGTGGCATCACCGTGCCACTCGATCTCGTCGTCTCCCAGGTGAACATGCCCTTCTACGCCGACGACTACACGCCGCAAGACGAGGGGAACTGATCATTCGAGTCCTGAGACGAGTGAGGCTGGCGAAGGCTTGATGCAGCACCGTGGCGGTGTCGATGGTGGGTGGGGCGAGGTCGGCGGAGGCGATCGTCAGCAGCTTGGCCAGATTGGGATCGGTCCCGAGCGCAACGGTGGCTGCCGCGGCAAGTTCACTTGACCGCGCCAGGGTTGCCTCGTCATCGGCTCGTGTCGCCTCGGCAACCGCCCGCTCGACCTTGAGCAGGGAACACCTGAGAAGCGAGAAACCCCTTCGGTGCAGGGGTTCCTCGGTAGTAGCTGGGGGAGGATTTGAACCAGACACGGAACGGCCCGAACCGCCGAACCGCCGTCAGCTCCTAGCTGTGAGCTGAGTACCCCCCACCGCCGAGCCTATGGCCCGTCGGCTCCCCCACAAGGGGGGAGTGGTTAGCTCGAAAACTCCCTCCGAAGGAGGGGGTTTTCGTTCGTAGCGGGGGGAGGATTTGAACCAGCCATGGAGCGGCCCGAAGGGCCACCTCGGAGGGTTCCGGGGGCGACCGAGCAGGGCGCACCGGAAACCGACCGCTCCGCCGCAGGCGGACCAACAACGCAGAGACCCCCTCAGAGGAGGGGGTCCCGAGTTGTAGCGGGGGGAGGATTTGAACCTCCGACCTTCGGGTTATGAGCCCGACGAGCTACCAGGCTGCTCCACCCCGCGTCGTGTTACACAAGTGTACGACCACCCCGGCGCCGGCGCAATGTGAGCGCGACATCGGGCGCAATCGCCCGCTACCGTTGCTCAGCCCAGACGGGCGTGACCGAGGGGGTCTGTGCTGGTGAGCCTGGGCAGTTCGCTCGCGGGGGTGCCGACGACTACCGCAGCCGTGTCTCTGGACGCGGTCAGCAAACGATTCGGCGACGTGGTCGCCGTAAACGAGGTGTCCTTGGACGTCCTCGACGGCGAATTCTTCTCGCTTCTCGGCCCGTCCGGCTCGGGCAAGACCACCTGTCTGCGGATGATCGCCGGCTTCGAGGAGCCTTCCGCGGGTCGCGTGCTGCTGCACGGTTCCGACGTCACCGGCCTGGCTCCCTATCAGCGTGAGGTCAATACGGTCTTCCAGGACTACGCCCTCTTCCCCCACATGACGGTGGCAGAAAACGTCGGTTACGGCCTCATGGTGCGAGGTGTCGGCAAGACCGAGCGGGCGCAGCGAGTCGGTGAAGCGCTGGAGATGGTGCACCTGAACTCGTTCGGAGAGCGCAAGCCCGGGCAGCTCTCCGGTGGCCAGCGCCAGCGAGTTGCCCTGGCCCGGGCGCTGATCAACCGGCCCCGGGTGATCCTCCTCGACGAACCGCTGGGGGCGCTCGATCTCAAGCTGCGACACGCCATGCAGATCGAGCTGAAATCGATCCAGCGCGATGTCGGTATCACCTTCATCTACGTGACCCACGACCAGGAGGAGGCGCTCAACATGAGCGACCGCCTCGCGGTGTTCAACCACGGGAAAATCGAACAGGTGGGGCCCCCGCAGGAGGTATACGAAACCCCCAACTCCGCCTTCGTGGCGGGCTTCGTGGGAGTGTCGAACGTGGTACCGGCATCGCTGGCAGAGCTGCTCACGGGACGCGCCGAGGCCTTCACCGTGCGCCCGGAAAAGATTTCGCTTCACATCGCAGGGGCGCCTCCCCGGGATCCCGCCTCTTGCGACGTGAGTGGCACAGTGGTCGACGTGATCTACCTCGGCATGTTCACCAGATATGCCGTCGATGTGGCCCACGGAACCACCCTCGAAGTGGTGCGGCAGAACCTGGACGCACCCCACCGCGAGCGCGGACTCCTCGGAGCCACCGTGCATCTGCAGTGGGCGCGCCAGGCCTGCCGCTACCTCTCCGGGGGGTCTGATACGGAAGACAACCAAGGAGGAACACAATGACCAAGCGCCGTTTTCTGGCGCTGGCAATGCTCGTCGCTCTGGTAGCGGCAGCGTGTGGCGACGATGACGCTTCCACCGGGGGCCCGATCACCGAAATCGGTGACGGCGAAGGTGCAGTGTCGATCATCGCCTGGGCGGGCTACATCGAGCGCGGCGACACCGACCCCAAATTCGACTGGGTTACCCAGTTCGAGTCGGACACGGGCTGCATGGTGACGGTAAAGACCGCTGCCACGTCGGACGAGATGGTGGCCCTGATGCAGAGCTCCAACGAATACGACCTGGTGACGGCGTCGGGTGACGCCAGCAACCGGCTGATCGCCGGCGGCACTGTCCAGGAAGTGAACATCGATCTGATCCCCTCGTGGGACCAGGTCGACCCGCGGCTCCAGGAGGCGCCGTGGCACTTCGTCGACGGTAAGCATTACGGCGTGCCCTACCAATGGGGAACGAACGTGCTGATGTACAACACCGAGGTGTTCGGCACTACGCCGCCCACCTCGTGGGACGTCGTGTTCGAAGAGACGACATTGCCCGACGGCGAGAGCAACGCTGGGCGTGTATCGGCCTACGACGGCGCGATCTACATCGCCGATGCCGCGCTCTACCTGATGCACCATCAGCCCGAGCTGGGGATCACCGATCCCTACGCGCTGAACCGTGACCAGTTCAACGCGGCTCTGGATGTGTTGCGTGGACAGCGCGACCTGGTATTCCGCTACTGGCACGATGCCTTCGTGCAGATGGACGACTTCACCAACGAGGGTGTCGTCGCCTCCAGCTCGTGGCCGTTCCAGGTGAACATCCTGCAGGCGGGTGGCGCTCCGATCGCCAGCGTGATCCCCGATGAGGGTGTCACCGGCTGGGCGGACACCACGATGATGCACGTCAACGCGCCGAATCCCAACTGCGCCTACAAGTGGCTCGATTGGTCGCTGAACGTCAAGCTCCAGGGCGACCTGGCAGCTTGGTTCGGCACCGTTCCGGCGAACTTGGCGGCGTGCACCGGCAATGCGTTGCTGGGGGACACCGGTTGCGCGACCAACAATGAGGGCTCGTTCGACCGGATCCTGTTCTGGAAGACGCCACAGGCCGACTGCTTCGGAGCGGGCGGCGAATGCGTCGCCTATCACGAGTGGGTGACCGCCTCGGTGGCGGTCATCGGCGGCCGGTAACGGCCTGAGCGGAGCCGGGGGCCACGAGGCCCCCGGCTCTCCACTCAACCCATGGTCAGTCAGACCACCACCACCGGCGGGATGCACCGCCTCTCCGGGGCGCTGCATCGCCGCCCCCGACTGCGGCTCCTCCTGCTCCTCGGAATCCCCCTGCTGTGGCTGGTGGGGGTCTACGGCGGATCGCTGATCGCCCTGTTGTCACAGTCGTTCTTCAGCCTCGACGAGTTTTCCGGGAACATCAATCGCACCCTCACCATGGACACGTGGGGCGATCTGTTCACCGACTCCAATATCTCCATCGCCATCCGCACGCTGACGATGGCCACCGCGGTGACCATCGGATCGGCGATCATCGCCTTCCCCATCGCCTACTACACGGTGCGTTATGCCGGGAACCGGCTGCGGGCGGCGTTCTTCATCCTCATCCTGATCCCGCTGTGGTCGTCGTACCTGGTGCGGGTGTACTCCTGGAAGCTCATCCTGGCCCGGGAAGGGATCCTCTTCTGGTTTGTCGACAAACTCGGGCTCAACTTCCTCCTCGATGCCGCCCTCTCCGCTCCGGGCATTGGAGGTCCGTCCCTCTCTGCTTCGGCCCTGGGCCAATTCATCGTCTTCACCTACATTTGGCTGCCGTTCATGATCCTTCCGATCCACTCGGCATTGGAGCGGGTGCCCCGGTCGTACCTGGAGGCATCCGCCGACCTGGGCGCTCGGCCGGTACAGACCTTCCGCACCATCATCTGGCCGCTGGCGATTCCCGGTATCGCCGCCGGGTCGATCTTCACCTTCTCGCTCACCCTGGGCGACTACATCATCCCGACCATCATCGGAGACTCGTCGCCATTCGTCGGCCTGGCGATCTACTCGTATCAGGGAGTGGCGGGCAACCTCCCGCTGGCAGCCGCCTTCACCTTCTTCCCCATCGTCATCATGGGGATCTACCTGTTCATCGCTCGCCGCGCCGGAGCGTTCGAGGCCCTATGACCACCCGAAGCCGCTTCCGCCGCCACCTCGGACTCCGCCTGTCCACCTGGGGGGTGCTGTTGTTCCTGCACTTTCCCATCTTCATCGTGGCGCTGTACGCATTCACCACCGAGGACTCGGCGTTCAGCTTCCCGCCACCGGGACTCACCCTGGGTTGGTTCGAGGTCGCCTGGAACAACGGGGCGGTGCGTGACGCCCTGTACCTGTCGCTGCGGGTGGCCCTCACCGCCACGGTGATAGCCCTGGTCCTGGGGACGATGGCGGCAGCCGCGGTATGGCGCCGACCCTTCTTTGGCCGCGAGGCCGTGTCGCTTTTCATCGTGCTCCCCATCGCCCTGCCCGGAATCATCACCGGGATCGCCCTCCGCTCGGCGATATCGATCGGCAACATCCCCTTCTCGTTCTGGACGATCGTGATCGGGCACGCCACCTTCTGCGTGGCCATCGCCTACAACAACGTTGTGGCGCGGATGCGGCGCACCTCGCCATCATTGCTCGAGGCTTCGGCCGACCTCGGTGCCAACGGGCTGCAGACCTTCCGACACGTCCTGCTCCCCCAGATCCGGCCGGCGCTGATCGCCGGAGGAATGCTGGCTTTTGCCCTCTCATTCGACGAGATCATCGTCACCACGTTCACCGCGGGGAACCAACAGACCCTGCCGATCTGGATCTTCTCCTCGTTGGTGCGGCCCCGGCAGCGGCCGATGACCAACGTGGTGGCACTCTTCGTGGTGGTGCTCACCCTCATCCCCATCATCCTGGCGACAAGGCTGACGAGGAATACGGAGGGATAGGGGCGAGGGGAGGCCGTAGGCCGGAAGCCGGAAACTGGAAACCGGAAATCGGAGACTCTGAACTCGGTCAGCCGGCTGCGAGGGCTTCTTCCAGCAGGTCCTGCGCTTGTCCGATCAGCCTTTGGGCCTCTTCCACTTCTTCCTGATAGGTGGCCAGGTCGGCGGCGCGGAGGGCGGCTTCGGCCCGGACAAATGCCGCATCGGCTCGGGTGAGCAACTCTGCCACGGCTTCGGTGAGGTCGGCGGGGAGGTCGTCACCAGGGTCGTTGGGATCGTCGACCACCGGAGCATCGCCGAACACTGCCGCCAAGGCCTCGGCGAGCGTGTCGCGCATGGCGATCCGATCGCCGAACACCACAACCACCCGCTTGAACTCCGGCAGCGCGGCGATGTTCGCCCCGGTGGCACCACCGGCGCTGCGGGCCGCGATGTAGATCGGCTGGACGTAGAGCACCGACTCACCGATCGGCACCACCAGCATGTTCCCCTGGATCACCTGTGAGCCCTGCTGGTCCAACAGGGTGAACTCGCTGGCGATCGCCGGGTTCTGGTTGATTCGGGCCCCTACCTGACCGGGCCCATCGACGAAGGAGTCTCGCGGCAGCTGAAAGTCCACGAGATCCCCGTATTCGGCGAAGTCCGACTTGGCCACCAGGAACGACACCATGTTGGGCCGGGTGGCGGCGGTGAACGGCTGCAGCGCCAGGTACGACAGGTGATCTTCGCCGGGCAGCCGCATCAGGAGGTAGTACGGGACCATGGGGCGATTGGAGTCGCTGAAGGTGGACCGCAACTCCTCGCGCGGGGTCGAGGAGGGGTCACGGGCGATCTGCCACGGATCTCCGTTGTTGAAGAACACCCGGGCATCGGTGACGTGGTAGCGGGTGTACACATCGGACTGCACCCGGAACAGGTCCTCCGGATAGCGCAGGTGCGCGGTGAGTCCGGCCGGCATCTCCGCCAGATCGTCGAACAAGTCCGGGAAGATCTCCCGATAGGCCCGCACCAACGGGTCGGTCTCGTCCACCACGTAGAAATGCATCGTCCCGTCGAAGGCATCCACTGTCGCCTTCACCGAGTTGCGGATGTAGTTGAAGTCCGACGGCAGCGTGGCATTCGCCCGGCTCAGGCGCCCGGTGGCCGGGATCTCCTGAGCGGTGGCCGAGATCTCTCCCGCCGGGGTCGAGTAGGGGAAACGGTCGGTGACCGTGTACAGGTCCTGCAGCCACACCAGCCGTCCGTCGAGTACAACCAGGTAGGGGTCGGAGTCCGAGTACAGGAATGGTGCCGCCTTGGCGACCATGTCGCGCAGATTGCGCACCAGAAGCACCCTGGAGTCCGAGGTGACCTGGCCCGAAATCAGGGTGTTGACGTCGGCAAAGCGCAGGGCGAACGCGGCGCGGCGCAGCAGCGAGCCAGCGTCGATGCCGCCCAATCCGTCGTACGAGTTGTACGACACAGTCTCTTCGCCCGCTGACTCCACCGGGGAGTCAACCTCCTGCTCTTTGGTGCCGACGATCACCCAGGAGCCGGTACCGAAGTCCTCGCCGAAGTAGATCCGCGGCTGAGTGATCCGCAGCGTCTCGGGGACGCTGTCATCGAGATCGATGTCCTTGACCAGGAAGTCGGGCTGTCCCTCTGAGGTCACCGTGTTGGCGGGGCTCAACACTGCCCCATACCCGTGGGTGAACACGAGATGACGGTTTACCCACCCCGCATCGGGGATTCCGGTGTCGTCGAGTTCGCGGGCCGCCAGCATCACCTGGGTCAGGGTCTCGTCGACCATGTAGCGATCGACATCGACGTCGGAGAACTGGTAGAAGGGACGAAGTTCCTGCAACTGGCGATAGGTGGTGAGCAGGACCGTCGGGTCCCACAACCGGACGTTGTCGATCGTGTCGGCGTTCTCCACCAGGGCCGCGGCATCGAGCTCGGTGTCGGCGGCGAACTCCCGCACCTCCACCTCGTCGAGGCCATAGCCGAACCGGGTGAAGGCGATGTTGCGCTCCACGAAAAGCAGTTCCTTGTTGATCTCGTCGGGCTGCACCGAGAAGCGCTGCACTACCGCCGGCCAGATCCCGCCCAGCGCCACCGAGGTCACCAGCCACAACCCGAAAGCGACCGCGGGAAGCGTCCAGCCGCGGATGCGGCTGTTGACCAGAAGCAGGATCGCCGCCACCACCGAGATTCCGATCAGCAGGTTCAGCGCCGGCAGTTGGGCGTTGACATCGGTGTAGGTGGCGCCGAACACCGCTCCACGGCTGCTGTACAGCAGGTCGTAACGGTCCAGCCAGTAGCTCCCGGCCTTGAGCAGCGCCAGAATCGCCAATAGCACTGACAGGTGCACCTTCACACCAGGCGCCACCATCTGGCGGCGAGGCTGGAGCTGGATGCCACCGTTGAGATAGTGCAGCGCGGCGACCACCAACAGCGTGATCAGGAAGAACTGGAAACCCCATCCCATCAGGTCGCGGTAGAACGGCACCTCGAAGACGTAGAAGCCGAGGTCACGACCGAAGACCGGATCGAGTGTGCCGAACGGCTGGCGGTTCTGATAGAGCAGCCAGTGCTCCCACCAGGCTCCGGCACCGATGCCGATGAGCAATCCGAAGAAGCCGGAGACGGCAAGACGGAAACCGAGCAAGCGACGCGACACCCAGGCCTGGAACCGCTCGACAATCTCCTCGTCGGGGCTGCCCTCGATCAGCGACTGCCGGGGAGCGAGACGGTCGGCGACAACCAGGTTCAAGAACATCAGCAGGAAGGCCGCCACCGTGGCGATCAGCACCAGCACCACCTGACTGAAGGTGAGCGTGGTCCACACCGGAGCGAAACCCACCGAGTCGAACCACAGGTAGTCGGTCCAGAAGGTGGCGAGGCCGCGCAGCGACAACACCAGAAACACGAACACCACGCCGAGGATGGTGAACAACCGCCGGCTACGAGTCCGGGGACCGCGGCGACGAATCGGAATCGGAGAGGGGTCGCGTTCGATCATTGGGGAGCAGTCTACGGTCCCGTCACGCGTGCGCCTCCGGCCGACGTGGCTACCCGCCTCCCGCTACCCGCCTCCCGCTACCCGCCTCCCGCCAGAAGAGGCGGCTTCCTCACCCTCTCAACGCGAGGAAGCACCGACCGGAGTCCTGCCGGAAACGGGAATGGGTATTAGGCAATGTGCCTGCGGGTAGCCGGTAGCGGGCAGCGGGCAGCCCTCCTTTTACGCCGGCGTGATCGTGCACACGCAGCCCAGGTGAGCTGGGGGGAGCCGAGTGCCTTCGGGAGGGTCGCCTGCGGGATCCCACATGGCTCCGCCGTTGGCGGGACAGTCCGCGCAGGAATTCCCCTCGCTGACCCCCCGCACCATCGAGTAGCCCCCTCCAGCAAGGGCGGCAAGCAACTCGTCGTGATAGGCGGCGTCGACGATCGCCCGCACCCACCGCTGACACTCGTCGGTGCGCCAGGAGCGGAACACCTTGCCCAGCCGGTTCGCCGCCCCCTCGACGCCTCCGTCGCCCCCCACCGCGGAACGCAACTGGGAGGTGAGTTCCTGCGACATCATTGCCATCAGTCGGCGCGCCCGGTCGCTCCCGATCGGCGCCTTGACCTCGACCCCGGCCAGGGCGCGAGCCCCATCCACCCCTCCGTTCGAGGCGCGTTGCACGGCTTGATCGAGCGACGGTGTGATCTCGGCCAGGATGGCGCGGGCATCGGGCGACCAACCGGTGGTGCGCAGCGCTTCGAGCGCCGCCGCCTGCAGATCGACGATGCGCCGCTTGAGATCGTGCACGCCAATGTTGAGCGCGGGAATGACCACCCGGGCGTGGAATGTGATCGGATCGGGCGCCATTCGTTCCACCACCTCCACCTCGGAGGTGGTGCGGAGCGCCTCGAACAACGTCCCGACATCGTCGGCATCATTGCGGACGGCGCCGCGGCGGTTCGGTGTCGGCGCCGGGGGCGCCACGGTGGCCGTGCGCGGCCGCCCACCCATCTGTTCGACCTCGGCGGCCACCGACTCGCTGAAGTCGCCTACGCCGGGGTCAAAGTCACGAAAGAACGAGTCGTCACGCGTCGATCGCACTGGTGTCGGCTCCGCGGGCAGCACCGCCACCTCTTCGATCCCCCGGCTGACGCGCAGGCGCTCGATGTCGGCCAGGAGCTCGCGACGCCGCGCATCCTGATCCGAGGATGGGTCGAGGGCCGCCTCATCATTGTGTGCCGCAGAGAGCATCTCCGCAGCCAGATCCCGCGCTGCGGCCACCTGGCGGTCCAGTTCGTAGCGAGCATTACGAAGGATGTCGTCCTGTTCCTTGCGGGTGACGGCCAGCCGGCGATGAGACTCTCGCTCGGCCTCGGCCCGGACGAGTAGGGCATCGTCCTCGGCATCGGCGATGATCGCCGAGGAGGTGTCCCGGACCAGAGCCAGCAACTCGGTGCCGGTGTCCCAAGCGTCGCGGCGAGCGGCGAAGGCGTCGTCCTCACCCGACTTCTTGATCTCTGCGCCGCGGGTCTCGGCAGCGGTGAGGATGGCGGCGGCGTCCTCACGGGCCCGGGTGCGCATGGCGTCGGCGGCCTCACGAGCGGTCTCGAGGATCCGAGTCACCTCCTCACCCACGGCCTTCAGGTCGCGGGTGAGGTGGTCCAGGCCGCCGGCCCGGTTCACCTCGGCCTGGAGCACGTCGAAGCGCTGCTTCAGCTCCGCCCAGCGCGCCACAGCCTCCGCCACCATGGTGTCCACGACCCGCTTGTCGTAACCCTTCTTGGCAGACGGAATACCGCGCGTCCCGAAGCCTTCGGGGCCGAGGTCGTCATCGCCCATCACGGGCACGATACCCGTGGCCGGGGCCACCGACCGGTGTTCAACTGACCGGTTTTCAACCGGCGGCGACTGACGCCGTGACCGGTTCCAGGGTGTCCAGGTAATCGAGCGCCTCCTGCAGGGTCGTCACCGGCACGATCTCCACCCCGTCGCCGGCGGCGGTGAGGGCGTCGGCGTAGTTGTCGAAGGGCACGAAGATGATCTCCACCCCGATCGCCCGGGCGGCGAACACCTTTTGCCGCACCCCACCGATGGCCCCGACGGTCTCGTCGAAACGGATCGTCCCCGTCCCGGCGATGACGTGCCCCTTGGTCAGGTCGCCCGGGGTGAGCAGGTCCATGATGGTCAGCGCATAGGTCATGCCGGCCGAGGGTCCCCCGATGTTGCGGGAGTCGACCACCACGTCGATGGGAAGGTCGAGGTCCAGGTTCAGGGTGTCGAAGGCCACTCCCACCATGGGGGCGCCCTCGATGTCGGGATGGGCTCCCAGGGTGATTTCCACGGTGAGCGGCTCCTCGCCCCGGGTTCCGGACAGGGTGATCGTGTCCCCGATGGCGAAGGTGCGAATGATCTCCCCCGCCTCCTCGGCGAGAGTCACGCTCTGCCCGGCGATGGTGTCGAAGCGGTCCCCGACTTCGATCACCCCGAAGGCCGGTGAGCCCTCCACGACCTGCATCACCTCCACGCCCTCGCCCACGAAAGTGACGTCGTAACCGAGGCGCTCCAGTGCCACGTAGATAGCGGTGTCGATCGACTCGTTCATGGCCTCGAGGTTGGTCCGAGTCACCTGTTCCTGGCTCACCCCGGCGGGCCGCACCACCTCCCTCTCCAAGAGGTCGACCCGGGAGTCGAGAAACCGCGCCTCGAACCACTCGAAGGCGTTCACCTCGCGCAGACCGACGGTGAGAAGGTAAAACGTGCCCTCGGACTCGAACACCTCGGCGTCGCTCACGGTGATCAGATCCCGCACATCCTCCACCGGGCCCGGGGAGATGGCGTAGTAGGGCAGCTTCACCGGCCACAGCAGCACCACCGCCAGCCCGCTGATCAAAAAGGCGGCCACCATCACATACGGCCAACGGGGGGGACGGCGGGGATGGACGGCAGGCGTTGGGGAGTCGGAGTCCATCGGTGTGCCGAATCGTACCGGGGTACCGGGCCAACCAACCGCCACGGTTCGTGGCAATCCGCCCGCAATCCGTATATGGTCCCGCCCCATGGGACGCATCTCACGCTCGATTGAACTCGCCGGTGCCTCGTGGCGGATCCTCAAGGCGGACAAGGAACTGCTCATCCTGCCGCTGCTGTCGCTCCTGGCCACCCTGGCCACGGCCTACACCTTCCTCCGCCCACTTCTCGATTCCTGCACCACCGACGCCGCCGGAGGACCCTCCTGCGAGCTCGCCAACAGCGACTACGTGCTGCTCGGCGGCATGTATCTGGCGCTGGCATTCATCACCATCTTCTTCAATGCCGCCCTGGTCCACGCCGCCAATGAGCGGATGGGTGGAGGCGACCCCGGGGTGGGCAGCGCCATCCGCGGCGCCATGCTGCGGGTGCATCGCATCTTCCCCTGGGCATTGCTCTCGGCCACGGTCTCGGTGATCCTCCGCACCATCGAGGAGCGAGCCGGCGTGATCGGACGGGTCATCGGGGCCATCGCCGGGATCGCCTGGTCCCTGGTCACCTTCCTGGTCATCCCGGTGCTGGTGATCGAGAACATTGGTATCGGGCAGGCGTTGAAGAAGTCCGCGACGATGTTCAAGAAGACCTGGGGTGAGAACATGGCCGCCCAATTCGGGTTGGGGCTGATCGGGTTCCTGCTAATCCTTCCCGGGATCCCACTGGTCGGCTATGGGTTCAATCAGGGAGGCGTCACCGGAGCCACCCTGATCGCCGTCGGATTCGGCTGGATCCTCCTGGTGATCCTGGTACTCAGCGCCCTCAACGGCATCTTCCAGACCGCGTTGTACCGCTATGCCGCCGGCCACGGCGCCGGTGCCTTTGGTGAGGCCACCATGGCCAGCGCCTTCGTCCCCCGCAAGGGAGGCCGCGGCGGCCCGATGCAGATGCCGAAGGGGATCGCGGGTTAAGTCGCTGCCCGCCTTCCGCTACCCACCAGAAGCACCAACACCCACAAGTCGGTTACCGGCCGACGAATCTCCACGCCGTGGGCAGGAGCACCGCGGCCAGTATCGCCTTGATCAGGTCGCCGATCACAAACGGCACCAGGCCGAACTCCAATGCTTCGGTGGTGCTGACCCCGAGAAAGTGTGCCAGCCACGCCACGCCAAAGATGTAGATGATCACGGTGCCGGTGAGGAAAGCCGGGACTGCGGTGAGCACCGTCCGATCGTGGCGCCGCTCCGCCAACGCCCCCACCACGGCGGCGGCGATGACGAACCCGAACAGATAGCCGCCGGTGGCACCGGTGGCGGTCTCCCAGCCGCTGCCACCACCCGAGTAGAACGGCAGGCCCACCGCACCTAAGGCGACGTACAGCGCCTGCGACGCCGCCCCCAACCGCAACCCCAGTGCCGCCCCGGAGAGCAGCACCGCAAAGGTCTGGCCGGTGATCGGCACCGGGGTGAACCACAGCGGGATCTCGATCTGGGCCATCAGCGCGGTGAGCAGAGCGAACCCGATCACCAAGCCAAGAGCGATGGTGCGGGCGCGAGACACGAGCGGTGTGGTGATGACGACGGGAGCGGTGATGGTGGTCATGGGGGGAGACTACGCGAGACGGCTGGCGTCCCGCGGCGCCTGGACGCGTGAGACTGGTTCTGCGCAGGCCATCAGGCGAGGTGGCCCGCTAGGACCCGTACGCCTCGGCGACGATGGCTGCGATCACATCGTCGAAGGTGCCAGCGCCGATGGACGCGTTGAGTTCGGCAAGCATCGCCTCCTGCTCGGATGAGGCTCCGCCACAGAACTGGGCGCCCACCTCTTCATCGACCCCCACATGGAAGTCCCGCGCCATGCCCTCGGTGGACACCCCGCTGACGATCTCGGCAAAGATCGTCTTGATGTAGTCGCCGGAGTCGTACCTGACCACCAGGTCGGCGTCGATGTCGGTTCGCTCGCAGGCATCGGAGGCCCCGGCGGCGATGGCGACGAGATCGTTCTCACTCGCCAGGCCGATCACCGGATCATGTCCGGCGCCCAGGAACGGCGCGACGGCGTCGACGCCCTCACCAAGGGCATTGTTGAACGCTTCGACGGCGGCGGAGGCATTGTTGAAGTCGAACGGAAAGGCGCCGGTGGGCACGTAGACGGCGCTGAACGACTCATCGACCAGCGTCAACCCGTGTACGAAGGCCGCGAACGACTCCCGCTCGAAGGGGAGATCGCAGCAGCCCAGGAACGCGGCACGGTCCCCGCCGCGTTCCTGCAGGAGAAGGCCGGCGGCATACCCACCCGAGATCCACAGTTCGGCGCCGCGGTCGCGACTGATCAGCACGCCTGCGGTAACGGGATAGTTGGATCCGCAATTGCAGTACCAGAGGATCTCCGGGAACTCCGCGAGCAGGGTGGGTAGAGGTTCGGCCACGGCACTGGAGCCGACGACGAGAATGTCGACTCCCTGCTCGGCGAGGTTGCGTAGCTCCTCCTCGGCCCGCGCTGGGTCGATCAGATCCACGATGATCGGGGCGGCGAGGTCGTTCTCCGCGGCGATCTCGACCACCCCGTCGACGAGGGCCTGGTAATAACCCCCATCATCCCGTGGTCCGTTCGTGGCCAGGCCGATCAGAACCTTGCCATCGCCGTTGATGTCGAGTCCCGTAACTGCCCCGTCGATGATCGTCGAGGTGTCGTCCCCACACGCCGACGCCACCACGGCAAGTGCCACGATGAACACGACCACCTTCGTCGCAATCCGGCTCATCAGTTGAATCCCTTTCGCGCCGTGCGGCGGCGACTGAGGCCTAAAAGATACCCCAGCCGTGGGCGGGTCCCGCCGCACGGCTCCCGCGTCAGCCCAGCCCGCGGACGAAGGGGCGGGCCAGTCCGGCCGGTTGCCGGTAACGGCTTGCGATCAGACCCATCACCACGAGGGTGAGCAAGTACGGCAACGCGGCCAGCACTTGGGCATTGACCTGGTAACCGAGCACGGGCGCCGCCAGTCGGAAGGCATCGGCCAGGCCGAAGACGATGACACCGAGCACGACCCCGACCAACCGCCACCGCCCGAAGTAGACCGCGGCGACCGCGACGAACCCGCGTCCACCGACGGCGGTTGCCTCGAAGGCTCCCACCTGGCCGAGCACGAGAAACGCCCCACCCAGGCCGGCAAGGGCTCCCCCGTAGTAGACCGCCTGACGGCGCCGGTGGTTGACAGCGATGCCGGACAGGTCGCTGGCCACCGGGTTCTCTCCGCAGGCGCGGACCTCGAGGCCCCACCGCGTCCGGTACAGCAGCCACCAGGTCAGAGGGATCAAGCCGTAGAGCAGGTAGGTCGGCCAGGTCTGTCCGAAGAGGGCGGGACCGAGCAGCGGGATATCGGAGAGCAATGGGATCTCGACCACGGCGGCGCGCCGCGCCGCCGGCTTGAGGCCGGCATCGAGGAACCCGACCAGGCCAAGCACGAACACGTTGGCAGTGAGCCCCACCACGAACTGGTCGATGGTGAGGCGATGGCTCAGGTTGGCTGGCATCAAGGCCACGAACAGGCCGCCGCCGATGCCGGCAAGGAGTCCCACCGGCGTCGAGCCGGAGGCATCGAACGCCATGGTGCCCGCAAAGGCGCCGGCAAGGAGGGCGCCCTCGACGGAGATGTTGATCGTGCCCGCCTTCTGGGCGACTAGTTCCCCCAAGGCGGCGAAGAGCAGAAAGCCCCCGAGCCGCACGGCGCTGCTGTACATCGTCGAACTGCTGAGGATGTCTCCGAGAGCTGTGAAGAAGTCACCCATCGGTGGTGTCCTGTCCCGCCGCCCGCACCGCGACCGTGCGGGCGCGCCACGCCGCCAGCGCAGGAGGGATGAGGAGCGCCAGCACCAGCAGCGCCTGCACCACATCGACGATCCGGCGATCGACCCCGGTCGCGGCCAGGTACCCGGAGCCGGTGCGAAGCGCGGCAAACAGGACCGCCATCGGGATGCACGCCAGCGGATGGCTCCGGGCGAGCAGGGCGACCAAGAGCCCCTGCCAGCCGATGTTGGTGGCGAACCCAGTGGTGAGCCGATAGCTAGACGCCCCGCCCGCCAGCATCACCGCTCCGGCGAGTCCGGCCAAGCCTCCGGACAACATGAATGCCATGCTGCCGCGGCGTGCTGCGGTGATGCCGGTGGTGGCGGCCAGGCGCGGGCTGTGGCCGAGAAGCCGGAGTCGAAATCCCCACACGGTGCGCGCCAGCACGAAACTCATGATCAGGCACAGCCCTACGGCGAGGATCAAGCCGATGTCGAACTCGTTGCCGAACAGCGTCACCTCGGGAAGACGCACGCCGTCGGGAAGTGCCGCGCTGGTGACCACACCGCTGGGCCGCGCGGGATCGGGATCCCGCAACAGCCAATCCGTGGTGACCGCCAGCCCGACGATCTGCAGAGCAACGAACACGAGAAGAAGCGTGGAAATGACCTCGGGGACACTCCTGCGATAGCGCATCGCGGCCGCGATGCCGGCGTAACCGCCGCCGACCAATGACCCCATCAGAAGACCGACGAAGATGAGTAGCGGTCCCGGGGCATCGAAGCGGGTGCCGACGAACGACATCGCCATCGCCCCCATCGCCAGCTGCCCCTCCTGGCCGATGTTGAACAGGCCGGCGCGGACACCGATCACCATGCCCAGTGCAACGAGCAGCATCGGTGTCGCGATGGTGAGCGTGTCGCCCCAGCGACCCGGAGCGAGAAAGGCTCCCTGCAGGAGGGCATCGAGCGCCCGGTGCCACGAGCCGCCCGTGACCGCCACCAACGTACCGGACACGAGCAAGGCGCCACCGAGAGCGAGGAAGTAGCGGACCGCGGCGTTTCGCATCGCGCGCCACCGATCCGGGGCCACGCCGGCAGCGGTCATGTGCCGCTCTCCCCCGCCACCACCGATCCGCCGATCCACCGGCCCAGGCGGTCCAGGTCGAGATCGGACCGGCGCATCTCCCCGACGATCGCCCCGCGGAAGATCACCACGATGCGATCGGCGAGCGCGGCGACCTCATCGAGATCGGTCGAGATCAAGAGGACTCCAGTGCCGAGACCGGCCACCTGCTGCAGGCGCTCCTCGAAGTACTCGGTCGCGCCCACGTCGAGACCCCGGGTCGGCTGGTGCGCCACCAACACCACCGGCGCCACTCGCAGTGCCCGCGCCAGGACCACCCGCTGCCGGTTGCCACCGGAGAGGTGGGCGACCGGAGTGTGGGGAGAAGACTGGATGCCGAACTCCGCGATCAGCGACTCGGCCGCGGCCACGATCTCGGCACGCTGCAGCAGGCCACGCGCCGAAAAGCGCCCGATGCTCGATAGGACCAGGTTCTCGGCGACAGACATCTCCGGCACGAATCCGACATGGTCGCGATCGGCCGGAATCACCGCCACCCCCGCCCGCATCATCGCCCCGGCCTTACCCGTCGCCACCGGCACTCCCCCGACTCGCACCGCACCGGAGTCGAGAGCGAGAACGCTCGACAGCACCGCCGCCAATTCCTCCTGGCCGTTGCCCGCCACCCCGGCCACGGCGACGATCTCGCCCGGTGCCACCGCCAGCGACAGCCGGTCCAGCAACACTTCCCCGCTGCTGGCTTGCAGCGACGCCTCGCTGACCTCGAGGACCAGGGGCGGGGTGGCCCCGGGGGGTTGCGGCATCCCCCCGGGACTGCGGGCCACTGCGCTTTCGGCATAAGTCGGGCGCAGCCGGACCTGCCGCGCCACCATCGACCGCGCCAGTGACGGCGCATCGGTATCGGCGGTGATCACCCGGTCGACCACCCGGCCCTGCCGCATCACCGTGATCCGGTCGGTGACCCGCAGCACCTCGTCGAGTCTGTGACTCACCAGAATCACCCCCCAGCCTTCACTGCGGACTCCGTCGCGGAGCACCCGGAAGAGCTGCTCGGTCTCGGCCGGGGTGAGCACTGCGGTTGGCTCGTCGAGGATGATGAGGCGCGGCCGGTGTCGCAGGCACTTCACGATCTCCACCTGTTGGCGCAGGCCGGCAGAAAGGTCGCCCACTACCGCATCGGCATCCACGAGCAGCCCGTAGCGGGCACCAACCGCGCGGACCAGTGCCCGGGTGCCATCACGATCGAGCGGCCCCGCGGCGCCAAGCGCAACGTTCTCCCACACTGTGAGCGCCTCCACCAGGCTGAACTCCTGATGCACCATCCCGATGCGCAGTTCGGAGGCCCGGTGGGGAGTGGCGATCGTGTGCGCTGCGCCGTCGATGAGAATCGAGCCCCGGTCGGGCAGCAGCAGGCCGATGACCATCCGCATAAGGGTCGACTTGCCGGCACCGTTCTCGCCGAGCAGACCATGTATCTCGCCGCGACGGACTTCGAGGTCCACATCGGAACAGGCAACGACCGTTCCAAACCGCTTGGTGAGACCGCGCAGCTCGAGGAGCGGGGGATCCACACGGAGGCCCGCCGCCGCCGTCACGGAGCCGGATCCTGCCCGGTCGGGGCGCCGAGCCGCGCCTCGGCGGCATCGCCGAGAGCGACGAAGCGGCGCACCCCGTCGCGATACACGGCGAGCGGCTCGGCGACGATCGTGCTCATCGCCGGCGTTGGCCAGTCGCCCGAGCTACCCGTCCCGGGCCGGGGCCACCAGCCCAGGCCGGCACCCGCCGTCAGGGCGGCGCCGTAGGCAGCCATCTGATCGCAATCCGGGACGTCGATGGGAACCCCCAAAACCGCGGACTTGATCTGCGGCCACAGGCCGTCACGAGCCGGCAGCCCCGACGAGACGACCCGGTCGAGACCCACGCCATCGGCTGCCAGCGTCAGGGCGATATGGGCCAAGCCGTAGGCAGCCGCCTCCAGCAGCGCTCGGGCCACCACTGCCGGGCCGTGATCAATACTGAGCCCGAGTATCTCGGCGCGGAGCTGGGGGTTCCAACGAGGAGCCCGCTCTCCCTCGAAGAACGGCAACACCATGACGCCGTGTGATCCCGGAGGCACTCCCGCGGCGAGCTCGACGAGGTCCGCGACCGAGCGGCCGGTGATGCGCGACCACCACTCCAGCATCGATCCGTGGGCGGCCACCGGCCCTCCCACGATCGCCACCCCGGGAGCATGGGAACCCATGCCGAGGCCGGCGAGCCGGGGATGTTCCCGGGCATCGATGGCGATCCCCAGGCCTCCGGTGGCGCCACCGGGATCGAATCCTTTCCCGGGCTGGTCGATCCCGGCTGCCCACGCCGTCATCGCACCGTCATGGCAGCCGCCCACGAGGGGGACGCCCGCCTGCAGGCCTTGGCTCCCCGCGCTGACGCCGGCGACGGTCCCCACCGTAACCGCCTCGCCGAACCCGGCGAGGGCCAACGCTCCTGGCCACACGCTCTGCATCCCGTCGCCACCGCCCAGTTCTGTGACCACCCAGTCCCACAGCTGGCGGGGACGAACGGAGTCTCCGAGCATGGACCGCAGCGTTTCGGCCTGGGCGAGCTGCTGATCGGGGAAACTGCCGCTCGCCCCGGCGGGATGGCGGAAAGTCAGGGCGCGTCGGCCGTCAGAGGAAACGGTGGTCGGGCCTTGGCCACCGACGCCGACGCCCAGTGGCGTGATGCCGACATCGGCGACGACCTTGACCACGGCATCGAGCCACAGCGATGGATCGGCCTCGCCGATCGGATGGGTGCTGGTCGGGTACTTCGCCTCGACGACAGTGAACACCCGCCCGCTCCGGGTCAAGGCCAACGCCCTCACCCCGGTACTCCCCAGGTCGAGACCCAGAACCGTCTCTTGGTTGCCGCTCATGCGGACTTTCCAGAGTCCGTCAAGGGATGGATCACCACGCCATCATCGTCGCTGCGGTCCCGCTTGGCCAAGATGCGGCAGCGCCCGGCACCGAAACGCAGTGGGGGGGGGGGG
>JBKKBI010000010.1:0-8908 GCA_046714175.1 Acidimicrobiia bacterium | reverse complement strand
GGATCGAACCGTAGGTGCCGACCGCGGTGGAGTCGAGCTGGGCGTCGGAGAGGTCCCGGCACAACCGGGTCGTCTCCAGATTGGCCCACTCGTTTTGGCGGTAGAGGTCGGTGATGAGATCGGACATGGTCAGCAGCCTAAGCCGACACAGAGAGACTCGGGCGAGAGCACCTGAGCCGGACGTGGTCTACTTGGTCCCGTGGACCGAGTCGGTTGTGACAATTGCTGGCCATCCGATGCAGAGACCGCATGGGCGCGCCGACCCGATCTCGGTGCAGTGGCGACCATGGTCGATGAGCCGCACCGCATTGCTTCCGTCCTCCACTGCCGAGTCTGCGAGCAACTGTTCGTGTCAGTGTTCTCGGAGACTGTGGACTGGGAGGAGGGTCAGGATCCCCAACAATGGACGCTCATGCCGATCTCTGCCGACGAGGCGCGCCACCTGGTCGGTCGGGGATCCGAGCTCACCGATCGAGATCTCATCGGACTCGAACCGCGCCGTAGCCTCGTGGTCGAGCATCCCAAGGATGCAACGATCAGGATGCGGTGGGGCCTGGGTGTCTACCCGCCGCTTGGAAGCTGAAATCCCCCGGAAGCGATCCCACTGGGAAGCTCGACGCAATCCGAGCACCCACGGGCCATTTGAGCCGCCGTCGTGTGGGTCTGCGACCGCGTACACCGTTGCCTGACCGTGACCCGCTCCCCCAGCGACCGTCGTGGGACTGCTGGTGACCATGTGCTCAGCGCTGCTGTTCTCGATCGGCACCGGAGCATCCGAGGCCGGAACCAACGACGCTCCGATTCGCCTCCTCGCGGCGACATTTCACCCACAACGCGGCGAGTTTCCGGCGGTCCCGGCCGAGCTGCGGGCTGATCCAGTGCGGGCGAACACAGCGGGCTACTACATCGTGCAATTCGCCGGACCGATCCGCGCCGAGTGGCGGCACCGTCTCGAGGAAGCTGGCGCCGAGCCTCTCGGGTACATCCCCGACTTCGCCTACAAGACGAGGATGACTCCGAAAGAGGCCGCCGCGGTAGCGGTGCTGGCCTAGGTGGCCTGGGTCGGGCCGTTCGACCCCGCCTACCGGATCGCTTCCCCAGCGCTTGCCTCTAGCCCCGGGCTGTTCCGGTTCGCATCGAGATCGGCGCGGACTCCGCCGTGGTGTCCCAGGGGGTGGAGGATGGCTCTCTCGCTGATCGTGAGCCAGGCGGCAGAGTGCAGGGAACGCCCCACATGGGTCGTCATCGACTGTTGATCTGCAGGACGCGGTCGTCGATCGCGTAACTCAGAGTGCCGGCCAACCAAGGGACTTGAGACAAAGGCGAAGAATCTCAATGGTTCGAAGGTTGGTCGACGCATCCTTCACCGATACGCGAATCGCTGTTCCAGCGAGAGCACCATCCGACCAATCCCTCACGAACAGGCCACGGTCGCGACAGGCCGCTACCACTGCGTTCGCCCGGGGTGCTCCCGGCGGGAGCAGGCACAAGAGCGAGTTGATAACACCTTCGATCACCTGCCACGGCGCGACCTCTTCAAGCCCCGTTCGCAGGTCGCGGCGAAGCACTCTGGTTTCCTCATACCGACGTTGGTAGTAGATCGGACTCTGGAGGGCCCGCACTGCAGCCAGCTGTGCAGGCAGGGAAACCGCCCACGGCGGGATCACAGCTCTCAGCGCGGCGGCGACCTCCCGGGGAGCCACGAGATACGCGGCCCTGGCGCCGCTCAGTGCATAGGTCTTCGAAAACGACTTACAGACCACGATCTGATCGCTCGATCCAGCCAGGGTCTCCAACGACTGTCCCACCCCCGCATACTCGACATAGGCCTCGTCGATCCAGATGCGGGTTTCCGGCGGTGCTGACTCCAGAATGGCGCGCATCTCGTTCACCGGGACGTGCATGCCCGTCGGATTGTTCGGGTTCACTATCACCACGAGGTCGTACCCACGGGCGAGTGCAGTCGCAAGCCTATCGCTCTCGACCCGGAATCCCCTGGTGGCATCCAACACAAGTCGGTCGACGTGGCACCCGATCACCTTGGACAAGACGTGTTGGTACTCCGAGTAACTGGGGTCGAGGACCAGCACGCGGGATTCAGGTTCAAGCCAGTGGCGCAGGGCGGTAAAGATCAGAGTGGAGGAACCTGCGCCGAGCACCAGGCTCTGTGCCGGGACGCGGCGCGTTGTAGCGATCGTCTCTATCAGTCCTTCCCCGTGCGTTGGGGGGGACGTCGCAAGCAGCCAGGGCAGTTCGTCTTGCAACGCCGCAATCACTGATGGAGCGGGTGGGAACCACGCGTCGAGCACGTCGGCACTTATCACGGAGTGACGACGAGAGATGTTGTCGAATCGGTCACCGATGGCGTCGAAGAACGCACCACCGTGGTAACACTGATCCAGCGGCAGCAGCTCTCGGGAAATTGCTGTGCTTCGCAGCTGAACCCGTTCTGACACGCTGCGCCACCTTTCACCGCGGATTCCGATCTCATCGACCCCCGCCGCCATGACCTGGTATTGGACGGCTCCGGCGGTGAGTGAGACGTCAAGCGGCTTCAACCCCACCTTCTGGTACATCCCGAGCGCTTCTTGCCTCCCCATGACGAAGATCGTGTCCCCTCCGGATCGCCTCACCGATTCCCAAGCGGCCCGCATCAGTAGGAGAGCCGTCGGGCCGCGGCGATGGGTGGGAGCCACCGTCAGAGCTCGAATCTCGAACAACCGCGAGTCGAAGACCAACGGCATCTGGGCACGGTCGACATACTTTTCGATGGCGTAACGCGGCGAGGTCGGCGCCGTCACACCGATGAAGCCGACGACCTTCCCCCCGCTCTCGGCAACCAGAAACTCCGTCTGGACTTCGGGCGAGTCATCGATGCTGCCGTCAGCGTTGACCGGGTGGTGGCCCAGTTCGACCGCATAGACCTCGTGCCGCAGCCTGAAGATCTCGCTGCGATCCTCGGAATTTGCACTGCGTACCTGCACGCCCACCGTGACAGCCCGCGAGGCGTTGGGGTGGTCCGAATCGACAACAGGGCCCGCTCGCATGGAGGAACCGAGGCTACGCAAACCGGCGACGAGATAACGGGTTGCCGCCACAAGCACCGACCCGCGCATGCGCCGCACTGACTGGCGTATCATTACGACGAACTCCTTCTTCTGTGCCCTGGTGAGGATCCGGCGGATCTCAAACGAGAGCAATCGGGGATGACCCTGACACGAGGCTGTGGGAGACATCCGCTGCTCGACCTGGGTTCCGGCCGGGTGCCGTCCTGGGCTCCGGAACCTTCAGTCCAGGTGATGCTCCCGCGCCAGGTTCGCCAACTGGTGCCGGTTGGTGGCGTGCAGCTTGCGCAGAACGTGAGCGACGTGGGTCTCCACCGTCTTCACCGAGATGAAAAGCTGTTCGCCGATCTCGCGATACGTGTACCCGCGCGCGATCAGGCGCAGCACCTCTCCTTCGCGGCGGGTGAGCGACTTGATGTCGTCGCCCACACCCGCAACATCGGGAAACTCCGCGAGCACGTGCCCGGCCAGCGTCGGCGAAAAGTAGGCCCGGCCGCTGGCCGTATGCTCGATGGCTTCGATCAGCCGATCCCGGGACGCGCTCTTCAGCAGGTACCCCGATGCACCGGCGGCGATGATCGCCGCGATATCGCGGGGATCCTCCGACACTGAGAGAGCTAGCAGAGAGACATCGGGATGGGCCGCAGAGACCTCCGCTGCCACTCGCCAGCCACCGCCACCGGGAAGGTGCACATCGAGCAGGACCACGTCGGGTTGTCGTTCAGCGATCAGCTCGATAGCTGCATCGGCGTTGTCGGCCTCACCCACGACCTCGAAGCGATCCTCGATCAGTGACCGCATGCCGGCACGGTCGAGCTCGTGGTCGTCGACGAGGAAGACCGTGGTCATGCCGGGGCCCCCCTGGGCAGCGTGAGTTCGACCTCCGTACCCTTTCCCGGGGCAGTCGTAATCCGTGCGTCGCCCCCGTGGCGCTTCATGCGCCGCACGATCGACCGGTCTATCCCATGTTGGCCACGTCGCCCATCGCCGAGTTCGAAGCCGACACCATCGTCCCTGACAAAGACGGTCACTGCCTCGGGACGGGCCTCTGCGAATAGGGAGATGGTCGAACTCTTCGAGTGGCGTGCGGCATTGACCAGGGCCTCCCTGGCCGCGGCAACGAGCTCGTCGATGCCCTCGTCGCGATGAACGTCGCGCACACACACGATCTCGATGGAGACGTCGAAACGATCCTCCACCTCCCAGGCCGCCTCCCGCAGGGAGACCTCCAATCCGTCGCGATAGTCCGCGGAGATCCTGCTCAGGTAACGGCGGAGCTCACGGTCCTGTCTGGCGGCGAGGCTGGCGATCTCCGGATCGGTGCTGTGCTTCTGAACGTGACCGAGCGTCTGGAGCACTGAGTCGTGGATGTCAGCCGCGATCGCCGACCGCGCTTCGACCACCGACCACTGTCGCCTCTCCTCGGCGAGTCGCGACTCCGCCTCCTGACGGCGGAGGTCGGTGGTCCGTAGAATGCGAAAGGCCCAACCGTAGACGACACCGCTCACGACCCAAACGGTGATGTCGCCCACCAGGTCGGTGGCGTCGGTCTCCCGGATTCCCAGACTGCTCCCCAACAGCTGGGCTGCCACCACGGTCGCGATCGCCACCGCCCAATGCAACAGTGAGGGGTAGGCCCACGCCACCAGTAAGAGCCAGGACAGGCCCATGCCCCCATAGAACAGGTTTCTGGCGCCGGCGAGACCGGGTGCAACGATGATGAAGGCGGTAGCGATGCCATCGGCAAGTACCCACCACCACATGTCGAGCCGCCTCAATCGCGACATGAGGACCGTGAGAGCGGCCGACAGCAGGGCAATCGCCTCGGCTAGGACCACCCAGCTGGCGTCGGCTCCGGAGTCGGTGGCGAGCGTGGTCGCGACGAGCGCGCTCATCCACACAAGGGCGACGAGACGAAACAGAAGGACCACCCTCCGCAGGGCGGCGTGCACGGAAGTTGACTTGAGACCGATCGTCAGCCGGACCCCCCTGGTCCCACGGAAGGCTACACCCCGACTCCGGCGCGGCGCACTGAGAGCGTGTCGGAAGACGTCGGTGCGCCACCGAGTCAGTGCGGTCGGAGACCGACGCGGGTGGCTGCAGGGTTCCAGGGGGACACCCTGCAGCCGCTCCCGCACTGCTGTCGACAATGCCACGCTCAGGACGACTTCGCCTGGAGGGTAGACGTCGCCTCACTGGTGACACTGTCCACCTCGACCAGGATCGCACCGAGGATTCTCAGCTGCACCTCGTACCAGGCCCAGAACTCCTCGTCGGACCCGGCCGGGGTACCGACCCAGCGATTCAGCGCTGCCGAGATCTCAGGGTCACCGATGTCGTTCACCGACTGACACCAACACCAATAGGTGTCATCGTCCGCGAGGAAACCCACCCAAGTGCCGCCCGGCAGGGCGAGATCCGCCACCAGCTGGTCGCCGACCTCCACCGAAATACCGTTCGCTACCGCGTCCTCATACCCTCGCATGTTGAGGATCAGGTCGCCGCTGGCATGGGCCGCGGCTGCTCGGCGGATGGTCTCGAGACTTGCGAGCATCTCGTCCACCATCGAGTGGAGCTCGGCGACTTCCGTCTCGCGGTCGGTCAGGGACGCCTCCACGACGACCAGCATCTGCGTGGACGTGGCCAGGTTCGACTCGGTGTCTCCGAGACGGGCCGTGACGCTGTCGCGCTCGGTGACCATCGCGCCGAGTTCGGCCTCCAGGGCCGCATACTCCGACTCCAGCGAGGTGTACTCCTCCGATTTCGTCGGATCGCCGCACGCCGTCAGCACGACGACGAACAACCCCAGCAATACCATCAACCGAACTTCGACACCAGGCCTGCCTCTGTCGATCTTGCTCCGTGCCATCACAAACCTCCTCTGGTTTGACAAGAGGCAGCATTCCCGGCGCCGCGGTGGGGCGCCATCGGGGATGACCCTGAGTTCGGGGCGCATCTGCTCAAACGCCATCCCGCCCTCGGAATCGGACAGTTCTATCTAGGCCCAACAGCCCTGAAATCGGGCATAAGACGGGCACCGACCCTCGTTACCCTTGAGACGAAGCCGTGAGCGCCGTTTCGCGCCAAGAAGCGCCCACCCGCCCTCGTAGCTCAGGGGAGAAGAGCAGTGGTTTCCTAAACCGCGTGCGGAGGTTCGAGTCCTCCCGAGGGCACGAGTGTGATGTCGCGGGACATCGTGCACGGATGTTGCGCGACATCATTCCAGGTCAGGTTGCTCTTTTTGTGGCTGGTAGTCCCGGAGAGGATCCGGACGTTGAGGTCGGCTGCGAGGAGTAGGACTCTGGTGCCGTGGTGTTGTCTTCCGAGTCCGATGTGGTGGAGTCGGCTGTTGTAGCGGAGAGTGACTCGTCCCACCTTGTCGACTCGGTCGGTTCGCACCCGGAAGTGGGTGGGCACTATTAGGGCCCTTGCCTGTGGGAAGTGGCCCGCGGTCGGGCTTGGAAGGGCTTCCTGGGGGGTGCGCCGTCACAGCCCACCTCCCATTGCCGGGTGTGCACTATGTACCGCGACAGGTGTGAACCATGTCCCGAAACCAGACACTCCCGAGGGCACGAGCCATCCACGACGCAATAGATTCATCCGATGTCCGACCCCGAATTCACCGACGAGACCTGGGCCGCCACCACCCTGCGGGCCGGGGTGGAAGCCATCGCCTGGGTAGGAGCCCCCTGGGCGGCCGCGGAGTGGCTGGGACTGTGGGCGGCGCCGATCGCACTGCTGGTGGTGCTCGTCGTCCCCTGGGTGGTGCGGCGAGTCATGCCCCTCGCCCCACCCGACAAGGGATCATTCTCGACCGCGGGTCTGATTCGGATCTCGATGTTCTTCGACCTGTGCGTCGTCGCCGTGCTCGCCGCCTGGTACCTGTTCGGACCGACGGCCGGTGGTGGCACGATCTTCCTCGCATTGGCGGCCCAGGTGTTTGGCTGGCGGCGCAGCCGATGGTTGTTGGCTGGGGCCCCGCCAATGTGAGTTCAGTCGAGCGCCGCGAGCGGTCCGGCCCCTGCTCAGAGGGGGCACGCGAAGAACCCTCTGCTGTGCAGAGGGTTCTTCGGGACCTACTCGGGCAACGAGAGGTGCGCTTGGAGGCACTGAGCCTGCTTCGCTCCCCCGGTGCCCGGAGTGCCTTTGCCTAGCGGCGGTCGCGCTCTTTGGCCAGGTTCACGGTGAGCGCGCGCCCACCCATGTCCTTGCCGCTGAGGGCGCTGATGGCCTTCTGAGCCTCCTCAGATGAAGCCATCTCGACGAAACCGAAACCGCGCGAGCGGCCGGAGTCGCGATCCATGACTACCTGAGCCTTGGTGACCTGACCATGCTGAGAGAACAGGGACTCCAGCTGTGCCGAGTCGGTGTCGAACGTGAGATTCCCCACGTAGATATTGGTGGACATGTATTTCTCCTCTTGAAGCCGTCGATCGTCGTCACGCCCCACAAGGTTCAAGGCCGGGGGTCACGACCGACCGAAACCGGGTGAGCACTTTGGCTGGGCCCTATGGCCACTTCACCCGACGGTAAGAAAGGAGAAGAGAGGCGCAGCACGCATCAGGCGTGCACTGTGAAATTGAGTATAGCCGCCGACTGCCCTTAACGCCGAACGAGTCTGGCCCCCTCGAGATCGAGGGTTACCGCCGCCACGGGCCGCGGTTCCACTCCCGTCCCCGGTGACGATCTTGGTCGCGCAGGGCTACAGCCAGAGCCGACAGCGCGGCAGCGCTAAGGACCAGCCAGGGCCACGGGTTGGTGGTGTCTCCCTCGTTCGGGGACTGCGGCCCGACGGAGAGCAGTAGGCACTGCGCCTGCCCGGGGTCTGGTTGATGGCTGCCCGCCGAGCATGCGTGCTGGGTGGTGGCGCCGGGGGCGGCGACGAAGTGGTCGATGTCGGCGGGAAGGCACCCAGAGCTCCCAGTCCCGGGTTGATACGACCCGATCCCGCACGGCACCTGATCGCTCGCACCCGGTCCCACCGCGAAGTGCCCCGGCTGCGCCGCATCGCATCCTGTCGCCAGGCTGCCCACTTGGAAAGTTCCCGGTGGACACGGCACTTGTCCGGTGGCGGCCGAGCCGGCGACGAAATGGCCTGGGGTCGCCGACAGGCAAACCGTGGCCCCCGACTCGGGCTGGAACGTGCCGGCACCACAGGGACGCGGCGCGATCGCCCCCGAGAATGTGAAATAGCCCGGCGGAGTCATGATGCAATCGGTGGCTCCGGATTCGGGCTGATATGTCCCGGCGACACAGGCCCACTGATCGGCGAAGCCTTCGGATGGGACGAAGTGCCCGGGGTCGGCGAACAGGCAAACGGTGGCACGCTCGTCAGGCTGGTAGGTACCGGGCCTGCACGACAGTGCCCTGGTGGCGCCCGCCGCCGACACGAAGAATCCAGGGTCAGCCTTGCGGCACGCCTGTCGGCCGCTCAGCGGCTGGTAGGTGCCCGGGGAACAAGACGACTGTCCGGCCGCGGCCGCGCCCGATACGAAATGCCCCGGTGTGGCGAGCACACAGCCGGTGGCTCCGGATTCGGATTGGTAGCTTCCGGGATCACAGGGCACCTGGGCCGTCGCAGCTGCGCTGGCCGTGAAGTGGCCCGGGTCGGTGGGCAGGCAGCCGGTCTGGCCCGCAGCCGGTTGATAGGAACCGGGGGGGCAATCCTCTTGCGCGATGGCCGCCGCCACCGCGACGAACCGGCCCGCATCGGCGAGCAGGCAACCGGTCTTGCCCGACAACGGCTGATAACTCCCCGGCTGACACTCCTCCTGCGCCACTGCACCCGCCGCGGGAACGTGATGCCCCGGGTCGGCATCGTTGCACTGCGTCTGGGCGGCAGC
>JBKKBI010000009.1:0-10364 GCA_046714175.1 Acidimicrobiia bacterium | reverse complement strand
GGGTATTGGAGATGTAGGCGCGGCCTTCGGCGGGCCGGTAGATGGAAAGGGTGTCGCAGCCGTCGCCGTTGAAGTCGCCGGCGATGGGGATGTCTCCGGGGACTCCGAAGAAGAAGCTGATGTCAGCCACCCCGAAGTCGCTGCTGTTGCGCAGGTAGACGAACCCGTCGGACTGGCGGTACAGGCCGGGGGTGGTGTCTCCGTCGCAGTCCCAATCGCCGCTGACCGGATAGTCGCCGGGCTGGCCGTAATAGAACGAGTTCACCGCGGCACCGGCTTCCAGACTGCTGTAACGACTCCACCGTCCCCCGGCGTCGACAAACATCACCGTGTCACACACCACCCCATCCGGACACGGGCCCGGAGGTACGGCGATGGTGAGCGACCCGGGTCGGAACCAATCGGTCAGCGGCCACTGATACGAAGTGCCCGAAGACGACATGGCGTCTCGCCACCCGGGAGCCAGACCCGTACTGGTCGCGGAGTTCCAGACCCGATATCCCGGGGCCGGGGCACCACCACTCTCGAAGTTGAACCACACGATCCCGATCACATTGGGATCGTTGCGAGCCCAGGTGAACAGATCGCGAATCCATTGATCCCGAGATCCCGAGAAGGTCTCCCAGGCCGCGGTCTGGAGCACCAGAAATGGCTTGTCGGGGGCGATCTCGCGCAGGTCGTCGGCAACACTGGCGGCGACCCAGTACACCGACTCCTCCCCGCCCCGGTAGGCGGAGTAGCCGATGACATCGACGATGTTCGCACCCGGGTAGTAGTCCGCCAGGGTGGTCCCCTTGCACGACTTCCCGGTGATGTTCAGGGAATGGGACGCGGTGAGAGTTGACGTAGCCCCGTTGGGCGCCCACACCCACCGCACCCGGGTCTCGTCGAGTCCGGCGTTGATGGCGATGGAGCGAATCCGGGCATAGGCGAGCCGAAAATTGGCCGGGTCACACCCGTAGGGGACCCAATGGCCGTTCTGCTCCTGCAACGGGGCGATGAAGAGCGTGCGCTGCGGATTGCGATCGTCCGGGCGATCGGTCCACGCCTTGACCTTCTGCACCCACGCCAGGATGGCGGCGTCGTAGGACCCGCCGGCGATTGCCGCTGCCGATGCCGGGATCGTGAGGTTGGCCACCGGGGTCGCCTTGGCGTCCCAAACGTGCTCGAGAATCCAGTCGGTGTTGCCGAACCAGCACGGACTGCCGCTGCAGAGCGTGTTCGGGTCGGATTCGAACACGCCGTGGAAGGTCCCGCCGAAGGTGACCTTGCGGCCCGCCCAGGAGGTCATCGCGTTGAGGTCTGCGGTGGCGTCCCATTCGCTCGAATAGAACCCGCCGTGGACGGTGCCCTCGGGCTGCAGCAGCGTATCGCCGCTCGCCGGCAGAGCATTGGCGAGCACCCAAAGGAGCGCCACCGCCGAGACGCGGCGGAATAAGGGGCGGATCATGAGTTGATCATCGGTATGCGGCGGGGTGTCACTTGAGAACCTTCAGGAGCGGCTTCGGCTCGGGACCATACCAATCACCCGGATCTCTGCGAGATCGCCTTCGGTACCCCGCTCCGGACCAGGGAAGTGCGCCTTTAGTCTGCGGATGTGATCGCAACTGGCTCCCGAGCTGCTCGGTGGTGGCGTGGGTTGCCGGCCCCCGACCGAGCTTTTCTGTTAGGCCTATCTGCGGTGGTGCCGTTGCTCGTTTGGTGGGTGGGCTGGTTTCCCGGATTCATGTCTACCGATGCCACCGACCAGTGGGACCAGCTCATGCGCTTCGACATCAACAACCAACACCCCGCGGTTCACACACTGCTGATGTGGGTGGCGACCCGTCTTTGGACCAATCCTGGGGCGGTCTCGCTGCTCCAGGTCGGGCTCACGGCCGTAGTGCTTGCGGTGGTGGCGCGGCGTCTCGTCGAGCTCGGAGCCAAGCCCATAGCGGGTGTCGCCGTAGCGCTCCTCATTGCCACCTGGCCAGCCGTCGGGCTGACCACCGTCGCCCTCTTCAAGGATGTGCCGTTCACGATCGCCATGCTGTGGGCGCTGACCGAACTGCTCGGCTACGCCGCCGATCCGACACGGATGCGCCGAATCGGTCCGGCATTGCGACTCGGTCTGGCGCTGGCCCTGGTGTGGCTGCTGCGCCACAACGGCTTCATCACGGTCGTGATCCTGCTTGGGGCCGCGGGCTGGCGGTTGCGGCGAGACCGCGGACCGCTGCTGGCTCTGGCCGGGTCGTTGGTCGGGTCGATTGCGGTAGTGAATCTGATCGTGTTTCCATTGGCCCGGGTGGATACAGCCGCGATACAGCCAGCGACGGTCTTCATCTCCGACGTGGCCGCATCGTTCGTGCATGAGCCGGCCAATTTCACTGCCGCCGAGAGCGCTTACATGAGCTCGATCGCGGAGCCGGAGGTGTGGAACCGGCTCTACGACTGCCACGACTCCACGCCGCTCGTGTTCTCGGCCGAGCTCGACAAGGGCGTGATCCTCAGCGACCCGGAGCCCTTTCGCGATCTGGTGTTCGCCACCTACTTGCGGGATCCGGACACGGTGCTCGGGCACCGGTGGTGTGCCGCGTCATATCTGATGGTCTCCTGGTCGGTGGGGAGCTCGTACTTCCATCGCCCGCCGTTCGACATCCCGCCGAATACCTACGGCATCGTGCGTCGGCCGATCTCAGATCGCATCAACACCGCCACTCTCTCGGTCTGGGAGTGGATCGACAAACCCCAGCTCATGTGGATCACCTGGCGCCCGGCGGTGCCGCTATGGGCAGCGACGGCCGCTCTGGTGGTGGCGCGCCGTCGCGGCCGGTCCTCGGGCCTGCTTCTGCCCGCGGTCCTGCTCGGTGCCCACACCCTGAACGTGGCAGTCACCACCCCGGCGCATGAATACCGCTTCGCCTATCCGGTTGTGCTGATGTCGTTCGTGATGATCGCGGTCGTGGCGCTGCGGGCCTCGCCAGGTAGGGCCGGGGAGGTTTCGCTCTCCCCGGAACCAGGGTCGTCCCCGTCATGAGCGGCGTCGGCCCTCCGGTCGGCTCGTTGCGACGCGGCACCGCGATGATGTTCGCCGGGACCGCCTTCAGCGCCATCGAGGCATACATCTTTCAGGTGATCGGCGGTCGTCTGCTCGGTGCCGATGGTTTTGCCCCGGTGTCGGTGATGTGGACCCTCCTGTTCCTCGGTTTCACGGTGTTCCTGTTGCCGTTGGAGCAGCTCGTGATCCGGCGCAAGGTGCTCGGCATGCGATCGTCGAGGCGGCTCGGAGGGGCGGACCGCAGCGTGGTGGCGATCATCGGCGCCGCCACCGCGGCGGCGACCACATTTGCCATCGTGGCCCGCGATTCGTTGTTGGGGGGTGAGGCCGGATTCATCCCGATAGCGGCTGTGATGTTCGTTGGCCACGGGATCCTGGCGCTGGGTCGCGGGAACCTGGCCGGCACCCACCGATTCGCCGCGTATGGCCTGGTGGTGGTCCTGGATGCTGCGGCGAAACTCGGGGGCGCGATCTTGGTGGCCGTGATGGACTGGGGTGCGGTGGCGCTCGGCTGGGCATTGGTGGTTTCACCCGTGGTGGTGCTGGCGGTGCGACCGTTTCGGGCGGCGCCGGTGGCGTCGGCTGAAGACGAAGCGGATGGCGGGGGAGATCTGCGGTTTGTGGGGGCCTACGTGGTCGCCACCGCGGCATCGCAGACGGTGCTCGCCGCCGGACCCTTGGTGGTGGGGATGCTCGGTGCCGCTCCCGCCGCCATCAGCGTGTTTTTCGTGACGATGACGCTGTTTCGGGGCCCGATGAGCGCCTCGTACAACCTAGTGGCCCGCATCCTGCCTGCGGCGACGCGCCGAGCCGTCGCCGGCGACGACCGTGAGCTCGACCGATGGGTGCTCCGCCTGCTCGTCGGCGGCATCGGGGCAAGCCTCGTCGTCGGGTTCGCGGCAGCTTTGGTGGGCCCCGCGGTGGTGGCCTTGCTCTACGGCGACGACTTCCGACCGCAGGCTTGGCTTTCCGGACTCGCCGCCGTCGGCGTGATCGCCGGGATGGCCGGTCTGGTGACCACGCAGATACTGGTCGCCCGGGGGCGGACCGATCGGCTCGCCATGGTGTGGATCACCGCGGTCGTCCTCGCCGGGGTCACGATCGCGCTGATTCCCGGAGAGCCGGCACTACGCGTTGCGGTGGCCTTCTGCATCGCCGAGGTTGGTGCGCTCGCTGGGCTGAGCTGGGCAGCGCTGATCAGGAGGGGTGGGACCCCGTGAGCGCCACCTGCACCGCCTCCTGCCACGGCCGCATCGGGTCTAGGCCGAGGGATGCGGCTCGCTCCGATCCAAGGACCGAGTACCGGGGACGACGGGCCCGGGTCGGGTACTCATCGGAGGTGACGGCCCTCACCGCCGCAGGATCGACGCCGGCCGCGGCACACGCCTCGGTGGCCAGGCCGAACCAGGTCGTGGCGCCGGTGTTGGTGAGATGCAGCAGCCCGCTTGCGCCACCGGCGACCGCATCCAGGGTCGCCGCGGCGAGGTCCGGGGCGTACGTCGGGCACCCGGACTGGTCCGCCACCACCCGTACCGAGCCGCGGCGGGCTCGATCCACGATCGAAGTGACGAAGTTGCGGTGGGTCGCTGAGAAGAGCCAGGAGGTGCGGATGACCAGGGACTCAGGGTTGGCCGCCAGGGCGGCATGCTCTCCAGCCGCCTTGGACTCACCGTACACGCTGAGCGGATTGGGCAGCGACGACTCCACATACGGGTGGGAGGCCGCGCCGTCGAACACATAGTCGGTCGAGAATGTCACGAAGGGCACTCGCATGTCCGCACAGCAGCTCGCCAGCACGCCAACAGCCGTGGCGTTCACCAGGTGGGCAAGTTCGGGTTCTTCTTCGGCGCGGTCCACTGCGGTGTAGGCCGCGCAGTTGATGACCAGTGAGGGTTGGGCCGTGGAGATGCGACGCGGCAGCTCGACAAGGTCGGTGAGGTCCAGTTCCGATCGTTTCGGCACCTGGGCATCCGGGAGGAGGCCGCGGAAAGCCGTGGCGAGCTGGCCGCCTCCTCCGAGGATCAGGGTCATTCGCCGCTGATCTCGGACTGCTCGCCGAGCATCAAGCTGACGAAGCTAGATGGTGCGGCGCCGTGGAGCTGCGCGCCGCGTCCGAGCAGGGATGATCGGATCTTCCACCCATGCACACCGGCTCGGTCCATCACGATGGAGGACTCGATGGTGGCATCCGAAATGCTCGACCCATTGCCGATAGAAGTCTCCGGACCGATCGTCGAGCGCACGATCTCCACATCGTCGCCGATCACCACCGGTCCCACGATCCGTGAGTCCACAACTTTCGACCCTCTTCCGACCTTCACCGGCCCCCGTAGGTAGGTGTCGATCACGACGCCGGCGACATCGTCCACCATCTCGCCGATCACGAGGTGCTGGGCGGCGAGGAGATCTTCACGGGTCCCGGTGTCCTTCCACCAGCCGCTGACAATCGAGGCTCGGACCATTCGTCCCCGCTCCACCTGATACTGGATGGCATCAGTGATTTCGTACTCGCCTCGTCCCGAGGGCTCGATGGATCGCACCGCCTCGCCGATGGTGTTGTCGAAGAGGTAGACGCCTACCAGTGCGAGATTCGAAGGAGGCACCGAAGGCTTCTCCACCAGCTGCCGGATCGACCCATCGGGAGCCAGGTCGGCCACGCCGAAGGCCGAGGGGTTGTCGACCGGTGAGAGCATGATCTGACAGTTGGGTCGGTGCTGCTCGAAGTCGCGGACCACGTCCGCCACACCTCCCTTCACCAGGTTGTCACCCAGATACATGAGGCAGTCGTCACCGTCGATGAAGGCGAGCCCGGTGAGGAGGGCGTGAGCCAGACCGCGGGGCGAGTCCTGGACGATGAAGGTGGGCTCGAATCCGATTCTCGGCGCGGATCGGCTCACCGACTCGCGAATCGCCCCGCCCGTTTCGGGCGAGATGATGATTCCCACCTCGGTGATGCCCGCCTCGACAAGGTCCTCGAGGCCGTACTCGATGATGGGCTTGTTGGCGATCGGAATGAGCTGCTTGGCCATCGAATACGTGATGGGGCGGAGACGCGATCCCATGCCTCCGGCGAGAACCAGTCCCTTCACGCCGGGGTCCGCCTCAGGGGTGCCCACCAGTCTCGACGATTCCGGTACCACTCGACCGTCGTCTGGAGGTGCTCGTCGAAGCCGTACTGCGGGGCCCAGCCCAGCCGGCGAATCTTGGAGGAGTCGACCGCATAACGCAGATCGTGCCCGGGCCGGTCGGCGACCCGCTCGACCATGGCTTCGTCTTGTTCAACTGCACTAAGGATGCGCCGGGTCAACTCGAGATTGGTCATCTGGTTTTCTGCCCCGATGTTATAGATCTCGCCCGCTATGCCATCGTCCACCAGCATGTGCAACGCTCGGCAGTGATCCAGTACGTACAACCAGTCCCGCTCGTTACTTCCGTCGCCGTACAAGGGAACCGGCCGGTCATCGAAAAGGTTGGTGATGAAGAGGGGTACCAGCTTTTCCGGAAATTGATATGGGCCGAAGTTGTTGGTGCACCGGGTGATGATCGCGGGGTAGTCGAAGGTGACGCCGTACGACGACACCACCAGATCGGCACCCGCTTTCGACGCCGAGTACGGAGATGAAGGGTGGAGCGGATGGTCCTCGGGGGCAAAGCCATCTGCAATCGATCCGTAGACCTCATCTGTGGAAACGTGGAGAAATCGGGGGACGGAGTGGCGTCGTGCGGCGTCGATCAGCACTCCGGTACCGACGACGTTGGTCTCGAGGAAGGGAGCTGGTCCGGCGATGGAGCGATCGACATGGCTTTCGGCCGCGAAATGGACGACCACATCAATCCCCGGAAGGAGAGAGTCGACAAGCGCCGCATCGCGAATGTCGCCGTGAACGAACTCATGACGAGGATCGGCGTCGAGTTCGGTAACGGTCGCAGGCACACCCGCGTATGTGAGCGCATCGAGGTTGATGACGGTCGCAGTTGGTTCGGACGCGAAGAGATGGCGCACAAAGTTCGACCCGATGAATCCTGCTCCACCCGTCACGAGGTAGCGCCGAGTCACTTGTCGCCCCCAAAGCGAAACGGAGGTTGCTCTGGGTCCACTCGCGGCAGGGTCCGATCGCGTGCTGACAGCACCGGGTCGCTCGCAACACCCCAATCAACGCCCAGCGTCGGATCGTCCCAGGCGATGCCTACCTCGTCCTTGCTCGAGTAGTAGGAGCTCACCTTGTACAGCACGACGGTGTCGGATTCGAGGGTGACGAAGCCGTGAGCGAAGCCTGAGGGAACGAGCAGCTGTTCTCCCCGCTCAGCGGTCAGCTCGACGACGACGTGGCGGAGGTAAGTGGGTGACCCCATCCTGAGGTCCACCGCGATGTCGTTGATGCGGCCCTGCACGACCCGGACGAGTTTTGCCTGATCACCTGGAGGCAGCTGATAGTGCAGTCCTCGAATCGTTCCGGATTCCCGCGAGTAAGAGTGGTTGTCCTGAACGAAGTCGAGGCCAGGAAACCACTCGGCGCGGTACGTCTCAGCAAAGAACCCGCGGGAGTCGGTGAACCGGGGTGGAGTGAGGACGCGTACCTCGGGGATGGCGGTAGGTGTGAACTGCAATGGCTTTCTCAGTGTCGGGGCAGAACACTACCCCGCATCGTCGCAGGCACGGCCCTGGCTTTGGGCCGGTCGGTTTCGGCTGACGGCACCCTCCGGTAGCCTGCCGTCGTGGACACCGCCAGCTTCTCCCGGGAGGGCTTTGCGGGACCGGGCCGGGTGATGGACGCAGCGGAAGCACACCTCATCGGTGCCGCTTTCGACACCTCCCATCCTGGTCCTCTCCTCTGGTCAAAAGGCGGCGCCGCGGCGTGGCGGTTGCTGCGCGATCTCTCGATACGCCGCTCGATACTCGCTCCGGTCCTAGACGTGCTCGGCTCCAACGTGGTCTTGTGGGGTGCGAGCCAGGTGATCAGCCCTCCGGGGCACATCCATCTCCACCACGTGGACATCGAGACGGCTGACCCGGTCTCACGCAGCGTCTCAGTGTGGATCGGACTCGAAGGGACCTCCCGGGAGTCGTCGCTTCGGCTTGTAGCGCGCTCCCATCGCTTCGGGGTCCCGATCCAGCAGGTCGCGTTGAATCACGGTCGACGCCGCGGCGAGTACGGCGAGGAGGAGATTCTCGAGTGGGCTGGTGAGTGGGATCCCAGCGCCGCGGTGGTGACGCTCGACATCAGTGATGGAGAGGCGATCTGGTTCGATGGCCATCTCTGGCACGGGTCGCACAACGTCACGACCTCGACACGGCGGGCATTGCTTCTGCAATACGCCGCGGCAACGACCCCGATCAGGATTCCTGATCTGTCGAGTCTGGAGTGGCCATTTAGTCTCCACGATGCTCCTCGGCCGCCGTGCCTCGTGGTCGCCGGTGAGGCCGACATGGCGACGAACGACTTGGTTCCGGTGCCACCGGTCGTTGGTGCTGAGGCGCCAATCTCGGCGTGGACGGGACCCCTCCCGCGACTCGATCCCGACATCGCCTCGGGGTTCCGACCGAATCATCTGTTCCGGGGCCAAACCGGCAACATCGCCACGCTCACCTGCCATGTCTCGACGCTGGCCACTGGGCGGTCTCCACACGCTCCGCACACCCACGCCGAGGAGGAGGTGCTGATCATGTTGGGCGGCGAGGCGGAGCTGACCTACGACGATGACCGCGGGAGATCCACCCGCAGGGCGACACCGGATACTGTCGCCTATTACCCGAGCGGGCGTGCCCATACGATTTCGGCCGTTGGCGGTTCAACCGCGCACTACCTGATGTTCAAGTGGACCGGCTCTCGTCGGCTCTCCACGCCGCGACTCGAGGCCAGTGTCCACTATCCCGCTCGGCCGACGGGGGTCGGCGACGAGGGGTTCCGAGCGGTTCCTGTGTTCGAGGGCGGCACCGACTTCCTACTCACACTTCACGCCCACAGGAGTGAGCTTGACCCTGGGGCCGGTTACGAGCCGCACGTCGATGCGCACGATGTGGGCCTTGTGCTTCTCGAAGGCCAGGTTGACACCCTCGGCACCACCCTGGTGGCGCCGGCACTGTGCTTTGTAGCGGGAGGGGTGCCTCACGGCATCCGCAACTCCGGCCCCGATCCGGCCCGCTACCTGGTGGTTGAGTTCCACGGCAACGCTCCCGAGCCGCTGGGGGTCGAAGCGGGTCATCTCGAGGGCGTGGAGGCCACCAGCGAGGTTGCTTTTCCGACTCCCACTCCGCCCTTCCGGGTCAGGCTCTGGAACTGGGGGGGGCGGCTGACCAGTCGGTTCCCTCGCACCAAGCGGGTGTTGCTCCGAGGGCTTGGCGGGTTCTCGCCCTGGCGCTGACCCGGCTGGGTCAGTCGGTCATCTTCCTCTTGCTGGGCTGCACGCGCGGCGGCTCGCCAGGCATCTTCTTGTAGTGCGGCGGCCACGGGGCGTCGCCGATCCCGTTGGCCTCGTCGGCCAGCACCATGTCGAGAATCGGGGTCAGATCACCAGGGTCGTCATCGATACCGGCGGTGAGGTCTCCGACCGCGCTCCACCGCTCCCGAAAACCGACCAGGGTCATCTCCCTCGGCTGGATGTCCTCCACCTCGCTCCATAGGAAAGGCGTGGAGACGAGCCCGGTCTGCCGCACCGAGTACGCCGCGGCGATCGTCTTGTCGCGGGCGTTCTGGTTGAAGTCGATGAACACCCCGCTGCGCTCCTCCTTCCACCACGCGGTGGTGGCAAGTTCGGTCCGACGCTCCAACTCGCGCGCCAGTGCGAGGCCGGCGCGACGCACCTCGAAGTAGTCCCATCGGGTCTGAAGCCGCACGTAGATATGGATCCCGCGCGACCCCGAGGTCTTCGGCCACCCCACCAGCCCCTTCTCGGTGAGGAGGACATCGGTCGCAGCCGCCACTTCGCGACAGTGGTCGAAGGTGAACCCCTCGGTGGGATCGAGATCGATACGCAATTCGTCGGGGTGGTCGAGATCGTCGATGCGCGCGTTCCACGGATTGAGATCGACCACACCGAGTTGCACCTGCTCCACAATGTCGGCGACATCCTCGACATAGGGCATGTTTCCGGGACGCGCCGAAGGAAACTCCACGGCGTGGGTGTGGGACATGGTCCCCGGCGCCCGCTTGGTGAAGAAGAAGTCCTCGGTGATGCCGCCGGGCCAGCGTTTCAGCGAAGTCGGGCGATGCCATACCCCTCGCACCGCGCCTTGCGCACAGAGGAGATAGTGCTCCACCACATCGAGCTTGGTCCAACCCTGCTCGGGGAAGAGGATCTTGTCGGGGCTGGAGACCCGCACCGACCG
>JBKKBI010000008.1:0-5976 GCA_046714175.1 Acidimicrobiia bacterium | reverse complement strand
CCAGATCCGGGCGGGGGTGGAGACGGCGGGGAAGTAGGCCCGCGGTCCTTGGCGGCTCAGAGTTTGGCCCACTGCGGTGTGCGGATTTCGCGCTTTCCGCCACTTTTGCGGGGAGAGGAGAAAAGGGTTGGCGAAACCGGAAATCGGGGCGGAGGTAGGTACGTGTTGGTGGCCGCTCTGGAGGGGACGGGATGTGCCCGCGGACGGCCATCGGTTTGGTGGGTGCAGGGGATACCCTTGATGCATGGTGGTCTCGGCACCCCGGCTGATCCGCTCGTGGGCCTCGGCAATGGCGCTCGCCCTATTTGCAGCCTCGTGTTCCGGCCACGAGCGCCCGGCCTCGGCCTCGATCCCGTCTGAAGCCGAGCCAGTTGGCGCGGAAGCTCTGGTCACCCCGGAGCTGGTGGCGGTTGCTGATCTTCAGCTGGGTGACGAACTTTTCAGATGGCCGGTTGGTGAGGACTCGGTCTTGGTGCGAGTGCGCGTTGGGGAGCCGACTCTCCTGTTTGGCACCTCGTGTGATGCGGTAAGCGCCGCGCCGCTGCCCCCTGGTTGGCAGGGTGTGTGTCTGGAGTACACCGACCATGGTCGGCGCATTCTCGGAACGTTCCCTTACGGCACTACCAGCGAGAACGGTCTCCTCACAGTGCCTGACACTCAGGTCGCTCTCGCCTTGGGGGAGGGCCAAGTGTCGACCTCCTTTGGGTTTGAAGCACCTGACCCAGCCACTCATGCCTTCGACGTCCTCGTTGTATTCCCGATAGGTACGGATCTTCGGATCCATTTCGAGACTGCCGATGGGCTCACCCTGCAGATTCTGCGCGCAAGTTCCGATTCCGACTGCGTGACTGAGGCGCCGGACGTGCGATGTCTGTTGCACTTTCCGATCCTCGAATCCCGCCAGGCCGGGCTGTGGACGGGGTTTGTCGACAAGCTGTCGCTGTCTGCTGCTGAAGCCAGTATCTCGATCACCTGGATGACGGCGGATTAGTCACGCTGCGACTTCAGGTGACCTTTACGCACTATGGCCGAGGGGACAGTCCTCTGCCCCGGGGGGCTACTCCGTCAGGAAGGCCTGGACAGCTGATGCGAACTCGTCAGGCTTCGAGCTGTGCACATGGTGCCCGGCCTCGATGGTCACGAGCCGAGCGTTGGGGATACGGCTCACCATGTCCGATAGCTCCGTCTGGTCGATGAAGCGTTTCCGTGAGAGCGGGGGGCGCTCATCCATGCGGGACCGCCTCCGGTAGCGGTGATGACGTGTCGGTCGATTTCGACGCACCGTCCGGCGCGGTACGGGCGACGATCACGATCGTCATCGTCGGGGCGTTTGTGTGCGTGTCGGCAGGACTCGCAGCCTTCTTTGGCGCTGACATCACCTAGTTAGCGCGGGAGACCCCGATCGACTTTCTCTACGACCCGGGTTGGCCCCTTGGAGACTCCGGATGTGGGCGGCGGCGACCCTAGGGGAGGCCCTCGCAAGCGATGAGATCGTTGTCAGCGTCGAGACCGGCGATGTCCCCGTAGTAGGGGCCTTGTCCCCAGATGGTTGAGCCAGACAGCCCCCCCTGTTGCACCGTGGTTTCCGGTTTGGCCAACCCTTTTCTCCTCTCCCCCGCCACTTTTGCGCCCTGGAACGACCTACCTCTATACTCCGCAACCGCGACTTCGGTCCGACGCCCTTCTCGTGAGGTGCAAGCCCGGCGGCATTGCTGCCGGGCTACTCCG
Source organism: Acidimicrobiia bacterium (assembly GCA_046714175.1). Classification (GTDB taxonomy): domain Bacteria; phylum Actinomycetota; class Acidimicrobiia; order Spongiisociales; family UBA11373; genus UBA11373. The sequence goes on along the minus strand of JBKKBI010000008.1, from coordinate 4,248 downwards.
CTGAGAGGGGCGGGTTTGAGTCGGCGTTTCCCCACGGGGCGAGTAGCCGGCTGACGCACGAGCAGCGCAGTGCCCTTGTGGCTGCGCCGCCCACGACAACGACATAGCGGAGAGGGCACGAGTGCCGACCATCCAGCAGCTGGTCCGTGAGGGCCGCGCATCGAAGCCAAAGAAGGAGAAGACGCCCGGTCTCGCCGGGGCGCCGCAGCGTCGCGGCGTATGCACTCGCGTCTACACGGTGACTCCTAAGAAGCCGAACTCCGCTCTGCGCAAGGTTTGCCGGGTGCGCCTCTCCACCGGCACCGAAGTCACCGCCTACATCCCCGGCGAGGGCCACAACCTTCAGGAACATTCCATCGTCCTGATCCGTGGCGGCCGGGTGAAGGATCTCCCCGGTATCCGCTACAAGGTCGTCCGCGGCACGCTCGACGCCGCCGGCGTATCGGCTCGCAAGCAGGCCCGCTCCCGCTACGGCGCCAAGAAGAGCTGATCGACATGCGCCGCGCTCCCGCCGAAGTACAGCGTCTCGAACCGGATCCGGTATTCCGGAGCGTTCTCGTCACCCAGTTGATCAACAAGATCCTGTGGAAGGGCAAGAAGGACAAGGCCCGCGACATCGTTTACGGCGCGCTCGAGATCGTCGAAAAGCGCGCCGGCCAGGATCCGATCACGGTGCTGAAGAAGGCCGTGGACAACGTCCGTCCCGCGGTCGAGGTGCGCTCCCGCCGGGTGGGTGGCTCCGCTTATCAGGTCCCCGTCGAGGTTCGTCCCCGTCGCTCCAGCACGCTGGCAGTTCGCTGGATCGTGGACTACGCCCGAAAGCGCCGCGACAAGGAAATGGCGGAGCGCCTCGCCAACGAGATCCTCGACGCCTCCGCGCGCCAGGGCGCGGCCTTCAAGCGCAAGGAAGACGTTCACAAGATGGCCGAATCCAACAAGGCATTCGCCCACTACCGCTGGTAATCCCATGACCAACGACGCGCTGCATCACCTTCGTCAGTACCCGCTGAGCCGGACCCGAAACATCGGGATCATGGCGCACATCGACGCGGGCAAGACGACGACGACCGAGCGCATCCTCTACTACACGGGCAAGACCTACAAGATGGGTGAGGTCCACGAAGGCGCCGCCGTCATGGACTGGATGGAGCAGGAGCAGGAGCGTGGCATCACGATCACCTCCGCTGCTACCACCTGCTTCTGGAAGGACACCTGGATCAACATCATCGACACCCCGGGCCACGTCGACTTCACCGTCGAGGTGGAGCGTTCGCTGCGGGTGCTCGACGGTGCGGTGGCGGTGTTCGATGCCGTCGCCGGGGTCGAGCCGCAGACCGAGACGGTGTGGCGCCAGGCTGACCGCTACAAGGTTCCCCGTATCTGCTTCATCAACAAGATGGACCGCATCGGCGCCGACTTCTACGGCGCGATCGAGTCGATCCGTCTCCGTCTCGATGCCCGCCCGGTCCCGCTGCAGCTTCCCATCGGCGCCGAATCCCAGTTCAAGGGTGTCGTCGACCTGGTGGAGATGAAGGCCCACATCTGGCCCGACGACAGCGGCGAGGCCTGGGAGACGGTCGACATCCCGGCCGAGTTCGCGCAGTCGGCCAACGAGTGGCGCCACAAGCTGCTCGACGCCTGCGCGGAGGTCGACGAGAAGCTCCTGGAGAAGTACCTCGAGGATCTGGAGATCTCCCCTGACGAGATCCGCAGCGCCATCCGCGCCGCAGTGCTCAACAATGTCTTCGTTCCGGTGCTCACGGGTGCCGCCTTCAAGAACAAGGGAGTGCAGCCGCTCCTCGATGCGGTGTCGCTCTACCTGCCCAGCCCGGTTGACCTGCCGCCGGTAGTGGGGTTCAAGCCCGGCGACGAGAGCCAGGTGTTGGACCGCAAGCCGGCGGACAACGAGCCATTCTCGGCGATCGCTTTCAAGATCATGTCCGACCCCTATGTCGGCAAGCTCACCTACATGCGCGTGTACTCGGGTCACCTGAGCAAGGGTGAGACGGTGCTCAACTCCACCAACGGGAAGAAGGAGCGCGTCGGCCGCCTGCTGCGGATGCACGCCAACCACCGCGAGGACATCGACGACGTCTTCACCGGCGACATCGTTGCGGTGGTCGGGCTCAAGCTCACCACCACCGGCGACACCCTCACCTCCCCCGAACACGCGATCCAGCTGGAGTCGATGACTTTCCCGGCCCCGGTGATCCACATCGCCATCGAGCCCAAGACCAAGTCCGACCAGGAGAAGTTGGGCGACGGCCTGCATCGTCTCGCCGAAGAGGACCCCACGTTCCTGGTGCGCACCGACGAGGAGACGGGCCAGACGATCATCGCCGGGATGGGCGAGCTGCACCTCGAGGTGCTGGTCGACCGTCTCCGCCGCGAGTTCAAGGTGGATGCCAACGTCGGCCGCCCCCAGGTCGCCTATCGCGAGACCATCAAGAAGGCGGTCTCGGACGTCGTGTACCGCCACATCAAGCAGACCGGCGGCAAGGGCCAGTTTGCCCACGTGGTGATCAACCTCGAGCCCACCGGCCCCGGCGGCGGCTATGAGTTCGTGGACCAGGTCAAGGGCGGCAAGGTCCCCAAGGAGTACATCCCGGCGGTGGACGACGGAATCGAGGCGGCCCTCGAGTCCGGCGTGCTCGCCGGCTACCCGATCGTCGACGTGCGCGCCATCCTCGTGGATGGCTCTGCCCACGCCGTCGACTCTTCAGAAATGGCTTTCAAGATCGCCGGTTCGATGGCACTGCAGGAGGCTGCCCGCAAGGCTGGCCTGGTATTGCTGGAGCCGGTGATGAAGGTCGAGGTGGTGACGCCCGAGGACTACATGGGCGACGTCATCGGTGACCTCAACTCGCGTCGTGGCCAGATCGGCGACATGGATCAGCGGGGTAATGCCAGGGTGATCAGCGCGATCGTTCCGCTCGCGGAGATGTTCGGTTACGCCACCGACCTGCGGTCACGCACCCAGGGTCGCGCGGCGTACACGATGCACTTCGATTCGTACATGCCGGTGCCGGATTCCATCGCCGCGGAAGTCGTGGCGAAGGTCCGCGGCGAATGACCCAGGAGGTCAGGGGTAATGGGTAAGGAAAAGTTTGAGCGGTCGAAGCCTCATGTGAATGTGGGGACGATGGGTCATATTGATCATGGGAAGACGACGTTGACGGCGGCGATTACGAAGGTGTTGGCGGAGTCGGGGGTGGGGGCGACGAAGTTTACGGCGTTTGATCAGATTGATAAGGCGCCGGAGGAGCGGGAGCGGGGGATCACGATTGCGATTGCTCATGTGGAGTATGAGACCAAGTTGCGGCATTACGCGCATGTGGATATGCCGGGTCATGCGGATTATGTGAAGAACATGATTACGGGGGCGGCGCAGATTGATGGTGCGATTTTGGTGGTGTCGGCGGCGGATGGTCCGATGCCGCAGACTCGGGAGCATGTGTTGTTGGCGCGTCAGGTGGGGGTGCCGTTCATTGTGGTGTTTTTGAACAAGGTGGATATGGTCGATGATCCGGAGTTGTTGGATTTGGTGGAGTTGGAGGTTCGGGATTTGTTGACGGAGTATGAGTTTCCGGGGGATGAGGTTCCGGTGATTCGGGGTTCGGCGTTGAAGGCGTTGGAGGGGGATGCGGAGGCGGCGGGGCAGGTGATGGCGTTGATGGATGCGGTGGATTCGTATATTCCGGAGCCGACCCGGGATGTTGATAAGCCGTTTTTGATGCCGATTGAGGATGTGTTCAGTATTACGGGGCGGGGGACGGTGGTTACGGGTCGGGTGGATCGGGGTTTGTTGAAGGTGGGGTCGGAGATCGAGATTGTGGGTATTCGTGCTACGCAGCGTTCCACGGTGACTGGGGTGGAGATGTTCCGCAAGCTGTTGGATGAGGCAAGGGCTGGGGACAATGTGGGGTTGTTGTTGCGGGGTACGGGTAAGGATGATGTGGAGCGGGGTCAGGTGGTGTGTGTGCCGGGTTCGATTACTCCGCACACCGATTTCGACGCCCAGGTCTACGTCCTGACCAAGGAAGAAGGCGGCAGGCACAATCCGTTCTTTCCGGGGTATCGGCCGCAGTTCTATTTCCGGACTACGGATGTGACGGGGTCGATCACGTTGCCGGAGGGGACTCAGATGGTGATGCCGGGGGATAACACTGAGATGCGGGTGGAGTTGATCAATCCGATTGCGATGGATGAGGGTCTCCGTTTCGCCATCCGTGAAGGTGGCAGGACCGT
>JBKKBI010000007.1:0-5287 GCA_046714175.1 Acidimicrobiia bacterium | reverse complement strand
CCCCGGCCCTCGGCGACGGTGTCATATATGTCGTGACCAACCGCGGATTCCTCGTGGTCCTGGACCGGGAGACCGGCGAGGAAGTCACCTCGATCGCAGTGTCGCCGGCGTCGTGGTCGTCGCCGGTGGTGGTGGGGGACCGGCTGATCGTCACCGAGTTCAACGGGATCATGCATGCCTACGACATCACGGACCCCAAGGCCCCCGCGGAGTTGTGGACGCTGGACGTCGGCACCGGCAACGTCGAGGCCACCCCGGCAGTGTGGGGCGGGCAGATTTTCCTGTGGAACCGCGACGGCTACATGTACGCCATCGGCGAAGCGCAGTAGAGCCCTTCAGCCAGATACCCCGACTCGGCCGGGTCGGCGGAGCCGCCGAGCTCGGATGCGCTGCGCTCAGGCCGGGGTATCGAGGGCGAGGTCGATCGTCTGCTCTACGGTCAGCGTCTGGCCTTGCTCCCACTCAGTCGTAAACGCCGCTTCGTCCAGGCGAGTGCGAATGGCGGCCAGAGCGCGGTCTCTTCGGGCGATCACGTAATCTCTGCTGCCGCCCATCTTCTCCCGAATCGCCTCGGCGGCTGCGAGGAGTCGGGTGGCCGCAGTGGCGTTCCCCTCGGCGGCGAGGCCCTCGGCGATGTGGATGAGGACTGCGGCCAGTTCGAATGGCTCATTGAGCTCACGGGCGATGTGCAGGGCATCGCGGAGCATCGAATGGGCGTCACCAAAGCGCTGCTCTTGCAGTGCAGCGGCTGCCAAGCCGTCGAGGGTGTCGCGTTCCATGCGCCTGTTGCCTACGGAGCGGGCCCTGCCGAGGTTCTCTTCCAGGATTGCTCGTTCGCGGGTGACGTCACCGAGTTGTGAGTAGATGTAGGCGAGGTTGTTGTTCAAGAGCAGGATGTAATGCTCGTCCCTGAGCCGGTGGAACTGCTCAGCACTCTCCTCGAGGAGTGGCGCTGCCGCCGCGGGGTCGAAAAGGAGCCCGAGCAGAAACAAAGAGTTGGCGATGCCCCACTCATCGCCGAGAGCGCGGTGCAGGGCCAGGGCCTCCTCGGCGTACACCCGAGCGGCGGCGGCGTCTCCTCCCTCGCTCTCTAGTGCGGTCGCCCCGTTGAGGGCGCGACCGCGCGCCGGCGTCGGGGCGGGGTCGGCGGCGAGGACGATCTGGAGGCGCTGTCGGCCTTCGGCAAAGTGCCCGCGCTGATTCCAGAACTTCCACAGCGCGCCAGCGAGCTGCAGCGCGAGTTGGGTGGCACCGGCGGTCTGGAGGTGATCGAGGGCGCCGCGAAAGTTGTCGTATTCGGCTTCGAGCCGATCGGTCCACTGTTTGGGGTTGCCGGTGAGATGCGGGTACGCCTCCTCGGCCAGCGCCAAGAAGTGTTCGGCGTGGCCCTGCCGCATCGACGCTGCCTCACCAGATGCCTCAAGTCGTTCGACGGCATAGTCGCGAATCGTTTCCAGCATCCAGAACCGCGCCCCGGTGCGACGGACCAGGCTTTTGTCGACCAGAGATTGGAGGACATCGAGATCGGCCTGGGCCACCTGTTCGGCTGCCTCGAGGGTCGAGCCTCCGCGGAACACCGCGAGGCGGGCAAACAGCCGCTTCTCCTCGTCGGAGAGCAACTCGTATGACCACTCGATCGTCGCCCGCAGAGTGTGCTGGCGGGGATCGGAGTCCCTGCCGCCCTTCAACAGGTCGAGGCGACCCGAGAGCCGTTCCAGAATCTGTCCCGGTGTGAGCACACTGGCCCGCGCTGCTGCCAGCTCCACGGCCAGGGGTAGGTTCTCCAATGCCCGACACAGTCGATGGATCGTGTCGTCGGATTCCACTCCCGCCCGAGAACAGAACAGGTCGACCGCCTCGGACTCGGCGAGGGGCGGTACCGGATACTCCACCTCACCCCTGACCCGTAGTACCTCGCGACTCGTCGTCAGCAACCGCAGCTGGGGACACGCTTCGATCAGGGCCGACAGTTGCGGCGCCGCTCCCACCACCTGCTCCAGGTTGTCCACTACCACCAGCAGGTGCCGCGCACCGATGTGTCCGGCCAGGTCCTCCCGGGCCCCCAAGGCTTGGGCGATGGTGTCGGGCACCAAGGCGGGATCACGGAGCGCTTCGAGTCCCACCCAGAACACCCCGGCGGCGAAGTCGGGTACCAGCTGGGTGGCGGCCTCGATCGCGAGCCGGGTCTTGCCCGATCCACCCGGTCCGGTCAGGGTGAGCAAACGAGCACCGTTCCCGAGCAGGGCCGCCACCTCGGACACCTCCCTCTCTCGGCCCACGAACGAGCTGGCAGGCCGGGGAAGGTTGGTGTTCGAAATCGTCTTCAGCGGTGGGAATCGCTCCGCCCCGAGTTGGAAGATCCCCACCGGAGCCGCGAAGTCCTTGAGACGATGTTCGCCCAAGGGGGTCACGTCGACAGAGACCAACTCCCGAGTCGAATTGGAAAGCAGTACCTGACCGCCATGTCCGGCCGCCGCGATCCGGGCCGCCAGATGCACGTCGGCCCCGGTGTAGTCGCCGCCAGCCAACAGCGGTGTCCCGGTGTGCAGGCCCATCCGCACCCGAACCGGGCCCCCCACCAGTGCCTCCTGGCTCTCGCGCGCCGCCTGCACGGCTCCCGGCGCGGTCGGGAAGGCCACAAAGAAGGAGTCTCCCGCGGTGCCGACCTCGACGCCGCCATGGCGGCGGAAGGCCTCTCGCAGCGCGCGCCGATGCTCCTCTAGGGCCCCGGCGTATGCCTCCAGCCCGAGCGAGTCCAACAACTTCGTGGAACCCTCGAAGTCGGTGAACAAGAGGGTGACGGTTCCGTCAGGTAGCGCGATGCTCAAATTCGCCTCCGAGTCCGATCGTACAGTCGTGGTCGCGGCATAGCGGAACAGGGGCGAGCCGCGGGACCGCCGTTCTGGTGGAGGATCTAGCGTGGCTGGCAGCCGTCGGCGCGGCCAACGGTGTCCGGCTACCTTGACTGCGCGAGGATGGCCGTCCAGCATTTGCCCGCCGGACGGCAGGGCGATCCTTGGAGAGACTGGAGACACATGAAAGCCCGGCTGCGCGTCCTGCTGGCGGTGCTGGTGGCGAGCCTGGTTGTCTCGATGGTCGTCATGGGGATCGTCGAACTCGGTCACAACCCTGATATCGATGACATGTTCGATGTCTTCTGGTGGTGGGTGGTCACCAGCGCGACGGTCGGCTATGGCGACATCGTCCCCGTGACCGTGGCGGGCCGCATCGTGGCGATATTCACCATCGTGTCCGGGTTCTACATCTTCACCAGCCTGATCGCCATCATTGCTGAGACCACCCGCGGGTTCGTGGAGCGTCGCGACATCGGGCGCGCCCAGATCCGCTTCGGCAACCACCTGCTCATCTGCGAGTACACCGCGATCGCCGACGAGCTGATCCAGAGCCTCCCACAGATTCCGGAACTGGCTGGGTTCCCCGTCGTCGTTGCCACCGACCTCGTCGAGCACAATCCGTACAGCCAGCACAGTTTTGTGCGCGGTGTACCGATCAACCCAGCGGTGCTGCGGCAGGCCAACTGCCAGGAAGCGGCGATGGTGTTCATCTTCGCCAACTTCCGCTTTGCCGATCCCGACGTCAAGACCCTGCACATCGCATCTCGGGTCCTCGATCAGAATCGCAAGGCCATCGTGTTCGTGGAATTGGTCGACCCGACCAGCGATCTCATGCGACACGCCCCCGAGAACCTCGTCGTGCTCCACAGCCGGCGGGCTATGGAGTTCGTTCTCAAGAAGGCGCCGATCAATCCGCTCGAGTGGATCGATCCCCTGCGGCGCGCCGACGTGGTGGAGCGGCTGGCGCGGCTCCGCGAGGCGGGCGACGCCTGAGCCTGCTCGGGGTGGAGAGGCTGGCCCCTGGCCGATCTGTGGCCACCGGACCGGTACCGTCGCCGCAATGAGTCCCGATCGGAGCGATCCCCGTTTGCCGCTCCTAGCCGAACTGCTGGATCCGGCAGCGGCCGCAGAACTGGTGGAGACCGCCCTTGACCGCGGCCCGATCGAATCGGTGCGCATCATCGACGTGGCGTACCGGCCGAGCGCATCGATCACCGTGCGCTACGCGGCGCGCCTACCGGGTGAAACCGACCCGGTGACCCTGGTGGCGATGCACGGCGGCGATGTCCCGGTCGGTGGGGTCCGCGTCTCCGACGGCAGCAACGAGGTTTCGTTCTGGCGCTACCCGGACGACCCCGGCCTGCCCGGTCTGGCCCCGGTGCTCGATCCGCCGCGACTGGCTCGGCTTCTGATGGCGCTGGGGATCAAAGGAAGCGAACCGCGGACCCGGGTGCGCGCCTACCGGCCGGGGCGGCGGGCAGTGGTGGAGATAGAGATGTCTGGTCACCACCTGTTCGCCAAGGTGGTGCGGCCCAAAAGGGTCGCCGAACTGCAAGGGATCCACGCCGCCCTGGCCCCGGTGGTGCCGATTCCCCGCAGCCGCGGCTGGCACCCGGAGCTCGGGTTGGTGTTCATGGACGCCATTCCGGGGTCTCCGCTGGCGGCGACCCTCGTCGCCGGAGGTGGTGGGGCCGTGGCCGGGCCGGACGATCTCATCGCACTGCTCGATCTGATCGCAACCGTGTCCGTAGACGCACGACCACGGCCGGGGCCGCTGGCCCGGGCCACCGACCACGCCGCCACGCTGCGTCTGCTCCTCCCCGAGGCGGCCGAGTCCCTGGCCGCAGTGGTGGCGGCCGCCTCCCAGGCGCCCGAGGTGGAGCCGATCACCGCCCATCGCGACTTCCACGCCGCGCAGCTGCTCGTCTCTGAAAACCGGCTGCGTCTCGTGGACGTGGACACCGTCGGGATCGGATCGCGCTCCGATGACCTGGCGATCATGATCGCCCAGCTCATCTGCCTGGGCCGACCCGGTCCGGGGGCGGCTGTGGTCGAGACGTATCGCACGATCGCCGAGGAGTCTTTCGAGAGACAGGTGGGTCGGGAGGCGCTCCGTCCCCGGATTGCGGCGGCGCTGCTCGGATTCGCCCAGGGGCCCTTCCGCGTTCAGGAGCCGGGATGGCGCCAGGAGGCGGAACGGCGCATCGCCGCCGCCCGGAGCACGGCCTAGTCACCTCAAGTTTGGGTGGCCCCGCTACCGATGACTCAGATTGGGCCATATCGATTCCCGGAGTGGGAACGATTACCCCCCTGGCAGAGTCGCCGACATTTCAAGGAGCGAATATGGTCGTTAAGCGCACATGGAAGGTGGTGTCCGGCAGCCTGGCCGCCGGAGCCATTCTCGTCCCGGCGACGGCGATGGCCGGTAACGG
>JBKKBI010000006.1:0-22507 GCA_046714175.1 Acidimicrobiia bacterium | reverse complement strand
ACGACCCGTGGGAGAACATGGGCGCCAAGCTGGCATACGAGGCGACCAACAAGACCAACGACGTAGCCGGCGACGGCACCACCACGTCGGCGGTGCTCACCCAGGCCATGGTGCGTGAGGGGCTCCGGCTCGTCGCCGCCGGGTCCAACCCACTCGAGCTGAAGCAGGGGATCGAGGAGGCCGTTGCCCGGGTGGTCGAGGCCATCGGCAACCTAGCCCGTCCGGTCGACTCCAACGCCCACGGCGAGATCGCCTATGTGGCGGCCAATTCGGCTGCGGACTCCACCATCGGCAGGAGCATTGCCGATGCCATGCAGAAGGTGGGCAACGAGGGTGTCATCACCGTCGAGGACAGCCAGACTTTCGGCATCGACCTCGAGTTCACCGAGGGGATGCAGTTCGACAAGGGCTACATCTCGCCGTACTTCATCAACGACGCCGATCGCCAGGAAGCGGTCCTGCAGGACCCCTACATCCTGGTGGCCAACCAGAAGATCACCGCGGTGCACGACCTGCTCCCGGTGCTGGAGAAGGTGATGCAGGCGGGCAAGGCGCTGGCCATCATCGCCGAGGACGTCGAGGGTGAGGCTCTGGCGACCCTGGTGGTGAACCGCTTGCGCGGCACCTTCCAGTCAGTGGCGGTCAAGGCCCCCGGTTTTGGAGAGCGCCGTAAGGCCATGCTCCAGGACATCGCGATCCTGACCGGCGCCACCGTGATCTCCGAAGAGGTCGGGCTCAAGCTCGACGGGGTCACCATCGACATGCTGGGACGGGCGCGCAAGTTCGTGGTGTCGAAGGACAACACGACCGTCGTGGAGGGCTCCGGTTCCAAGGCCGACGTCGAAGGCCGGATCAAGCAGATCCGTCGTGAGATCGAGAACTCGGACTCCGATTGGGACAAGGAGAAGCTCCAGGAGCGGCTGGCCAAGCTTGCCGGCGGTGTCGCCGTCATCAAGATCGGCGCCGCCACCGAGGTGGAGCTCAAGGAGAAGAAGCACCGCATCGAGGACGCCATCCAGGCGACCCGCGCCGCGGTGGAAGAGGGCATCGTCCCCGGTGGCGGAGTCGCTCTGCTTCGCGCCCAGGCTGCGGTCGACAAGATGCGCGGTGGGACCGACGACGAGAAGACCGGCCGCCTCATCGTGCGCAAGGCGCTGGAGGAACCCCTCCGCCAGATCGCCTTCAACGCCGGTTACGAGGGCGGGGTCATCGTCGAGCGGGTGCGTGCCCTCACCGGAGGCAACGGCTTCGACGCCGCCACCGGTGAGTACGTCGACCTGGTGAAGGCCGGCATCGCCGACCCCGCCAAGGTGACCCGCTCCACTCTGCAGAACGCAGCCTCGATCGCAGCAATGCTGATCACCACCGAGGCCCTGATCGCAGAGAAGAAGGAAGACAAGCCTTCGCCGCCCATGCCGGGCGGCGGCGGCGACATGGACTTCTAAGGCGCGGCCTTAGTCGTAGTTGAGCCTCGGGGCGGTCCACACGGGCCGCCCCGAGCTTTTGGTCACCCTGCCCAGCCCCGCTCTTCCCAATCGGGCACCAGGGCGCGGTACTCCTCCTCCAAGAGGGCCCACAGGGTGTGGTCCAGCCAGACACCGTGCACCAGGACTTCCTTGCGCAGGAGACCCTCGTGGGTGAAGCCGAGTTTTTCCGCCACCCGTTCGCTGGCCCGGTTGCCGACCGCGATGCGCAGCGTGACGCGGTGCAGGTCCATCTCCTCAAAGCCCACCTGGGCGACGCGGGCCGCTGCTTCGGTGGCGACGCCGGTGCCAGCGGCCGAGGAGCGGATCCAGTACCCGATCTCGCCGGATCGCTCCCGGCGTGAGGTCGGCCAAACCGAGATGTTCCCCAGGTGCCGATCCGGTTCGAATCGGTCCCGAATGGCGAAGTCGTATGCCCGGCCCTCCACCCACGCGGTGCTGCTGTCGCGGATGAAGCGCAGCGCCTCCGGCCTGCCATAGCCAGCGTGAGCCCACGGCAGCCACTTGGCGAGTTGTGGCCAGGAGTCATGGACCGCCTCCCATAGGGCCTCGAGGTCGCGTCGTCGGAACGGCCGCAGTTCGAGGCGCGCCGTCGTCCGAGGCGAGGTGGGTATGCCGCGGGACATAGCGGCGAGCCTATAGGTGACGGGCGCGATCATGGCTCGCCCTCGCCCCTCGCCCCTCCTCGTACGATGATCCCGTGCCCGCAACCTGGGAGGCGCTCGCCTCCCTCCCCCCCGTGGCTTCCTTTCCCGAGATGCGCGCTGCCGTTCTGGTGCCGATCTACGAGGCCGACGGCCGGTTGCACCTGATCATGACCCGTCGTCCCGACGACATGCGCAGCCATCCCGGCGACGTGGTATTCCCCGGTGGGATGATTGATCCCGGTGACGACGGTCCGGTCGAGACCGCGCTGCGCGAGGCAGCCGAGGAGGTGGGTCTGGCCCGCGACCACGTCGTGGAGATTCTCGGGGGCCTGGGTGCGGTGCACACCCGCTCGGTCACCATGCAGATCGTCCCGGTGGTGGCCCGGGTGCGACGACCGGAGAGGTTCGTCCTTCAGCCCGAGGAGGTGGCAGCGGTGCTGGAGCCGGCGATCGACGATCTGCTCGACGAGGACCGCTGGCAGACCCGGTTCTGGGGGCCGGGCCGCAAGATGTGGTTTTACGAGTTTCCCGAGGGAGTGCTGTGGGGGGCGACCGCCTTCATGGTCCAGGATCTGCTCGAGCACTTCCGGCGGGCCTGAGTCCCTGGTCCTGTCTCCGGTCTCCGGTCTCCGGCCTCTAGCCTCAGGTCGTGCTCGATGCCTCACCCTTCTCGACCACCGGCCTCGGCATCGGCCTGCTCGCCAGCTCGCTACTGCTCGGGCTGCGCCACGGGATCGACTGGGATCACATTGCGGCGATCACCGATCTCTCCGCCACCCAGGAGTCGCCGCGGCGGGGACTCCTGCTCGGGCTGCTCTACGCCGCAGGACACGCTGTCGTGGTCCTGGTCATCGGCACGATCACGATCCTCGCCGGGAAGAGCCTCCCCGACGGCATCGACCGATTCTTCGGTCGCGTGGTCGGGGTCACCTTGATCCTGCTGGCGATCTACCTCCTCTGGTCGCTGTGGGCACATCGCGAGGACTTCCGCATGCGCAGTCGTTGGATGATCGTGATCGGCGGGGTGCGCCGGATGTTCGGCCGCACCCGGCGTAGCGGGGTCGAGCACGAGCACCGTCATGCTGCCCACGCCGACCTGCACCACGAGCACGATGGCGACACCACTGCCGAGCAGCGGGTTCATAGCCATCGCCACTCCCACGCTCCCGACGACCTTGCCGCCGACTACGGCCCCGGTGCGGCCACTGCAGTCGGAATGCTGCACGGCGTCGGGGCCGAGACCCCGACCCAGGTGGTGACCTTCCTCGCCGCCTCTCAGGCCGGTGGCACCGGCGCCGGCATGGCGGTGTTGGCCACCTTCCTGGTCGGCTTGTTCCTCTCCAACACCGCGGTCACCCTCGGCGCTACCTACGGCTTCAAGGAGGCGATGCAGCGGCCGCGGGTGCAGCGGGTGCTCGGGGCAGTGACCGCGGTGGTGAGCCTGGTGATCGGGGTGCTGTTCCTGTTGGGCCAGGACGCGGTGCTGCCGGCGTTCTTTGCGGGCTAGCCCCACCACTTGACGAAAAGCGGCGCCACTACGACCGCTGGGAGCATGTTGGCCACTCGGACCTGCTTGAGGTCGAGCAGCCGCAGGGAGATCCCCAACAGCATGATTCCTCCGGCCGCGCCCAGGCCGTCGAGCATCTCCTGGGTGAGCAGGCCATCCAGTGTGCCTGCCGCGAGAGCGATGCCTCCCTGGATCACCAACACCGTGACCGCCGCCAGGATCACTCCCCAACCGTAGACCGCGGCAAAGGCGATCGAGGCGAAGCCGTCGAGGGCAGCCTTCACCAGCAACAGCTCGGCGTCGCCGAGACCGTCCTGAATGGAACCGACGATGGTGAGTGGGCCGATACAAAACACCAGCGACGCCACCACGAAACCCTCGCCGAACCTGCTGCGGTGGGCGACCGGGGTCGCCACCTCGGGCACCTCGACTTCCGTAATCGCGGTCGAGACAAAGCGTCGCTGCAAGAGATCGCCGAGCCGGTGCAGTCCGGCCTCGATGCGCAGCAATTCGCCGAGCACAGTGCCCACCAGCACCGCCCCCAACACCAGCGGGAACTCTTCGGTGGGGAGCAGCTCGCGCACCCCGATGGCGGCGGTGGATAATCCCAGCGTGGCCATCACCGTGCCCCGCAGGCTCTCCGGGAAGCGCCGACCCGCCAGAGCACCGATCACGGTTCCGACCAGGACCGTGGCGACGTTGGCGATCGTTCCGATGGGAAGGTTCACGCGAGGCTCCGGAATGCGGCGGCGGCCTCGAACCGTACCCGGAAGTCCTCGTCTGCCGCCGCCAGAACCAGGAGCTCCCGGCTCGCTTCGGCACCGATGTCGGCGATGGCCCGCACCGCCCGCCAGCGGATCCACGAATCCGAGTCGAAGAGTGCCTCCTCGAACAACGGCCGGTAATCGGGGTCCTCCCGATCGGCGGCAGCGTCGACCGCGGCGCGCCGCACCAGACGGGAGTCGTCGCGGTAACCCGTCACCAGAGCCGCTCGGCTCACCGTCGCGTCGCCCGACAGTGCCAGAGTCACCACCGCGGCGCGGCGGTGGCGGGACTCCTCGGATCCCAGCGCTTCGACGAGCAGGTCGCGGTGATCGGGACGGTCGGGGTCCATCAGATGCAGATCCTCTGGTCGGATGCCGTCGAGGGTGAGATGCCCCGCCTCGTCGAGCAACTCCTCCCGGGTTCGCTCCGGGGCGCGACCCGCAGCCCCGGTCCAGAACAACTCGGTGACTCGGGCCAGGATTCTGTCGAGGCGGTCCTCCCAGGAGGCCGAGGCGATCAGTCCCACGGTGACGAAGTCGCCGGCCACCATCACGTCGGTCACCTCGAGGTCTTCCATCAACGCCACCAGCCGCGGGTCATCGATGTCCTCGCCGCGCCGGTGCCACACCCCAGGGGCGGGGTCGCCTCCGATGGCGAACTTCACCTTGCGGGGATGCGGCGTCGGGGTGGGGATGACCGGGCCGGAGAACACTCGGTCGAAGATCGATGCGGTAGCTTCCGGAGCACCGGACACGCTGATTACGTAGCGGCCGTCGCGGATCCCGTGCACCAGGGTGAGGCCGCGGCCCAGGTCGTACTCCCACCATCCGGACTCCAGGTGGGGGGTGACGAGCTGCGACAGGCGCTCGGCATCATCGGCGGTCCACGGGGCAGCGCTGAAAAACAGCTTCAGCGCGTTCTTGAAAGCAACCACCGCCTCGAAGGGGAGATGGACCGCGACGGTGGTGGTGAGGTGATCGGACGCCGTTGCCACCAGCTGGCGGGCGGCGACCTCGGTGCGGGGAGGGCGGGCCATGGTGAGAGATAGTGGCAGAGAAGCAGTCGACAGTCGACAGTGGGCAGGGGCGAGGGGCGAGGTGCGCCGTGAGCCGGGCAGTGGACAGCGGGGCGGGCCTCGGGCGTCGTAGTGGGTAACGGACGACGGATGACGACGAGCGCGCCGTCTACCCTCGCGGCCGCAATGGAACGTAAGCGCGTGTTCTCCGGTCTGCAGCCGACCGGCAACGTCCACATCGGCAACTACCTGGGTGCGCTGCGCAACTGGGTGAAGCTCCAGGACGACTACGAGTGCATCTACTGCATCGTGGACCTGCATGCCCTGACGGTGGAGCACGACGTCGCCTCGTTCGCCACCGACCGAGTCGATGCCGCCAGGGTGCTGATCGCCTGTGGGGTCGATCCGGTGCGCTCGCTCTTCTACTACCAGAGCGAGGTGCCGCAGCACGCCGAGCTGGCCTGGATCCTGGGCACGATGACCGGAATGGGCCAGCTCGGCCGGATGACCCAGTACAAGGAGAAGGCGGAGACCGCCGGAGCTCAGTTGGGTCTGTTCGCCTACCCGGTATTGATGGCGGCGGACATCCTGCTGTACCGGGCCCATGCGGTCCCGGTGGGCGACGACCAGAAGCAGCACCTGGAACTGACCCGCGATCTGGCGATCCGGTTCAATTCCCGCTTCGGTGAGGAGTTCCCGATTCCCGATCCGATCATCCCTGAACACGGTGACCGGATCATGTCGCTGCAGAACCCCACGGCCAAGATGTCGAAGTCGGACCCGGACCCGCAGAGTCGCATCCTGGTGCTCGACCCGCCCGATGTGGTCCGCAGCAAGGTGAAGCGCTCGGTGACCGACTCCGGCTCGGAGGTGCGCCTCGACTGGGAGGAGAAGCCGGGGATCTCCAATCTTCTGGAAGTCATGTCGCTGTTCAGCGCCACTTCGATCCCGGCGTTGGTGGCCGAGTACGGGTCATCGGGGTACGGGGGGTTCAAGGAGGCGGTGGCGGAAGCGGTGATCGCCGGCCTGACTCCGATACGGGAGGCGTATGCGGCTCTCGACCCTGGCGAGGTCGAGGCGACGATGCGGCGCAACGCCGCCACGGCGCGGGAACGGGCCGAGGAGTATCAGCAGCGGGTGCGGCGCCGCGTCGGCCTGGTGAAGTAGCGACCCTTCATTCGACTGCGGGCAGGGTCACCTCCGCGCTGGCACCGCCGTGCCGGGGTTCGACGAACCGCGCGTCGCCACCCGCGGCGCGGGCCAGCTCCCGGACCACGCTCAGCCCCAATCCGCTCCCACCGGTAGCCCGGTCGCGGGCGCCATCGAGGCGCACCAGGCGCTCGAACACTCGCTCCCGATCCGGCAACGGGATGCCGGGTCCGTCGTCGTCGACTCCGAAGATCACCGTGCCCGGCTCCACCCGCGAGGTGAGCCACACCCGGGTGCGGGCGTGGGCGAGGGCATTGTCGGCGAGGTTGCGCACGATTCGGGTCACCGCGTCCGGATCGGCCAGGGCCCGGGCGGCATGGACCTCCGCAGTCTCCACTGGAAGCGGCGAGCGGTGACGCATCGCCGCCGCTTCCTCCCGGAGCATCTGGTCGATGTCGACCTCCACGGCTCGCGGGGAGGGGGCAGCATCGCTGCGCGCCAGGGCGAGCAGATCGGCGACCAGTCGCTCCATCCGGGACACCTCGGCTTCGAGGGCGGCGCGCAACTCCGGGTCGGGTGGCTCTGGTCCGGTGACGTCGAGCATGGCGCGCATCGCCGACACCGGGCTGCGCAGCTCGTGAGACGCATCGGCCACGAAGCGGCGCCGCGACGTCGCCGCCTCGTCGAGGCGGGAGAGCATCTCGTTGAGGGTCGTCGCCAGTCGGGCGACCTCGTCCCCGGTTCCGGGCACCTCGAGCCTGCGGGGCAGGTCACCGGCGGAGATCTGGGCTGCCTCGGACCGCATCCGATCGACCGGCCGTAGCGCCCGACCGGTGAGGAGCCAAGTGGCGGCGGCCACCGCGGCGATTGTGCCTGCCATGCCTAGAGCGACGACGCCGAGGGCAGCACCGAACACCTCGGTGGCATCGTCGAGCGGCGCCGCCACCACGACGGTCTCGCCACCGCTGGCGCCGCGCACGACTGCCACCCACGGGCCGGTTTCGGGAGCCCCCTCGTCGTCGATCAATCCCGGTGGTGCTGCAGTGCGGAACACGACGCTCTCGCCGGGGCCTGGGTAGGTGGTGGTGAACGGCGCCAGCCCGGCTGCGGCGGGGTCGGCGGCGAGCACCATCCCTTCGGTCGAGATCACCTGGGCGACCAGCTCCGGGTTCCGTCCGGGGAGCGTCTCCAGTCCCGTGCCGGCCTCGACCAGTTCCGTCAACGCCTCGGCCCGCGACACCGCAGCATCGGTGATGGCGGTGATAAGGCGGGATCTGGTGACAAGTCCGATGGCCACCAGGGCCACGGCGAGGGCCGCCGCCACCACTCCCGTGGCCACGATCGTGGTGCGGGCGCGCACCCCGGGGGAGCGCCTACTCATCGCCGAGCCGATAGCCAAAGCCCCGCACCGTTTCGATGGTTGCACCCGCTCCGGCGGCCGCCAGCTTGCGCCGCAGCCGGCCGACGTAGACCTCGACGATGTTGGGATCGCCATCGAAGGCCCAGTCCCAGCACGCCCCGAGGAATTCCTGCTTGCTCACCACCACACCCGGGGAGCGCAGCAGCTGGGACAACATGCAGAACTCGGTGGCGGTGACCGCCATCTCGTCGCCGCCCACGGTTATGCGGCGGCGTGCCGGGTCGAGGCGCAGGCCGGCGTGCTCCATGGCCGGCAACAGCCCGGCGGGACCGCGCCGCACTAGGGCGCGCAGCCGCGCCAGCAGCACCACGAAGGCGAATGGCTTGACCAGGTAGTCATCGGCGCCGGTGTCGAGTGCGGTCGCAACGTCGTCGGCGCCGTCGCGCGCCGTAAGCATCAGGATCGGGGTGCGCCGCCCCGCAGACCGGAGCCGGGAGCACACCGTGATGCCATCGAGGCGGGGGAGCATCACGTCGAGGACTATGGCGTCGTAGTCCTGCTCGGTGGCGAGCCACAGACCTTCTTCGCCATCGCCGGCAAGATCGACGGCGTAACCCTCGCGCTCCAACCCGCGCTTGAGGTACGCCGCCGGTGCCGCCTCGTCCTCCACCAACAACAGTCGCATCTAACCCCCCGGCGTGTATTCGATTAGTTCGGCGCCGCCCGAGCCGCCCCGGACCGCCGCCTCCTTGATCATTCCGATCCCCGGTGCGTAGTACTTCTCCTCAACGGTATCCGGTGAGAGCGGGGTCCACTCGGTGATCACGGTCACCTCGTCGTAGCTTCCAAAGGGAACCGCCACGGTCTGACCGAGGCGATCGACCCGGGCCATGTCCTCTGCCTCTCCCAGGTAGTACTCCTGGCGGTAGGCCGTCCCTGCCGTGGGGTCGGCCAGCATCACGATGCCGGGCAGTGCTCCGTCCACTCCGGCCTCCCACGAGCCCGCGGTCGAAACCGGCTCCCCGTCGGAGTACTCGGTCGACTCCTCGCCCAGGTACCAGACGTTGCCAGCGACGTCCTGGGCAAACCAGTCGTGGGTGTCTTCGATGAGCTCGCCATTCTCGGTCACGGTGTCACGCACCACCGTGGCGGTGATCCCCATGACGACCCGGGTCTCGGCCAGCACCTCGATCTCGGTCCGCTCCCCACCCCCCTCGAACACCCAGCGGGAGCCGACGGTGAGGGGTAGGTAAGGGTTGTCGATCCCGGTGACGAAGTCCGCCGGGGTCAACTCGAACGTGTAGTTGCCGCCATCGCCGGGGTCGATGACAGGCGCGGCCGACCCGCCGCAAGCGGTAATGAGCAGGACAGTGGCGATGAAGATTGGGACCTGTCTGTTGTGCCGCATTTCCAGTCTCCTGTGGCTGAAAGCCGATAGCGCTCGGCGCCATCCTGCCTGGCCCACCCTGAAAGCCAACTGAACGCCCCTCGCCCCTCGCCCCTCGCCCCTTCTTCCCTCGCCCTTCTTGCCCCGCCCCTCTACCCTGGCCCCATGGACATCGAGATCGGCAAGGGCAAGACCGCCCGGCGGGCCTACGGGCTCGACGACATCGCCATCGTCCCCAGCCGCCGTACCCGGGACCCCGATGATGTCGATATCTCATGGCAGATCGACGCCTACGAGTTCGCCCTGCCCCTGATGGTGTCGGGCATGGACTCGGCGGTCAGCCCCGACATGGCGGTTGCCATCGGCCGCCTCGGCGGTCTGGGTGTCCTCAACCTCGAAGGACTGTGGACTCGGTACGAGGACCCGACTGCCGCCTTCGATGAGATCGCCGACCTCCCCGCAGAAAAGGCCACCCGGCGGATGCAGGAGATCTACCTGGAGCCGATCAAACCCGACCTGGTGGGCCAGCGCATCAAGGAAATGAAGTCCGCCGGCATCACTACTGCCGCCAGCCTCACTCCGCAACGGGTGCCTGAGTACGCCGCGGCGACCGTAAAGGCGGGGCTGGACATCCTGGTGATCCAGGGCACTGTGGTATCTGCGGAGCACGTCTCTACCCGGACCGAGCCTCTGGATCTGAAGCGTTTCGTCGCCGGCTTCGACCTGCCGGTGATCCTGGGCGGGTGCGCGTCGTTCGCGACCGCGCTCCACCTGATGCGGACCGGTGCCGTCGGAGTGCTGGTCGGTGTTGGGCCGGGAACGGCCTGCACCACCCGTGGGGTTCTGGGTGTCGGAGTGCCGCAGGCGACCGCGATCGCGGATGCCGCCGGCGCCCGCATCCGCTACCTGGACGAGGCCGGGCGGTACGTGCACGTCATCGCCGATGGTGGGATGCGCACCGGGGGCGACATCGCCAAGGCGATCGCCTGCGGCGCCGACGCCGTCATGTTGGGGTCCCCGATCGCCGCCGCCACCGAGGCGCCGGGCAGGGGGTTCCACTGGGGAATGGCCACCTTCCACCCCACCCTGCCCCGCGGGGCGCGGGTGGAGGTCGGGTCGCTAGGAAGCCTCGAGGAGATCCTGGTGGGTCCGGCACACGAGAACGACGGGCGACGCAACCTTTTCGGCGCCCTGCGGGTGTCGATGGCGACCACCGGCTACGCCGACCTCAAGGAGTTCCAGAAGGCCGAGGTCATGGTGGCTCCTTCATTGCGTACCGAGGGCAAGGCGCTGCAACGGGAACAGCGCGTCGGCATGGGCTGATGGCCGACGCCCCGATCCTCGTCGTCGACTTCGGTGCCCAATACGCCCAGTTGATCGCCCGCCGGGTGCGAGAGGCCCACGTCTACTCGGAGATCGTGCCCCGCGACATCACCGCGGCGGAAGTGGCGGCGCGGGACCCGGCCGGGATCATCCTTTCCGGCGGACCGGCGTCGGTGTACGCCGACGATGCCTATGACCTCGACCCCGCCATCTTGGACCTCGGGATCCCCGTGCTCGGAATTTGCTACGGCCACCAGGTGCTGGCCCATGCCCTCGGCGGCGAGGTGGTGCGCACCGAGATGGCAGAGTTCGGCCGCACCGAACTGGAGACCACCGGGGATTCCGTTCTCTTCGCCGAACTTCCCGACCGTCAGCCGGTGTGGATGAGCCATCGCGATGCGGTACTCAAGGCCCCGCCCGGCTTTCGGGTCACGGCCACTACCGCAGCCTCACCGGTGGCGGCCATGGAGGACTCCGACCGCGGCTTTTGCGGAGTCCAGTTCCATCCCGAGGTGGGACACACTCCGCGTGGGCAGGAGATCCTGCGCCGATTTCTCCACGAGGTGTGTCGGGTGCGGCCGACATGGACCCACGTCGGGATCATCGAGCGGGCGGTGGCACGGGTGCGGGAGCAGGCCCCGGAGGGACGGGTGATCTGCGGGCTCAGCGGAGGCGTCGACTCGGCGGTGGCGGCAGCGCTGGTGCATCGGGCGATAGGGGATCGGCTCACGTGTGTGTTCGTCGATCACGGATTGTTGCGTCAGGGTGAGGCGCCCCAGGTGGTGGAGGCCTTCCGCTCCAGCATGGCCGTCGACCTGATCCATGTCGATGCCGCCGACCGCTTTCTCAGCGCTCTGAATGGCATCACCGATCCGGAGCGCAAGCGCATGATCATCGGCGAGACGTTCATCCGTGTGTTCGAGGACGTCGCCGCCGGCGTCGAGGACGCACGCTTTCTCGTGCAGGGGACCCTCTATCCCGACGTCATCGAGTCGGGGACCCGCGATGCCGCCCGCATCAAGAGCCACCACAACGTGGGCGGGTTGCCCGAGGACATGGACTTTGAGCTGATCGAACCGCTGCGCGACCTGTTCAAGGATGAGGTGCGCGCCATCGGCGAGGAGCTGGGTCTGCCCGAGGAGATCGTGTGGCGCCAGCCGTTCCCCGGTCCGGGCCTGGCCGTGCGCATCATCGGGGAGGTGACCGCGGAGCGGCTTGACATCTTGCGCCGGGCCGACGCCATCATTCTGGAGGAGATCCGGCGGGCCGGCTTGTACCGCGAGATCTGGCAGGCGTTCGGCGTGCTCCCCGCTATCCGCACGGTGGGGGTGCAGGGTGACGAGCGCACTTATGCATATCCCCTTGTGGTCCGCGCCGTCACCTCGGAAGACGCCATGACCGCCGATTGGGCCCGGCTGCCCTACGAGGTGCTGGAGCGGATTTCGTCCCGGGTGATCAACGAGGTCCCCGGAATCAACCGGGTCGCCTATGACGTGTCGTCCAAACCGCCCGCCACCATCGAGTGGGAATAGCCCCAAGCGGCCGGCACTTGGCAGGGCCCGCATGGGCAACGGGCAAGGCTTTACGGGAAGCGGGTAGCGGTGGCCGCATCTATCTAGTCCCCTCCTCAAGGGCAGCTGCGGAAGCACCGATATACCAACCAATGATTGGGACGGGATGACCTACGACGTCGATTTGCAGCTCCTCTTCGCGGGCGAAGTGCAGGAGCGCACTGCCCGGCTGCTGGCCGGGGCGGAGGCTTTGGCCGCGGGCTCACTCGACGCGGAGCAGCTGCGGACCATGATCCGCGAGGGACACACCGTCAAGGGCACCGCCCGCATGATGGGATTTACGGCGATCTCCGACGCTGGTAAGGCACTCGAGGACGCCTGGCGGGCACTGGAGGGCGGCGAGGTCGTCGCCGATGAGGAGGTCATCTCGGCCCTCGCCCTGCTGGCCACTCAAATCGCTTCGGCGGTGCGCGCCGACCCCGCCACCGGGACCCCGGGTCTGGCCGCGGGAATCCGCGCCGTGCGACGCGCCCTGCAGCAGGAGGGGCCACCTCTGGAGGACCCTCGACCCGCACGGCCACAAGGTGACCTGGATGGCTTGCTGGGTGCGATCGATTCCTGGGCGTTCGGGGAGACGGTCCGGGTAAACGCCGCCAGCCTGTTCCGCCTGATCAATGAGATCTGCTCGCTCCGTGTCGACTCGGAGGCGCTCGCAGGTGCGGTGCGCTCACTCGCCACCGCTCGCGGCGAAACCGAGGACCTCACGACTGGCCTGGAGTCCCTGGCGGCGCGGGTGGATGCCGCCGACAAGGCCCTGCTCGACCTCCAGGCGCGCGCGGTGGAATTGGCCGCAGCACCGCTTTCCGACATCACCTCCTCGTTCCCGCAGTTGGTGCGCTATGTGTCTCGCCGTGCTGGCAAAGAGGTGCGATTCGAGATGGTCGGCACACACCTCCCCGTCGACCGCCAGGTGCTGGAGCGGCTCTCCGACCCTGTGCGCCACCTCTTGGTCAACGCTGTCCAGCACGGAATCGAGACCGTCGCGGAGCGCCAGGCAAGCGGCAAGCCGCCGACTGCGACCCTGGTGCTGCGCGCCGAGGTGCGGGATCAGCGCCTCGAAATCGTGGTTGAAGACGATGGCCGGGGCGTCGACTGGGCCGCGGTGCGCCACGCCGCGTTCCGTCGCGGATTGCTCACTCCCGCCGCGGTCACCGATCCCGACAAGCTGCGATCGGTCCTCTTCACCGCCAAGTTCTCCACCCAGGAGCCATCGGAGCTCACCGGCGAGGGCCAGGGTCTCGCCACGGTGGCTGCCGCCGTCGAGGAGTTGCACGGGACCGTCGTCCTGGACTCTCGGCCCGGTGAAGGCACCTCCGTCACGATCACCGTGCCCACCAGCCGGGCGCTTCAGGATGCAGTGCTCGTCGCCTCCGCAGGGCAGACCTGGGGTATCCCGGCGATCGCGGTCCTCGATCGGCTCCCGGCGGCCTCGGTCGAGTGGACGACGGGACCTTCCGAGATGAAATGGCAGGACAGCGTGATCCCCGTGATCTCGCTCGCTGAGGCTGTCGGTCTGCGCGACACCGCCGCCACCAACCGAGTGGTGGTGGTCTCGACTTCTCTCGGACCCACCGGTTTTCTCGTGGAGCGGGAGCTGGGGCGCCGCCAGGTGGCGTCGCGGGAACTCGGCCCCATCCTGGAGGGCGTTCCCCACCTCACCGGCGCCGCCATGCTCGGCGGTGGCGACGTGGTGGTGCTGGTCGATCCGAGCCGCCTTGCCGCTCAGGCGCGGGAACGGATCGTCAGTGGCCCCCGGCACCGCGTGCTCGTCATCGACGACTCGCGCGGGGCCCGGCAGATTGTCGGCGGAGCCCTCGGCTCGGCCGGCTTCGAAGTCGACATGGCCGCCAGCCCCACCGAGGCGCTCTCGGTGCTGGCCGACCAGGAGTTCGACGCCATCGTCATGGACTACGTCATGCCCACCATGGACGGAGCAACTCTGGCGGCACGGGTCCGGCAACTGGGCATCGTTGCCCCGATCGTGATGTTGTCCGGTGCAGCCACCTCGGACGACCAGAAGCGCGCCCTGGATGCCGGTGCCGATGTCTACTTGGACAAGGACGACCTGCGCCAAGGAGCCCTGGCCGCAGCCATCATGGAGCTGATAGCAGCCGCGTAGGGCACGCTGCGGGTGCTGCTTCCCGCTACCCGCAAGAGGGTTGCTCGTTGCCCACTCAAATCACACTCCTGCGATTCAGCCACTCGCCATCTCTAAACTCGCCTGGTGCCTGAGTCGACGCTCTTCGACGAGCTGAACCCGTCCCAGCGTCAAGCCGTAGCCGCCACCGAGGGTCCGGTGCTGGTCGTCGCCGGGGCCGGTTCGGGTAAGACCCGAGTGCTCACCTACCGCGTCGCCCACTTGATCCGTGATCTTGGGGTGTCGCCATTCGGGATCCTGGCGATCACATTCACCAACAAGGCCGCCGACGAGATGAAGGACCGTGTGGGTCGCCTCGTCGGCGGGGTGGCGCGGGGCATGTGGGTCTCGACGTTCCACTCGGCTTGCGTGCGCATTCTCCGGCGTGATGCCTCGATGCTGGGCTACAAGTCCCAGTTCACCATCTATGACGAGATCGACTCCCGGCGCCTGGTCGAGTGGTGCGTACGCGACCTCGATCTCGATCCGAAGCGGTTCCCACCGAAGGGGATTCGGGCCGCGATCAGCAACGCCAAGAACGAGCTGATCGACTTCGAGAGCTTCGCAGCACGAGACAACGGGTTCTATCACGAGAAGGTTGCCGACGTTTATCGCCTCTATCAGCAGCGACTGCTGGAGGCATCGGCGATGGACTTCGACGACCTGCTCATGGTCACGGTGGAACTGTTCGGGGCGTTCCCCCAGGTGCTGGAGCACTACCAGGACCGTTTCCGATATGTGCTGGTGGACGAGTACCAGGACACCAACCATGCCCAATACCGGCTGGTGCAGATGCTGGCCGCTCGGCATCGCAACCTGTGCGTGGTCGGAGACTCCGATCAGAGCATCTACGCGTTCCGCGGCGCCGACATCCGCAACATCCTCGAGTTCGAGCGCGACTACCCGGACGCGACCGTGATCGTGCTTGACCGCAACTATCGGTCGACGCAGACGATTCTGGATGCTGCCAACGCGGTCATCTCCAACAACCCGGGCCGCAAGCCCAAGCACCTGTGGACCGACCTGGGCGAAGGCGCTCCGATCACCGTGTACCGCGCCGAGGATGAGCACGATGAGGCGGCGTTCATAGCCGAACGCATCGAAGATCTCGCAGAGGAGGGACTCACCAGAGCCGACGCCGCGGTGTTCTACCGCACCCATGCTCAGTCCCGAGTGATCGAGGAGGTGTTCGTCCGGTATGGCGTGCCCTATCAGGTGATCGGCGGCCCCAAGTTCTACGACCGCCGTGAGATCAAGGACGTGATGGCCTACCTGAAGGCCATGGTGAACCCCGCCGACACGGTGGCGGTAAAGCGCATCATCAACGTGCCCAAGCGAGGCATCGGGGACACCTCCGTCGGGCACCTCGATCGGATGGCCGAAGCCGAAGGCATCACCTTCTACGAGGCGGTGCAGCGGGCCGATAAGAACCCTCGCCTCGCCGGCCGCGCCGCCAACGCCATGGGCGAGTTCGTGGCCGTGCTCAACCTGCTCGTGGCCGCGGCGGACGATGGGCCCCGCGCCGCCCTCCAGGCCATCCTCGACGACACGGGCTATATCGCCGAGCTGGAGCGGGAGGGCACGATCGAGGCATTGAGCCGAGTGGAGAACCTCCGGGAGCTGCTCTCCGTTGCCACCGAGTTCGAAGAGCGAGGTCCAGCCACCGACCTCGGCGACGAGTCGTGGGATGAGATGTCCGGGATGCGCCGGTTGGAGAAGTTTCTCGAGTCGACCGCGCTGGTGTCCGACGTCGATGCCCTCCAGTCCTCGGGCCTGGTGACTCTGATGACCCTCCACAACGCCAAGGGACTGGAGTTCCCGGTGATCTTTCTGGTCGGCTTGGAGGAAGGGGTGTTTCCGCACATGCGGTCCCTGGGCGACCCTGCGGAGCTGGAGGAGGAGCGTCGCCTGGCCTATGTGGGGTTGACGCGGGCGAAGCGGCGGCTGTTTCTCAGCCACGCCACCACGCGGAACCTGTTCGGTGCCACCAACTTCAACTCACCGAGCCGGTTCCTCGACGAGATCCCGGACACGCTGATCGACCGCGCCGACCCGCGGCCCCGGCGGCACGAGCGGGAATCGGCGACCGCACCACCGGCGACCCTGTCTGGAGCCGAGGTGGGGCGCGGGGATCGGATCCGACATCGGCAATGGGGCCTGGGAACCGTGGTGCAGGTGAACGGCGCCGGCGATCGTACCGAGGCCGTGGTTCGGTTCGACGAGGCGGGCGAGAAGCGGCTGCTACTCGCCTGGGCGCCCCTAGAGAGGGCGTGACGGCAAAGATCCCGCTTCCCGTTACCCGCTACCGGCTTCCCGCTTCCGGCTACCCGCCCGATTGGACGCGCTTGCCGGTAGGCCGCGATCTGGCGGGCGACGGGTGGCGGGCAGCGGGAAGCGAGCACCGGGTAGCGCCGCGATCTGGCGGGCGACGGGTAGCGGGCAGCGGGTAGCGACCATCGAGCGACGGGTAGCCACTAGCCGGAGACCGTCGTAACGGACGCGGTAACCTCTCTCGCGTCATGCCGCGCCGCATTCTCATCGCCAAACCTGGGCTCGACGGGCACGATCGCGGAGCCAAGGTGATCGCCCGAGCGCTGCGCGACGCCGGCAACGAGATCATCTACTCGGGACTGCATCAGACCCCGGAACAGATCGTCGAGACCGCCCTCCAGGAGGATGTTGCCGCCATTGGCCTGTCGGTGCTGTCCGGAGCGCATATGACGCTGTTCCCTCGCGTCGTCGAGTTGCTGCGGGAGCGCCAGGCGACCGACATCGTCGTCTTTGGCGGCGGGATCATTCCCGCCGATGACATCGTCGCCCTGCAGGCTGCCGGTATGGCGGCGATTTTCACCCCGGGAACTCCGTTGGCCGACGTGGTCGCCTGGGTCGACGCCAATATCGCGGAGCGCTGAGCGTGGACCTGTTCGAGTTTCAGGGCAAGTCGCTGTTCGCCCGGGTTGGGGTTCCGGTTCCGGCGGGCCGAGCCGCGCATACCCCCGAAGAGGCGCGCCAGGCGGCCGCAGAGCTCGGTGGCACCGTCGTGGTCAAGGCGCAGGTACAGGTCGGAGGCCGCGGCAAAGCAGGCGGGATCAAGGTCGCCAAGGATCCCGATGAGGCCTTCGCGCGCGCCGCGGACATCCTGGGAATGGATATCAAGGGCCACATCGTGCGGGTGGTGTGGGTGGAGCAGGCCGCGGAGGTCGCCGCCGAGTACTACGTGTCGTTCACGCTCGATCGCGCCGCCCGCAAGCATCTGGCTCTGGTCTCCGCCCAAGGCGGCATGGACATCGAGGCTGTCGCTGTCGAGAGTCCCGAGGCACTGGTGCGGATGCACATCGATCCCGTCCTCGGGCTGACCACGTGGCAGGCATCGGAGCTGGTGTATCGGGCCGGTCTCGACCGCGCCTCCGCCCGCAAGTCGATTGCCATGCTGCAGGCGCTTTACCGGGCCTTTGTGACGCTCGACTGCGATCTGGTGGAAGTGAATCCGCTCATCAAGACGGCATCCGGCGAAATCGTCGCCCTCGATGCGAAGGTGACTCTTGACGGCAACGCTTTCTTTCGTCATCCCGAGTTCGAGGAGTTTCGCGACGCCTTCACTCCAGATCCCATCGAGGAGATGGCCCGCAAGCACGATCTCAACTTCATCAAGCTGGAAGGGTCGGTGGGGATCATCGGCAACGGGGCCGGGCTGGTGATGTCGACATTGGACGTGGTGTCGTTGGTCGGCGGCCGGGCCGCCAACTTTCTCGACGTTGGTGGCGGGGCGGGGGCCGACACCATCAGCAACGCCCTCGAGGTCCTCACCCACGACCCCTCGGTGCGGTCGGTGTTGATCAACATCTTCGGTGGAATCACTCGCTGCGACCTGGTGGCCGAGGGAATCGTGGCGGCGATCGGACGACTAACGCTGCCCTGGCCGATCGTGGTCCGCCTCGACGGCACCAACGCTCCCGAAGGGCGCGCCATCCTCGCTGCGGTGACCTCTGATCGCTTGATCCCGGCGGCGACGATGCGGGACGCAGCAGAGCGCGCGGTGGCGCTCGCGGGGTCCACGCTATGAGTCGCCAGCGGTCAGTCGTCAGTCGCAACCCAGCCCCTCGCCTTTCGCCCCTCGCCCCTTCCGATGACGGGCGTCGGGCGTCGGGCGACCGGCGACTGGCGACGGGGACGTGCAACTGATGGCGATCTACGTCGACCAATCCACCCGCCTCCTCGTCCAGGGGCTCACCGGTTCGCAGGGGCGGTTTCACGGGCTGCGCAACCAGGCCTCGGGGACCAACCTGGTGGCCGGGGTGACACCGGGCAAGGGCGGCAGCGACGTCGCCGGGGTGCCGGTGTTCGACAGCGTCGCCGCCGCGGTGGCCGCGACCGGGGCCAACACCTCGATGGTGTTCGTGCCGCCGGCATTCGCCGCCGACGGCATCCTCGAGGCCGCGGCCTGTCCCGGCATCGAGTTGATCGTGGCGATCACCGAGGGCATCCCGGCCCACGACGAGGCACGGGTGTTCAATTACCTGAAGCAGACCTCCGGTACCACTCTGATCGGACCCAACTGTCCCGGGGTGATCTCTCCCGGCAAATGCAACGTGGGCATCACGCCGCACGAGATAACCCTTCCGGGCAACGTTGGCGTGGTCTCCCGATCCGGCACACTCACCTACCAGGCGATCCACGAGCTGACCCAGCGGGGCATCGGCCAGTCCACCTGCGTCGGCATCGGAGGCGATCCGGTGCCGGGCACATCGTTCGTAGATGTTCTGGGGCGGTTTCAGGCCGATAGCGAGACGATCGCGGTGGTGATGATCGGTGAGATTGGTGGCAGCGCCGAGGAAGAAGCGGCCCGTTTCATCAAGGACAATTTCACCAAGCCGGTGGTCGCCTACATCGCCGGGGTCACTGCGCCCGTCGGCAAGAAGATGGGCCATGCCGGGGCGATCATCTCCGGCTCGTCCGGCACCGCCCAGGCCAAGCAAGCGGCGTTGCGCGACGCCGGAGTGGTAGTGGTCGATGATCCAACGCTCCTGGGCGAGGCGATCGGGAGGCTTCTGTGAGGCGTCCCGCCACCCGCGGCCCGCTACCGGCGGACGCTGCCTAGCCGGGGCGGGAGGCGGAGAGTCCATCACTACCCTGGCCGCTATGCCTTTCTCCGGGTCCGCGCACTGGCCGAAGGCGGGTCCGCTGATCATCGGCATCGCCGGAGGGTCGGGATCGGGCAAGACGACGATTGCGGAATCGATCATCAACGCCATCGGTCCCGAGTCGGTGGTGCTGATCCAGCAGGACGCCTACTACCGCGACCAGACCGACCTTGCCCGGGAGCAACGGGCCAAGGTCAATTACGACCACCCCGACTCGATGGAGACCGAGTTGCTGGTCCACCATCTCGAAGAGCTGCGGGCCGGCCGCAGCATTGCGCGGCCCGTCTATGACTTCACCGTCCACAACCGGGCCTCACAGACAGTGGTTGTCGAGCCGCGACCGGCGGTGATCGTCGAGGGGATCCTCGTCCTCTACGAGCCGACGCTACGGGCGGTGATGGATCTCAAGGTCTATGTGGACACCGATTCCGACCTGCGTCTGGCCCGTCGCTGGGAGCGCGACATCACCGAGCGCGGGCGCACCTTCGAGTCGGTGCGCGACCAATACCTGGAGACGGTGCGGCCGATGCACCTCCAGTTCGTCGAGCCTTCGAAGCGCTACGCAGACATCGTGATCCCCGAGGGCTACAACCTGGGTGCCGTGGGAACGGTGATTTCGATGATTCGAGAGGTAGGCAGGAAGTCATGACTGCTGGCTGCCGGACTCCCCGCATTGCCGAGTTCTGGCGGGAGGCGGTAAGCGGGTAGCCCGCTCATACACTCTCCCCGTGAGCACTCCCGGCCGCGTTCTTTCGGGCATCGAAGCCGGCGCCCTGTTGCGCGCCGAGGTGGCGGGCCGGGTGGGGGCGCTGGCCGACATGGGCCGTCGGGTGGGACTGGCGACCCTGCTGGTGGGCAACAACCCCGCCTCCGAGGTGTATGTGCGCATAAAGCACCGCAACGCGCTCGAAGCCGGGATCCGGTCCTACGACCATCGCCTTCCGGCCACCGCGGCCCAGCACGAGGTGGAGGCCTTTGTCGACGAACTGAATCAGAATCCCGAGGTCGACGCATTTCTGGTGCAGCTACCCCTGCCCGATCACCTCGATCCCGCCCCTGTGTTGGAGCGAATCCTGCCCCGCAAGGACGCCGACGGACTCCATCCCCACAACCTGGGCCGGATGGTTCTCGGGTTGCCCGCCCCTCGTCCCGCCACCCCGACCGGGATCCTCCGCCTCCTCGATTTCCACGATGTCAGCACCCGGGGCGCCCGTGTCGTGATCGTGGGGCGGTCGTCGCTGGTGGGAAGACCGCTCTCGATCATGCTCAGCTCGCGGGGACGCGACGCCACGGTGTCGGTGGCGCACACGCTCACGGGAGACCTCGCCGCGGTGACCCGTCAGGCCGACATCCTGGTGGTGGCGGCAGGCCACCCGGGCTTGATCCGCTCCGAGCACATCAGGCCCGGCGCCTTCGTGGTCGACGTGGGCACCACCCGCGTGGACGCGAATCTGGTCGGCGATGTCGTCTTCGACGAAGTGATCACTGTGGCCGCCGGGGTGACTCCGGTACCCGGTGGGGTAGGACCAATGACGATCGCCGGGTTGTTGTGGAACACGGTGATGCTCGCCGAAGACGGCGGATGAGAGAGGGCAGGTGGCAGGTGGTTTTTCATCGTGTCTGTGATCCGTGATCTGCCCTCTGCAATCTGCCGTCTGCAATCTTCCCTCTGCGATCTGCCATCTCCTCTTGCCCCGCCATAATCACTCTCTCCACCTGAGGTAACGCATGTCCGCCACCATCACCATGGGACCGAACGGTCTTCGGGTCCCCGACGAGCCGATCATCCCGTTCATCGCTGGTGACGGCACCGGACCGGACATCTGGGCGGCCGCGGTGCGGGTGTTCGACGCCGCGGTCGCCAAGGCCTATGGCGGGAAGCGCAAGATCCACTGGACCGAGGTGCTGGCGGGGCAGAAGGCCT
This sequence comes from Acidimicrobiia bacterium, assembly GCA_046714175.1. GTDB lineage: Bacteria > Actinomycetota > Acidimicrobiia > Spongiisociales > UBA11373 > UBA11373. The sequence goes on along the minus strand of JBKKBI010000006.1, from coordinate 1,097 downwards.
TCGACGCCACCGGCGACTGGCTGCCCCAGGCCACGCTCGACGCCTTCACGAAGCACCTGGTGGGGATCAAGGGACCGCTGACCACGCCGGTGGGCGGGGGGATCCGCAGCATCAACGTGGCGATCCGCCAGATCATGGACCTGTACGCCTGCGTGCGCCCCGTGCGCTGGTATCAAGGCGTGCCCTCCCCGGTGAAGCACCCCGAAAAGGTGGACATGGTGATCTACCGGGAGAACACCGAGGACGTCTACGCCGGGTTGGAGGTGGCGGCGGGAACTCCGGAGGCAAAACGCTTGCTCGAATTCCTCTCCGGGATGGGTTGGGAGATCCGCTCCGACAGCGGCATCGGCATCAAGCCGATTTCCGAGACCGGCTCCAAGCGGCTGGTGCGGGCGGCGATTCGCTACGCGCTGGCGGAGAAGCGCCGCTCGGTGACCCTGGTCCACAAGGGCAACATCATGAAGTTCACCGAGGGCGCGTTTCGCGACTGGGGCTACGAGGTCGCGCGCGATCAGTTCGGCGACGACACCTGTACCGAGGCCGAGCTTGCAAAGGGTGGGTCGACCGCGCGCGCCGACGCCGTCGTCGTTCGGGACCGCATCGCCGACTCGATGTTCCAGCAGCTGCTGCTGCGCCCCGCCGAGTACTCGGTGATCGCGACGCCGAATCTGAACGGCGACTATCTGTCCGATGCGGCCGCCGCGCAGGTGGGCGGACTGGGCATCGCGCCGGGAGGCAACGTCGGTGATGGCGTTGCTGTTTTCGAGGCTACACACGGAACCGCGCCAAAGTACGCGAACCTCGACAAGATCAATCCCGGCAGCGTGATCCTCTCCGGTGTCATGATGCTCGAGTACATGGGATGGAACGAAGCCGCCGATTTGATCGTGAAGGGAATGGAGAACGCGATCAAGTCCAAGCGCGTGACGTACGACCTCGCTCGCCAGATGCCGGGCGCAACCGAAGTTTCGACTTCCGCGTTCGGAGACCAGGTCATCGCCGGGATGAAGAGCTAGCTCGTGCTCAGCGTCATCATCAATGCCGTCAATCCGGCGGAGGTCGGGACGGCTCTCCTGGTCATTGCGCTACCCGAGAAT
>JBKKBI010000005.1:0-8631 GCA_046714175.1 Acidimicrobiia bacterium | reverse complement strand
AGCACAACTACATCGGCACCGAGCACATCCTCCTCGGCCTGCTCCGCGAAGAGGAAGGGCTCGCCGCGCGCGTGCTCGAGTCGCTCGACATCACGGTCGAAGAGGTGCGCGCGCAGGTTGCACGCATCGTCGGCCAGGTTGACGAGGTCACGACCGGACAGATCCCGTTCACTCCCCGCGCGAAGAAGGTGCTCGAGCTCGCGCTCCGCGAGGCGCTCTCGCTCGGCCACAACTACATCGGCACCGAGCACATCCTGCTCGGGCTCGTGCGCGAGAACGAAGGGGTTGCCGCGCGCATCCTGCTCGACTTCGACGCCGACGCCGAGAAGATCCGCAACGAGATCATCCGCATGCTCTCCGGCCCCGGCCGCCGCCAGTCGGGTCAGCCCGCCTCGGGCGGGCAGGGCGAGAAGACGAAGAACTCGAAGCTCCTCGACCAGTTCGGCCGCAACTTCACGAAGCAGGCCACCGAGGGCAAGCTCGACCCCGTCGTCGGGCGGCAGACCGAGATCGAGCGGATCATGCAGATCCTCTCGCGCCGGCAGAAGAACAACCCGGTGCTGATCGGCGAGCCCGGCGTCGGCAAGACCGCCGTCGTCGAGGGTCTCGCGCAGCGGATCTCGATGGGCCAGGTGCCCGAGCTCCTGAAGGGCAAGCAGATCTACTCGCTCGACCTGGCGGCGCTCGTCGCCGGCTCGAAGTACCGGGGCGAGTTCGAAGAGCGGCTGAAGAAGGTCATGAAGGAGATCCAGCAGCGGGGCGACATCGTCCTCTTCATCGACGAGCTCCACAACCTCGTCGGCGCCGGTGCCGCGGAGGGTGCGATCGACGCCGCCTCGATCCTCAAGCCCGCGCTCGCGCGCGGCGAGATCCAGACGATCGGCGCGACGACACTCGACGAGTACCGCAAGTACCTCGAGCGCGATGCCGCGCTCGAGCGCCGCTTCCAGCAGGTGCGGGTCGAGGAGCCCTCGATCGACGAGACGGTTCAGATCTTGCGCGGTCTACGCGACCGCTACGAGGCACATCACCGCTGCAAGATCACCGACGAGGCGCTCGCCGCGGCGGCCTCGCTCGCCGACCGCTACATCCAGGACCGCCACCTCCCCGACAAGGCGATCGACCTCATCGACGAGGCGGGGAGCCGGATGCGAATTCACCGCAGACCGCCCACCCCCGAGCTCGAGGACATCGAGAAGAAGCTCAGCGCGGTTCGCAAGGACAAGGAGGCTGCGGTCCAAGCGCAGCAGTTCGAGCGCGCCGCCCAACTACGGGATCGGGAGCGGACACTGATCGCCGAGCGCACCGACCAGGAGTCACACGTCGGCGAGACCGAAGGTCTGCAGGCTTCGATCATCGACGAGGAGCAGATCGCCGAGGTGTTGGCGCAGTGGACTGGCATCCCGGTGCAAGCCCTCACCGAAGAGGAGACCGCCAAGCTCCTCCGCATGGAAGAGGAGATGCATCAGCGCATCGTCGGTCAGCACGAGGCGATTCAGGCCGTCAGCCGTTCCATCCGCCGCACCCGGGCTGGCCTCAAGGACCCGAAGCGTCCCGCCGGGTCGTTCATCTTCCTCGGCCCCTCAGGAGTCGGCAAGACGGAGACTGCCAAGGCGTTGGCGTCGTTCTTGTTCGGCAACGAGACCGCTCTCATCCAGCTCGACATGTCTGAGTACATGGAGAAGCACACCGTGAGCCGCCTCGTCGGCTCGCCCCCGGGCTACGTGGGATACGACGAGGGAGGCCAGCTCACCGAGGCGGTGCGCCGCAAGCCCTTCTCAGTGGTCCTCTTCGACGAGATCGAGAAGGCGCATCCGGATGTGTTCAACACCCTCCTGCAGATCCTCGAGGACGGGCGCCTCACCGATGCTCAGGGTCGCACGGTGGACTTCAAGAACACCGTGATCATCATGACCTCCAACCTCGGCACCCAGGACCTGAAGCGCAAGTCGATCGGGTTCGCATCGGAGAGCGAGGCGCTCTCCTACGACCGGATCAAGGAGAAGGTCACCGAGGCGCTGAAGAAGCAGTTCCGCCCCGAGTTCCTCAACCGGATCGACGAGGTCATCGTCTTCCACGAGCTGACACTCGAAGAGGTCAAGTCGATCGTCGACCTGATGCTCAACCGGGTGCGCGAGCAGCTGAAGTCGCAGGCACTCGACCTCATCCTCACCGATGAGGCGAAGGGGCTGTTGGCGACCAAGGGTTACGACCCCCAGCTGGGGGCGCGGCCGCTGCGTCGTTCCATCCAGCGGATGGTGGAAGATCCACTCTCGGAGAAGGTGCTGTTCGGCGAGTTCACCGCCAATACCACGATCCTGGTCGAGCTCGATCCGGAGGATCCGGAGCGCCTGTCATTCGCCACGATCGAAACCCCCGACCAGCCCTCTGTGGCCCTGGCTGGCAGCGAGGGGTAGGCGCCGGGCTCCGGCCCGGCGGGTTGCCGCGCCGGGCTCCGCCCGGCGGGTTACCGGTTACCGGTTGGTAGCTGGTAGCTGCTTTTCTTCTCGGGTAACTGGTAGGTGGCAACCGGCAACTGGTTGGCCGGGCGGGTTACCAGTTACCAGCTACCGGTTGGAAACTGCTTTTCTTCTCGGGTAACTGGCAACCGGCAACTGGCAACTTCTTTTGTTATCCACAGGCCGCGAATTTTGGCCGCACACCCAGTTACCACGGTCAGCCGAACCCCTACACTTGCCCCCGTGCCTCTGGCACATCTGGGAATCCATCCATAGGGAGCAATTTCATGAGGAAACACTTCAGCCTCGCCGTGCTGCTGGCGGCCTTTGCGCTGGTAGTCGTGGCGTGCGGTGACGACGACGCCACGACGACCACCGCGGCAGCCACGACGACTACTGCTGCCGCCACGACTACGGCCGGTAGTGCAACGACGACTACGGCGGCGCCGGTGGCCGCGATCAAGGCCTGTCTGGTCACTGACCTCGCTGGCGTCGACGACCGTAGCTTCAACGCCAGCGCGTGGCAGGGCGTCCAGGACGCCATGGCCGCGGGCGTTGCCACTGAGGACTCGTTCTACCTCGAGTCGGACGACGCGAGTGACTGGCAGCCGAACATCGATCAGATGATCGCCCAGGGTTGCGAGCAGATCGTCACGGTGGGCTTTGCCCTCGGAGAGGTCACGGCCATCAACGCACAGGCCAATCCGGACATCATCTGGACGATGATCGACAACGTGCTGACCGATGCGACCTTCACGCCGCTCGCTCTGCCCAACGTGCGTGAGCTGGTGTACCAGACCGACCAGGCTGCCTTTGCCGCGGGGTATCTCGCCGCCGGCGTATCGCAGACCGGTGTGTTGTGCACCTACGGTGGGGCCAACTTCCCGACGGTGTCCATCTTCATGGACGGCTTCACTCGTGGTGCCCAGTACTACAACACGGTAAAGGGCACCGACGTCACCGTCATCGGGTGGGATCCCGCGGCGGGCGATGGCGTGTTCACGGGCAGCTTCACGGACATGGCTCTGGCACGGAGTACCGCGGAAGGCATGTTCCAGGAGGACTGTGACGTCATCATCCCGGTCGGGGGCGCCATCAACCTGCCTGCAGGCGATGCGATCCTCGACCTCGGTCTCGATGCCGCCCTGATCGGTGTCGACGCCGATGCGTACTTCGCGATGGATGCGAAGTACCAGGGTCTGTGGCTGACGACGGTGGAGAAGGCGATTGCGCCCTTCATCACATTGGCCATTTCGGATCAGGCTGCCGGCACGTGGACGCCCGGCGCGTTCCTGGGCGACCTAGCCAACGACGGCGTTGGCCTGTCCGAGTTCCACGACTGGGACGATCGGGTCTCCGATGAGCTGGCGGCCGAGGTTGCGCAGCTTCTCGAGGACATCGCGGCAGGTCTCGTCGGCGGCCCGTTCTACACCGTCGGATACTGAGTCCTTCGTACATGACCGACAAGGAGCGGGCCCTCCCTCGGGAGGGCCCGCTCCTTGTGCGGGCCTCGGGCGCACCACCTAGCATCCGAGCAGGATGACGACACTCGAACTTGCTGGCATCACCAAGCGCTTTCCCGGGGTGCTGGCCAATGACGAGGTCAGCCTGCGTATCACCGCAGGCGAGACGGTGGCGCTGCTGGGTGAGAACGGCGCCGGCAAGACCACCCTGATGAACATCCTCTACGGGCTGTACAGCCCGACCTCGGGGAGGGTGCTCGTCGATGGGGAGGAGCGCCACTTCACCGGGCCGGGTGATGCGATCCACGCCGGAATCGGCATGGTGCACCAGCACTTCATGCTCGTTCCGGTATTCACCGTCACCGAGAACGTGATCCTGGGAGATGAGCCCACGGCTCGCTTCGGATGGCTGGACAAGAGCCGGGCGCGCAAGACAGTGAGTGAGATTTCGACCCGCTACCGACTTCAGGTGGATCCGGACGCCGTCGTGGAGAACCTTCCCGTCGGAATCCAACAGCGGGTGGAAATCATAAAGGTGCTGGCACGCGATGCGCGCTTTCTCGTGTTCGACGAGCCGACGTCCGTTCTCACGCCCGGCGAGGTGGAGAGCTTTTTCGAAATCGTCAACGGCCTCAAGGCCGACGGCAAGGGGATCGTCTTCATCACCCACAAGCTGGGCGAGGCGCTCGAGATCGGCGACCGGATCGTCATCATGCGCCGCGGCAAGACGGTCGCCGAGGTCCTGCCGGCCGACGTCGACGAGGAGCAGCTGGCGGAGCTGATGGTGGGACGGCCGGTGGAATTGACGGTGCGCAAAGAAGAGGCAAAGCCCCACGGCGTCGTGTTGGCCGTGGAGGAGCTTGTCGTTCTCGACGATCGCAACCGGCGCGTCGTCGATGGTGTCTCATTCGAAGTTCGTGCCGGCGAGATCGTCGGTATCGCCGGTGTTCAAGGGAACGGGCAGACCGAGTTGGTCGAGTCGATCACCGGTCTTCGCGCCTCACTGGACGGAGCCGTGCGAATCGCCGGTGAGGACGTAACCACGCTTTCCCCGCGAAGCATCCACGAACGGCATGTGGCCCACGTGCCGGAAAACCGTCAGGAGAGCGGCCTGGTGTTGCCGTTCACCGTGACCGAGAACATGATCCTCAACTCGTACTACCAATCCCCGATCTCACGTGGCATTCGGATGGATTGGAGCGAAGCCCAGATTCGGGCCGGTCGCCTCGTGAAGGAGTACGACGTGCGCACTCCGAGCGCCAACGTTCTCGTTGCAACACTCTCCGGCGGCAACCAGCAAAAGGTAATCGTGGCCCGGGAGCTGGATCGAGAAGTGAAGTTGCTGGTGGCCTCGCAACCGACCCGCGGATTGGACGTGGGCTCCATCGAGTACATCCATGCCCGGATCGTCGAAGAACGCGATCAGGGGGTAGCCGTCCTGATCGTATCCTCCGAACTCGAAGAGATCATGGCGTTGTCCGACCGGATCGTGGTGATGTTCCAGGGGCGGGTCGTAGCCGAGTTCGATGGTTCGGCCAGCGCCACGGATATCGGGTTGGCGATGCTCGGCGAAGGGGATACCGGCCCGTCATGAGCCAGAGCGACACGCCCCCGGAGATCCGACAGGACCCCGAGTGGTTCATTAGCGTCACCGGCGTGGGGACCTCGGTAGGGCGCTCCCTGATCACGCCTGCTTTGGCGGTGCTCACTGCTTTGATCATCGGCGCCTTCATCATCGCGGTGACCGACATCGACACTCTCAAGGTCTGGGGAGAAGATCCTGCGGAGGCGTTTCGTCTGACGATGAGTGGGATCGGCGACGCCTACCGAGCCCTCTTCGTTGGATCTCTCGGCTCGCCGAAGGCCATCACCGAGACCCTCTTTGCTGCCACGCCTTCGATCCTCGCCGGCCTCGCCGTCGCCATCGGATTTCAGGCCGGTCTATTTAACATCGGCGTAAACGGCCAGATGATGATCGGAGGAATGGCGGCGTTGTGGGTGGGCTTCAGCATCGCGGTCCCGTCGTTCATCCACATCCCGCTGACGGTCCTGGCCGCCATCGTGGCGGGTGCCGCCTGGGCGGCGATCGCTGGTCTGCTCAAGGCCCGCACCGGAGCGCATGAGGTCATTACGACGATCATGCTCAACTTCGTTGCACTGTTCCTGGTCGACTACATGCTCAAGTCGTCGATCTTCCAGGCCCCGGGCCGCAACGACCCGATCTCCCAGCCTGCGTCCCCCTCGGCGCAGTACCCGACCTTCTTCGAGGGTCATCGGCTCCACGTCGGGTTCCTCTTCGCTCTCGCTGCGGTGTGGATCGCCTGGTGGTTGATGTACCGGACCACGATCGGCTTCCAGTTCCGTGCCGTGGGCTTCAACCCCATCGGCGCCCGCTACGCCGGCATGCACGTGGCGTGGATCTACGTGGCGGCCATGTCAGTGAGCGGGGCGCTCGCTGGAGTGGCAGGCGCCAACCAGATCCTGGGCCTCGAGCCCTACCGCGGTCTATCCAACTTCGCCGGCTCGGTGGGTTTCGATGCCATTGCCCTCGCGCTGCTCGGGCGTAGCCACCCGGTCGGCGTTCTCTTCGCCGGCCTGCTGTTCGGCGCATTGCGCGCCGGAGGCCGCGAGATGCAGGGTGCCGCCGGGATTCCGATCGACCTGGTGCTCGTGCTCCAAGCTCTGATCATCGTCATGATCGCCGCCCCGGCACTGGTTCGGGCGATCTATCGGATCAAGACCCCTGAGCAGGACTCAGGGACCAAGATCTCGACGGGATGGGGCGCATGATGGCGGCCACGACGACCCCGGCAGTTCACCTGAAGGCGCGGGCGACGCCCGAGCAGCGCCGCGCCACCGCCATCGGCGTGGCGATGCTCGTTCTGGCGGCGTTCGTCTTGTGGGTGTTCGGTCTCGGAATCGCGTCGGGGGAAAGGTCGACCTTCAAGCTGTCGTTACCCGGTGACCGCGTTCAAGACCTCACGTGGGCGGTCAATTCGCGCATGCTCGCCTTCATTGCCGCCGCGGTGATCGCGTTTCTCGGCGGCTGGGTGTTGCGCCGTACCCACCTCCGGTGGACGAATCTGTCGCTGGCGATCAGCCTCAGCCTGGTCGCGTTGGCGTTCCTGACGTGGGCGGCGGCGGGCCAGTCGTTCAGCCTGGTGGGAATGCTGCGCTCGACGGTGATTCTTGCGGTGCCCGTGACTCTCGGTGCGCTCTCCGGCTTGACCTGTGAGCGGGTGGCGGTGATCAACATCGCTATCGAGGGGCAGCTTCTCACCGCGGCGTTCGTGGGCACAATTGTTGGGTCGGCATGGGGGATCTGGGCCGGCCTGATCGGTGCGATGTTCACCGGAGCGATCCTCGGTGCCGTGCTGGCCGTGCTTGCCATCCGCTACCGGATCGACCAGATCATCGCCGGGGTGGTGATCAACGTCTTTGCGCTCGGTCTCACATCGTTCCTGGCGCGGCGCGTCCTCGCCGTTTCCCCCGATCTCAACTCACCCGGTCGCTTTGCGTCCCTGAAGATCCCCATTCTGGGTGACATCCCGGTGTTGGGGCCGATGCTCTTCGACCACAACATCCTCATCTATGTCACTTTCTTGTTGGTGATTGCCCTCCACTTCGGGTTGTTCTATACGAGGTGGGGTCTGCGGTCGCGGGCGGTCGGTGAGCACCCCAAGGCCGCCGACACCGTGGGTATCAACGTAAACCGCACCCGATACCGCAATACGATCTTCGGTGGAGTCATCGCCGGTCTGGGTGGGGCGTTCTTGACCTTGTCGCAGGTATCGCGGTTCGAGGAGAATCTCACTGCCGGCATCGGCTTCATTGGACTCGCCGCCATGATCTTCGGTCGCTGGATGCCGTTGGGGGCGCTCGGCGCCGGCCTGGTGTTCGGCTTTGCCCGCGCCATCCAGCAGAAGCTGGGCATTCTCGGCACGCCGATCCCGTCTGAGTTCCTCTCGATGACGCCTTACATCGTCACGATCATCGTCGTGGCCGGGGTGGTGGGGAGGAGCCGCCCGCCCGCGGCCGATGGCAAGCCGTACGTCAAGGACTAGCGGGGCGGGCGGCGTCGGTTGGTGAGCCCCATGGATACTCACCCCCCCGGAGTCGGTCTGCCGTAGAACTCGACATCCTGAGCCGCCATCTCCAGGAACGGCTCATGGCCCTCGCAGGTCTGGCCCGGGTAGCCGCTGGTGACGCGGATGGTCAGGCTGGAGGTCCCGATGCTGCGGATGTCGATCCGCTGCGGGTCGCGGCTGTCATCCAACTCGGTGACGATGGTCTGGGTGAGATCGTCGATGGAGATCTCTACCCCCCGCATCCGGGCATTGCGCAGGAAGCGGCATTCGTCTGCGACATTCTGGATGAGCATCTCAGTGATTTGCACCGGCGGGGAGAAGAGGAAGGTGATCTCGACCCCGATGCCACCGTCGGTGGCGTTCCACGAGGTGGCGGCATCGCCATCGAGCAGAGCCGAGCACGGGAACGCCGCCAGTTCCGAGGTGCAGTTGACCCGGATCGGGGTGAGCGGGCCGATCGGCGTGGTAGCGAGTGTGGTCCCGGTGGTCACTGTGGTCTCAGCGGTGCCGCCACCTCCGTTGCTGAAGAGGTTGACCACGAGGGCAAGCAGGGCCACCCCGAGCACCACACTGGCGAGCACGATCAGAGCCCGGGCTCCGGCGGTGGTGCGCAGCATCGGC
>JBKKBI010000004.1:0-5125 GCA_046714175.1 Acidimicrobiia bacterium | reverse complement strand
TCCGAAACACCACCGTCTCAGTCCCATCCCCATTCACCACCAACCCACCATTCCCCACCGACGGCAACTCCACCACCACATCCGGCACCAACTCCAAAGAAAACCCATCCACATCCGCCACCCCGGCCCAATACGCCTGACCCAGCGTGGTGACGATGCTGCTCTCCCCACCGGGGGCAAAGAAGTTGAGGGTCACCGGCGGTTCCATCTCTCCGATCACGACCTCGCCGCCGGTGGGATGCATTCCCGGTGCGGGCACGGTGGTGGTCGTCGCCAGGGTCGAGGTGCTGGATGTCGAGGTCACCGTGATCGGCACGGTGGTGGTGCTGCTCGGGATGGCGGTGTCACCCGAACAAGCACCGAGAAGCAGGGCGAGTAGCACGACCGGAACCCGGGGAGCCATGGCTGGGGTGTTCATCGGGCTCCCTCGGTGTCGCAAGCCAACTGTACCGAGGCCGTGCGCCAGGTCACCGACCCGGGTGGCTCAGGAGGCTCCGACCGCTACCAGGTGGCAGGCAACGAAGTGGCCGTTGCCCTTGTCCTCGAGCGGCGGATGGTCGGCCACATGACATATCTCGGCGGAGATCGGACACCGGTCCAGGAATCGGCAATGCGGCGGAGGGTTGATGGCCTTGGTCACGCCGCCCTTGATCTCCACCGGGGCTCGCTTGTACTCCGGGTCCGGCACCGGAACCGCCGAGAGCAGCGCCTTGGTATAGGGGTGCAGCGGGTTGTGCAGCAGCTCCTCGGTGTTGGTGATCTCGACGATCTTGCCCAGGTACATCACGCCGATGCGGTTGCACATGTACCGCGCCACCGCCAGGTCGTGGGTGATGTAGAGATACGACACCGAGAACTCGTCGGCGAGCTCCAGCATGAGCTCCATGATCGAGATGCGGATCGAGACGTCCAGCATCGAGGTCGGCTCGTCGGCAACGACGAAGTTGGGGTTGAGCACCAGAGACCGAGCGATGGCGACCCGCTGCCGCTGGCCGCCGGAGAGCTCGTGGGGATAGCGGAACATGAAGGACGCCGCCGGGGTCAAGCCGACGACGGCGAGCAGCTCGGCGACCCGGGCCTCGCGCTCCACCACCGAGGTGTTCTTCTGGACCACCAGGGGCTCGGCGATGGTGTCGTAGACCGTGCGCCGCGGGTTCATCGACTCGTAGGGGTCCTGGAAGATCATCTGCACGTCGCGGCGGAAGTCCTTCATGTTCGACCGCGAGATCGTGGCGATGTCGATCATGCGGCCGTTGTCGGCCATCTGGATGGAACCCTTGGTGACGTCGGTAAGGCGCACCAGCATTCGACCGGTGGTGGTCTTGCCGCAACCGGACTCTCCCACCAGGCCCAGGCTCTCCCCGGCCGCGATCTCGAAGTTGATCCCATCGACGGCATGGATGAAGTCGCGCGGCTTGCGCAGCGCCCCGCGCGATATCGGGTAGAGCTTGGAGAGATTCTCCACCTTTATCAGGGGCTGGGTGTGGATCTCCAGATCGTGGCTCATGCCACACCCTTCTCGGACATAGGGACCTTCTCCCAATGCCAACACTCCACCGCATGCCCCTCCCCGATCTCGGTGAGCGGCGGACTATCGGTGACGCAGATGTCGGTGGCAAACGGGCACCGGGGGTGGAAACGGCAACCGGTGGGCGGATTGAGCAAGTTGGGAGGCTCGCCCTTCAGCGGCGCCAGCTTGCGGCGGGGACCGGTGATCGACGGCGCCGAGTTGAGCAGCAGGTACCCGTACGGGTGGCGGGGCCGAGCGAAGACCTCTTTGGTCGGCCCCAGCTCGACGATCCTCCCGGCGTACATGATCGCGATCTTCTGCGTCACCTCGGCGATGACCGCGATGTCATGAGAGATGTAGATGATCGCCATCCCCAACTCGCGCTGAATGCGGACCAACTGCTTGAGGATCTGGTCCTGGACGATTACGTCGAGCGCGGTCGTGGGCTCGTCGGCAATGATCAGGTGCGGGTCGCACGACAGCGCCATGGCGATCGTGGCCCGCTGCCGCATGCCTCCCGAGAACTCGTGCGGGTACCGGTCCAGCATCTTGGGATCGACTCCGACGAGGTTGAACAGGTCCTCCATCCGTTTGCGGGCCTGCGCCGCGGGCAGGGTTGGCTTGATGTGGAGGTTGATCGCCTCGAGGATCTGCGCCCCGACGCGATGGACCGGGTTCCACGAGTTCATCGCTCCCTGGAACACCATCGAGATGTCCTTCCAGCGGTGGGTACGCATCTCTGGCTCGGACAGCGCCAGCAGGTTCTCGCCGTTGAGCCGGATCTCACCGTTGATGAAGTGGGCGTTGTCGGCCTGGAGCCGCAGCAGCGCCATGGCCACGGAGGTCTTCCCGCAGCCGGACTCCCCCACCAGGCCGAGCGACTCGCCCGGCATGAGCGAGAACGAGACATTGGTTACCGCCGAAACGCTTCCCGCTTCGGTGTGGTACTCCATCGTCAGGTTGTCGACCTCCAGAAGCGGGGTCGCGTCAGAGCGCTTGGGGCTACCCGCCCCCGGGGACTGCATCGTCTGCATCGTGGCTCAGCGCCTCCTCAGCCTGGGGTTGATCACCTCGTCCATCGCCCTCCCCACGAGGAAGAAGGCGGCTGCCACCAGCGTGACCGCCATCCCCGCAGGGATCAGCAGCCACCAATAACTGGTGCCCGACAGCAGGTAACCCTGGCTGTGCGTGGTGTAGATCATGATGCCCCAGCTCATCGGGGTGTTCATCAGGCCGAGGAAGGAGAGTGTCGCCTCCAGAGTGATCGCCTCGGTCACGGTGAACATCATGTAGAGAAAGCTGAGGGGAAGAACATTCGGGATGATGTGCCGGAAGATGATGTGGGCGTTCGATCCGCCGGCCACCCGGGCGGCGTCCACAAACGGTTTCACCGTCACCGAGAGCGCCTGCGACTTGAGCACGATGGCCGTGCCTCCAAAGCCGGACAGGACGCCGATCAGTATCCCGAGTAACGGCAGGCTGAGATTGAAGAGGGCGCTCACCACGATCAGTACCGGGATCAGTGGCACCAACAGCACGAGGTCGGCGAGGCGCATCAGGGCGTTGTCGATCCAGCCTCCGTAGAACGCGGCGATCGATCCGATGCTGGTGGCAATGAACACCGTGACCAGAGCGGCGATGGCACCGAGGGCAAAGGCCGCCCGGGTGCTGTACATCAACTGGGACAGGATGTCGCGCCCGAGCGGGTCGGTACCCAACCAGTGCGCCTTGGATGGTGCCGCCGGCTGTTGCGGAATCGAGATGACCTCGCCCACCTTGATGAAGGGGTGGGTCTGGAGGCGGGCGGTGGCCAGGTCGATCTCTCCGGGGGCGCAAACCGGCCCGGCGCCACCTTCGGGGATCTCGCAGCGCTCCACGATGGTGTACTCGTCGACGGGAGCGTCATACCCGTTGAAGGGGTCGTAGATCGCCGGGTCCCAGACCCGATCCATCAAGATGGGGTGGATGAGCGCCATCATCGCAAATAGCACGATGATGCCGAGGCCCACCAAACCGATCCTGTTACGGGCGAAAAGCCTCCAGTTGCGAGCGAAGGCACGACGCGCCAAACGGAACCGGATCACCCACAGGGACTCCTCGATCACCGGCGTCGGTGAACCCGGGAGCGGAGTCTGCGTCGAACTGAGGCCCTTGGTGTCGAGATCGGTCACGGCGTGTTCCTGCCTTCAATCATTGGTAGCGAATCCGCGGATCCAGATACATGTAAATCACGTCGGCGATCAGGTGACCCACCATCGCCAGCACGGCGATGATCGACAAGGTTCCGATCGCCAGGGGGATGTCCTCCAGCGTCACCGCCCCGAAGAGCAGCAGCCCGATTCCGGGCCACGAGAACACAGTCTCGGTGATGATGCCGCCGCCGATGACGAAGGCCAATGCCAGGACCAGGGAGGTCACAACGGGCAGGAGCGCGTTGCGAGCGGCGTGCCGATCTCGGATCACCTTGGGTGACAGCCCCTTGGCCCGCGCCGTGAGGATGTAGTCCTCGCGCAGGGTCTCCAACATCGACGCTCGAGTCAGCAGCATGATTCCGGCAAAGGCCACCAAGGACAGCGTGATCACGGGCAGCAGGGTGTGATGCAGGATGTCGGCGGCGTAGAGCCGCATCGGCGACGTCCAGAAGTAGATCAACGGGTAGATCACGGCAACCGCGAAGGCGATGTTACGCACCCGGAGCGCCGGCCCGATCTCCAGACGGCGCCGGGCGATGACCGTGGTGATTGCCGCCGCGAGCAGCGCCACCGTCGCCACCAGGATCATTCGCAGGAAGACCTCATTGGTGCCGAACGGCGAATTCACCCACTCGTTGACGTCGATGAACTTGTTGATCGGGAACACGCGTATCCCCGTCATCTCTGCCAGGGTGAATCCGAAGAACCAGATCATGAGCAGGGCAAACCACGGGTAGAAGATCGTGTACAGCCCCACCCCGCCGAGGGTGAGCAGGTACTCGGTCATCCGACCTCTGCGCCACGCCAGCACCTTGCCGGTGACGAAGCCGACGTAGTACGCCACCAGCGTCGCCGACAGGAACAGCACCAGCGTGCGTGGCACCGCCTCCATGATCAACTCGCTGACCGGACGCGGCCACTGCGACAGGCTGTTGCCGAGGTTGCCGGTGAAGAAGTTGCGCATGTACGAGACGTAGCGCTCGCCGAGAGGCTTATCGAGACCGAGGCGAGCTGCCAGCCGCGCCTTTTCCTCTGGTGGAATCTCGGGGTTGCCGATGTACTGCTGGGAGAGGTCGCCCGGCTGGGCTTCGAGGAGGAAGAAGAGAACGGTGAGGAACACGACGAACAGCAGAACCATCTGGATGGTGCGCTTGGCGATGAACTTGGTCATGCTCGGTGCGTGTCCCCTGCGACTCGGCGCCCATCCGGAATTCGGGGCAGGCTAGCAGGTTCGTCGCCGCCCCCTCACCAAGAATCAACGGAAGTTGCGCCTGTTCCGTTCCCAAACGCAAGTGGGGGGGGGGGGGGGGGGGGGCCCCCCCCCCCCGGCCCGCGCCCGCGCGGTCGAATTGCTCGACGGGCGCGGCTATGGCGATTGGGCCAAGCGCCCGATCCGCACGCTGTCGAAGGGCATGGCGCAGAC
>JBKKBI010000003.1:0-22030 GCA_046714175.1 Acidimicrobiia bacterium | reverse complement strand
GCTGGCCCCGTCGGCGGCCACGACATCCATCTGCAGGCCGTCGATACCCCCGATGCGCACCGCGACCGGAGCGGTGACCTCGAGATTCGGGTCGGACCCGATGCTCTCGGCCAGCGCCGCGACGTCGGCAGGCGCCGGGCCGGGCTCGCAGCCGATCCCGACCGCCGCCGGGTCGGCCATCACCATGAATTTGTCGGTGGCGTACCCGTCCAGCGTCAAGGTGATCTTGGTAGGACCGAAATTGAAGGCGAAGATGCTGGTGTCCCACCGCGATCCGTGCCGGAAGGTCACCTCGCCGTCGAGATAGCTGTAGACACCGCCGCCGAGGTACTCGTAGCCCACGGTGCCTCCGGAGGTGCTCTGAGTCTGGCTGGTCTGCGTGGTCTGGGTGGGCTCGGTGACGAGCGGCGAATTGTCGCCCCCCATCAGGAACACCGGCACCGCGATGCCCAGCAGAACCACAGCGGCGGCAAGCGCCACCACGGTGTTCGGACGGAGGCGGCGGGTGGGGCTCGTCGACGCGTTCTCACTCTTGATCTTGACCATGAGTTCCTCCGGGAATGGTGGGGCCTCGGGAGCCATCGCGACGAGCCGGTAGACCAGCTGTCTCATCTTCGACTGCAGGTCGTCACTCATCAAGCAGCTCCTTGAGGCGGGCGCGAGCCCGCGCCAGGTGTCGTCTCACCGCTCCCTCGGAGATTCCGAGATGGGAGCCGACCTCGGCCGGAGTGAGGTCCTCCCAATAGGTGAGCACGACGCTGGCACGTTGCCGCACGCTCAGTTTGTCTACCGCGGCGAGCACGTCGACGTCCACATTGATCGGAGACGCCACCTCCGGCGTGGCCGTCCGCAGCTCGCGGAGTCTCCTTCTCAGCGTGGAGCGGTGATGCGACCGCGCCTGGTTGAGGACCGAGCGATATAGATAGGCGCGGTGGTTGATCACGTCGGACCATCCCCTCGAGCCGAACGACCGCAGGCACGCCTCCGAGACGACATCCCGCGCATCGAACGGCCCCACGAGGCCGCTGGCGAAACGCACCAGATCGTCGGCGTACTTGCGATAGATCTCTTCGTCGGTCACCTTGGGCATGAGACGCCACCGACTCCTTCCCCGGGTGACACCATCCTCCCCGGCGAACCCGCACAGCCTCGCCGGAGTGGTCGAGGCAGGGGTCGACCGCCGGCTCGGTCGGAGCGGTCGCCTGGCATCACGGGTTACGGCGAGGCGATCGGTGGTGGAGGTGAGGGGAGTTGAACCCCTGACTTCTTCCGTGCGAGGGAAGCGCTCTGCCGGGCTGAGCTACACCCCCAAAGGGGAAGCGATTGTAGGACGCGGCCGGAGGCCGGACTACCGCTCGCGTAACTCTTTCCGCAACCTCTCCTGGACCACCGTGGTGGTGAGATCGGAACGGGAGCGTTCCACCAGGGCGCGGGCGACGTCGGTGGTGCGGCGCAAGCCACCGGTCATGCCGTCGGGGTAGTCGATGGTGGCCAGCAACTCGACCACCGCGTCCATCGCCGCCAGGACCCCCTCGGCGGCGATCAGGTCTTCGGCGCGCAGCAGGTCAAGCATGCGGCGGCGCAACTCCCCCACCGCTTCACCGAGCCCGTTCAGATACGCCGCCGGTTCCACTCCGAGCTCGGCGGGGAGGGGTGGGGGATGTCCGGCGGATAGCGCCGCGAACAGACGGGCCTCGGCGTACTCCTTGGCGGCATCGTGGACGAACCCGGCGTTGAGGATGTCCTGGTGATCGACCAGTACCGTTCCGGCGCGGGCCAGAGTGGTTCCCGCCTCGGCGATGAGGCCGGAGGCGTCCTCGCCGCGATGCAGAGCCCGGATCGCATTGGCAGAGAGGCGGATCACCTGGCGACAGCCGGCCAGGGCCTCCTCACGGGCGCGATGCTTGGCGTCAAAGACGGTGGTGACCTGGAGACGAATCGGTTCCAGATCGGGGGTCACGGAACGACCCGCACCTCATCCTCGGGGTCGAGCGTCCACTTGGGGCGTGCCACCTGCTGCGCCTGCTTGATCTGCAACAGCATGGCGATGAACCCGGCGAGGACCACGTCGAACACGAGATTGACGAAGAGCAGCACGGTG
The DNA here is from genome assembly GCA_046714175.1 of Acidimicrobiia bacterium. GTDB lineage: Bacteria > Actinomycetota > Acidimicrobiia > Spongiisociales > UBA11373 > UBA11373. The sequence continues at coordinate 19,929 of JBKKBI010000003.1, read as the reverse complement.
GATCCGGTATAGAGCGCCGCCGCCAGGGTGATCGGGACCGCCAGGCTGAGCCCGATCAGCATCATGCGACGCCGCGCCAGCACCTGCTGACGGGCGGTGGTGCCACCCCGTTCGGGGCGAGACCGCATCTGCCTCGGCACCGCTCGCTTGGCCACGTCTGACTCCTTCCGACCTGTCTAACGCTACGCCATCGGCCCCCCGCCGTGGCCGCACCCCCTCAGTATGAAGCGCCCGAGCGCCGATGGCATGGCAATCGGGCCACTCTCAGTGCTCGGTGGGCTCGCCGCGGAGCAGGCCGACGGCATGTTTCAAGGCGGGGGCGACCACTGCGAGCGACTCCTCCACCCCGGTCACGGACCCGGGAAGGTTGATCACCAGGGTGGCGGCGACGGTGCCGCAGACCCCCCGGGACAGCATGCCGTGCGGGTTGTTGGGAAAGGTCGCGGACCGCATCGCCTCGGCCAGCCCCGGTGCCTCGCGTTCGATCACCCGCCGGGTCGCTTCTGGTGTCAGATCACGGGGAGAGAACCCGGTGCCACCAGTGGTGACGACCAGGGCCACCCCGGTCGCCACCGCGTCGCGCAAGGCATGCTCGACAGCCGCGATCCCGTCCGGGGTGACCCGGACCTCGGTAGCGAAGCCGAGGCCGCTCAGAATGGCGGCGGCGGCAGGACCGGAGTGGTCCTGGCGCGTGCCAGAGGCGACACCGTCGGAGACGGTGAGCACGATCGCCTTCATCGCGTCCAATCTCCTGACGCCCCACCGCTCTTGGCGAGCAGCCGAACCGGGCCGATCTCCGCACCGCGGTCGAGGCCCTTGATCATGTCGTAAAGAGTCACCGCGCCCAGCGCCGCACCGGTTATGGCTTCCATTTCCACCCCGGTGCGTCCGACGGTGCCGGCGGTGACCACGATCCGCGCCCCGTGCGCCACCCGCGTCACATCGACACTCACACTGGTCAGGGGCAACGGATGACACAGCGGCACCAGGTCGGGAGTTCGCTTGGCCCCGGTGATCGCGGCGACGCGCACCAGGGCGAGCGCGTCGCCTTTGGGCAGCACTCCCGCGAACAGGGCATCAGCGGTGGCCGCGGCCATCGTGACCAGTGCCTCGGCGGTGGCGGAACGAGCAGTCTCCGCCTTGGCGGAAACATCCACCATGCGGGCGCGGCCCTGATCGTCGAGGTGAGAGAGTTCAGTCATCGGTGGCCTCCGCCAGCGTACGGGACTCGTCGACCCGGAAAAGCTCGACGATCACTTCGGTGCCGGGCGCCACCATCCCGACGCCCACCGGGATTACCGCGAACGCATCTGCTGCCGCCAACGCAGACAAGACGTTCGAGGCCTGGCCCCCCGAGGCCCGCACCTCGCCGGGACCGGTGAACACGACCCGCACGAACACCGCTTTGTCCGGATTGGTGTCCACGCCCTCGGTCATCACCGCGGGCACCCGCACCCGGAACAGATGGGTGGCGCCCATCGCCGCCAGGATCCCCGGCCGGACGAATTGCTCGAACCCGACGATGGCCGATACCGGATTGCCGGGCAGGCCGAAAAATGGGGTGCCGTCGAGCAAGCCGAACGCGAACGGCTTGGCCGGTTGCATCGCCACCTGCCAGAACTCGACCTGGCCGAGTTCCGCAAGCACCTGCTTGACTAGATCGCGCTCCCCCATCGACACCCCGCCGGTGCTGACGACGAAGTCGCAACTCGCCGCGGCTTCATGGAGCGTGGACCGCAGCAGTCCGGCATCGTCGGAGACGATGCCCAGGTCGCGGACAGTCACGCCCATCTCCTCGAGCAACCCGATCAGCATCGGGCGGTTGGAGTCGCGGATCGCACCGGGACGCAGCGGGGTGGCGTCGACAGGCTGCAACTCGTCGCCGGTGGAGAGGACCGCCACCACCGGACGCCGGCTCACGTTCGGGGCCGCGACCCCGATCGATGCCAGCAGGCCGAGATGCGGAGCGCGCAGCCGAGTGCCCTTCTCCAACACGAGGTCCCCGGCGGCGAAGTCGCCGCCCGCGGGACGCACATGATCGCCGGGCCGCGCCGCGCGACGGATACTCACCCGGTCGCCCTCGATGGCGGTGTCTTCCACCATCACCACTGCATCGGCTCCTTCCGGAATCGGAGCTCCGGTCATGATCCGGATCGCGGTGCCGGGGCGGACCGGGATCGTCGCCGCGGCGCCAGCAGGGAGGTCGCCGATCACGACCAGCTCCACGGGGACAACAGTGGCATCGGCGCTGCGGACCGCAAACCCGTCCACACCGGAGTTGGCGAACGGCGGCACCGCGTGCGGCGCCACCACGTCTGCGGACAGGACGAGACCGCGAGCGCGATGCAACGGGGCCGCCTCCGCTGCCAACCGTGGCATGGCCGCGATTACCTGGTGGCGCGCCGCCGCCAGTCGCTTCACGCTTCGATCGGGCGCTCGTCGCCCGTCACCAAACGGCGAATGTTGCTGTGGTGGCGCACCACGACGAGCAGAGCCACACCGGCGGTCCACACCACCGGCCAGCCGCGGTGATCGGCCAACAGCACCCCCGGCACCAAAGCCACCGCCACCAGCAGAGATGCGATCGATGCTCGCCGGATCACAAACGCCAGCACAGCCCACACCGCCAGTAGCACGGCGCCTACAAGCGGTTCCAGCCACAGCATCATTCCGGCGGCGGTGGCCACGCCCTTGCCGCCACGGAATCGGTGCCAGATCGGAAAGCAGTGCCCAGTCACTGCGGCCAGTCCGGCGGCGAAACCGGCCGCGGTGCCAACCGTGAGATCGCCCACAGCCGCCGCGACGAGGCCCTTGGCGAGGTCGCCGAGCATCACCGCCACCGCGGCCTTGCGCCCCATGGTCCGCAACACATTGGTGGTTCCGGGGTTGCCACTGCCACGGGAGTAGATGTCGACTCCCCGCAGGCGCGGAATGATCACGCCAAAGTCGATGCTGCCCAGCAGATAACCGGCGAGGACGACGGCGATGGCGGCGATGTCCACGGTGGCGGAGTCTAGGAAGCGGGAACCAGGCGCCTCCCTCCTACGATGCGGACTCACCAGGGAGGCTCATTGATCGGTGTGTTCGGAGGCTCGGGTTTCTATGACTTCCTCACCGGAGCCACCCCGCATCCGATGATTACGCCCTTCGGAGATCCTGCTGCCCCCCCGATGGTGGGCGAGGTGAATGGGATCCCGATCGCCTTCCTCCCCCGGCACGGCGCCCAGCACCAATACCCGCCGCACCGCATTCCGGTGCGGGCCAACGTGTGGGCGATGCGAGAACTCGGGGTCGACCGGATCGTGGCTCCCGCGGCGGCGGGCTCCCTACGACGGGAAATGGCACCGGGGCACTTCGTCATCCCTGACCAGATCGTGGACCGCACCTGGGGTCGCGAGCACACCTTCTTTGATGGCGAGGGGGTGCAACATCTTCCTTTCGCCGATCCGTATCACGCGGAAATGCGCCGCGTCGCACTCAAGGCAATGACCGCGACCGGGGCGACCGTGCACGACGGCGGCACCGTCGTCGTGATCCAGGGTCCGCGTTTTTCCACCCGCGCCGAGAGCGCCGCCTTCGCCGCCTCCGGGTTCCAGCTGCTCAACATGACTCAGATGCCCGAAGCGGCGCTGTGCGCCGAGGCCGGAATCGCTTACGCCTCGGTGGCCGTGGTCACCGACTACGACGTGGGACTGAACGGGACGGCCGCGGTCACCCACGAAGAGGTCCTCGCCTGGTTCGCCAAGTCGATCGACACCCTGAAGGCCGGCATCCGGGGCATGCTCCCCGGACTCGAGGCTCTAGACCTCGACCTCCCCAGCCTGTTGTGAGCGAACGGGTGGAGGACTTCCTGGAAGTTCGTCGCCATGCGGAGCGCGGCTCGTACGAACGCTCCGTGATCGATGCCATCCTCGACGAGGCTCGCTACTGCACGGTCGGCTTCGTCGATGACGGGCGACCGGTGCTCATCCCCACAATCCATGTCCGCATCGGTGATACCGTCGTGCTGCACGGCTCGCCGGCGTCGCGTCTCCTCCGCCTCCTCAAGAACGGTGCCCCCTGCGCCATCGGGGTGACCCTGCTCGACGGATTGGTGCTGGCACGCTCGGTGTTCAACCACTCGATGAACTACCGCAGCGTCGTGCTGTTGGATTGCCGCGGCCGCGAGTTGGTCGGCGACGAGAAGTGGGAAGCGATGCACCACCTCACCGACAAGCTCGTCCCGGGACGCTGGGACGACGCCCGGCGGCCCAACGACAAGGAGATCAAGGGCACGACCCTCGTGTCATTCCCCATCGACCTGGCGTCGGCCAAGGTCCGCTCCGGACCGCCGGTGGACGACGAGGAGGACTACGCGCTCGGCGTGTGGGCCGGGGTGATCCCGTTCACGCTGACCCCGGGGGCGCCGGTGGCAGATCCGCGGCTGGGTGCCGGGATCGAGTTGCCGGGTTACTTGTAGGGGGAGAAACAGAGAAACCGTCCTCACGGGCAACGGGCAACGGGCAACGTTCTCACGCACGAAGCCCTCCAGCATCCGGCCTCCGGCCTCCGGCCTCCGGTGAGGCACCCCTTCCCCCTCCCTCTCCCACCCCTTAGGTTTTCCGCGTGTACTTCCTGCAACCGCCGCCTTACCGGCGGTGGGCGGCGGCGGGGCTGCTCGTCCTCGGTGCCTTCGCCTGGGATCTGCGCGGGTCGGCGACGGCGCCGCTGCCTTTCGCCGCCCGGGCCATCACAGCCGGAGATCCAGTCACCGCGGCCAACGTGACTTGGCGACGCCTGCCGCGGGGAGCGTTCACCGCTCCCGATCTCAGCACGGCAGTGGCAGCCGTGGACATCGCCGCCGGCGAGCCGATCAGCGCGGCTGTGCTGGCCGGAGCCACCGCTGTGCCCGCGGGATGGTGGGCGATTCCGATCGACGTCTCACCTCACGCCGGTCCGGGCGATGAAGTGTTGCTGGTGGTGATCGATCCCCCGCTCACCCTTCCCGGAATCGTGATCGAGGCGCAGCGCGGAGATGTCACCTCGCTCGATCACCGTCCCGCGCTCGTCGCGGTTCCCGGCGATCAAGCCCCCCTGGTTGCCGCCGCCGAAGCAGCCGGACTGTTGGTGAGCGCAGTGCGACCGTAAGAGGAGGCCGGAGACCGGAGGCCGGAGGCCGGAGACCGGAGACCAGAGACCAGAGACCGGAGGCCGGAGACCAGCGTCCGGCATCCGGCATCCGGCATCCCGAATCCGATCCCCTAGTGTCTGGGCCATGCTCACCGCCGCGTTGTGGGGACTCGTGCAGGGCCTCACCGAGTTTCTTCCGGTGTCCTCTAGTGGACACCTGGTGCTGATACCAGCGCTGCTCGGGTTCGACGAACCCGATCTGGCCACCTCCGCCGTGCTCCACCTGGGGACCCTGACGGCGGCGCTGTGGTACTTCCGCCGGGAACTCATTGCACTGGCGCGGCACCCCGGCCGGCCGGAGAATCGCCGCCTGTGGAAGTTCCTCATCATCGGCACTATTCCTGCCGCGGTGATCGGACTCACTCTGCGCAGCCCGATCGAGACGATCTTCACCGAACCGTGGATCGTCGCGGTCTGCCTGATGATCACCGGGTTGATCCTGCTCGCCGCCCACCGTCTTCCGCTGGGCAACCGGGCAGTGGCCGATGTCACGACAGGCGACGCCGCCATGATCGGGATGTTCCAGGCATTTGCGCTCCTCCCCGGTATCAGCCGCTCTGGCATGACCATCACTGGTGGTCTCGTGCAGGGAATGGATCGTCCCGAAGCGGCGCGCCTCAGTTTCCTGCTCGGAATCCCGGCGGTCACCGGTGCCGGAGGCCTGGAGCTGTACGACATGATCCAGCGCGGCGGCTTCGAGTCCAATCTGCTGCTGGGGACCGCAGTGGCTGCGGTCACCGGCTACTTCGCCATCTCCACGCTGATCAAGATCATCGGGCGGTGGGGCTTGCTTCCGTTCGGCCTGTACTGCCTCGGGTTCGGAGCCCTGGCGTACTTCCTGGTCTAGAGACCTAACGACTCACCCAGCACCCGGGTGACCAGCCAAACGACGATTGGCACTCCAAGGGTGGTGACGAATCCCCGCAACGTCGCCGCTTCCCATGGCCAGGTCGAGGCCGCCCTGATGCGGCCCCGGTCAGAATCGAGAGCGTCGAGCACCCCGCGTAGTTGGGCCACCGACTCGTAGCGACCCCCATCGATCTCGGCGTGGAGATCGGACGAGACACCGCGAATCCTGGTAGTGCACTCTTCGAGCAGTCGACGCCGCTCCGCCTGGAGGCGCCGCTGCATCCCCCGCAGTGGGAGAAAAAACACCGCCACAGAGAACACGAGCGCGGCGACCGTGAGCCATCGCCACACCGGATTCACGAACGTGTTCGGGTCGGTGGCCACCCCGTAGACCGCCTGGGCTATCACCAGCGTGCCGATGGCGGATGTGAGTCGGGCGAAGGAGTGAGCGGGTGCAGAGTGGAACAGATCAATACGCGGGGCGCGACGATGCAGGCTCACCACCATGCGCAACTGTTGTCCCATCAGGGCGATGAGGACCGACATGAACACCGTACTCATGCCGTAGGCCACGATGGCGATCACGATCGTGTTGTGAATGGAGCCGCTGAGCTGATTCCAGGTCTGGGAATCGCCGACAAACGCCACAGCACCGAGGATTGCTCCGGCGGCGGTGGCCAGCCAGGCGACCCTGGGGCTGAGCGAGGTGAGCTGCCGAGCGACCGCCTCGGAGTCTGCGTCGGGGGGGCCCAGAGCCGGACGGAACTGAGTGAAGGCGCGCCGCGCCCGGCCGACGAGGAATCCGTAGCCCACTACACCGAACATCGCGTAGAACAGGTCGGCATACCGCTCGTAGACCTGGCCGACGGGAAGCGACCCATCGGACCACCCCGCTGCGCTCAACAGCAGCAGCTCGAGGCCGAGTACGCCTGCCGCCAGCAGCCACCAGGGGATTCGACGCGTCGTCGCCCAGTGCACCAGTGCGTCGATCCAAGAGCGTTTCACGCCAAGCCTCCGAGAGTCGTCAGCGTCTCCAGGTCATCGCTGTGCGACCAGACCTTCTCCCCGGTGAACAGGCCGGCGACCGGGTCCCAGGGGAAGTAGATCACGACCTTCCAGCGCAGCGCCTTGCCGGTGGCCGGCTTCTCCAGCCAAGTGCCGCGGTGGGTGCCGGTGACATCGGCCATCTCGCACACACCCTGCGGGCCGATCACGATATCGGTGAGATCGAACACCACATCGGGAAAGGCCCCGAGCAACTCCAGATAGAACTTTGTTGCCCCCTGGTGGCCGACCCAGCGGTGACCGGTCTGCACCAACTCGTATGCGCAGTCGGTGGTCAGGGTCGACATCAACCCGGCGATGTCGCGGGCGTCCTCGGCCATGGAGTGCCGCTTCCAGGTCTCCCGCACCGCGTTATAGGCGTCGTCGGAAACGGGGCGTCGCAACTGCTCCAGGATCTTCTCGTGGGCCATCGTTCACTCCGGAGTGGCGAGATGGGTGGACAGGGCGCGATCAGGGGTATTGCGGTCGGGGCGGCCAGAGCATACGGTGCGCGCCATGGTTGTGCGCTCGATCGGCGCACGGCTGGCGGTGCTACTAACAACTCTGACTGTGACGGCGACGACGGTTCTCGCCGTGTCCACCCTCGAACCCCGTCAGGCAGAGGCGGCCGACGGCTGCGCGTATTCGATCGACGGGATCAACTGCTGGTACGGCGGGACCACCACCAGCACCCTTCCCCCCTATCGCTATCTGCGTACCCGGGAGGATCCCGGAATCGGGACCTGCTGGTACTGGTCCCGGTATCCCCCGGGACTCGACTCTTTCAACTGGCTCAACGATGCCCTCATCATCCAGACCCGGTTCGACTACCCGGACTGCTCCAGTGCGGGAACCATCACCACTCGGGCATGGGAGGTGTTCCGAGCGTTCCCGCTCCGGGTGCCCTCGCCCCGGGTCCGGCCCAGTGTGGGGATCACCAACCTCGCCAGCATCGTCACCACGACGCGACCAGCCGCGCTGCGCCACCGCGAGACGCTTCCCGATGGGAGGCTGCTCGAGGTCGAGGCGTATGTGGGCAGCCTGAGGGTGGCCTGGGGCGATGGCACCCCGGCGGTCTCGTATCCGCCATCCACCGCATTCCGCAGTGGGGCGTCGTACGCCTATGCCCTCAAGACGTGTCCGCCGGTGTACCGCCGCGACCACCCCGCCGGTCGGCGCTGTCACCCCACCCTCGAGTCGTATCCCGTGACGGTGTCATTTGCCTGGCTGGGCCGTTTCCGCACCAACTCCGGCACCTGGGTCAACCTGGGGACGCTGCTGCGGAGCGCATCGTTCGGGTACGACGTCGATGAGGTGATTGGAATGCCAGTGGCGCCGTGAAGAGAGTCTTCGGTCGCGGCGACCTACCCTTGGCCGCGTGCACCAGACGCAGATCCACGTCCGTTGGGGTGAGCTCGATCCCTATCAACATGTCAACCACGCCACCTATCTCTCCTATCTGGAACACGCCCGGATCTCGGTGCTGGAGTCGATCGGGTGGGGTATGGAAGCGCTCGCCGCGGCCGGGTACCAGGTGGTGGTGGTCGGCATCGACATCAGGTTCCGTCGCCCCGCCACCGCTGGCGACACCCTCACCATCGAATCGGCGGTACTGCACCTCGGGGCCTCGGAGAGCACCTGGCGGCAGGTGATCCGGCGCGGCGACGAGGTGATCGCCGAGGCCGAGGTGCACGCCGCCGCCACCAATCTGGCCGGCCGACCGGTGCGATCTCCGGCGGGTCTGCGGGAAGCCTTGGAGGGTTTGCTGGTCAAGTAGCCAACCACCCCCGGCCACCGTCCCCGGGGTACGCTCTCCTGCGATGCGCTGCGTCAACTGCGGACACGACAACCCGGTGGGAACCAAGTTCTGCGGGGAGTGTGGGCGACCGCTCGCCGTCGCGTGCTCCAACTGTTCCGCGGTCAACCCGCCCGCGAACCGATTCTGCGGCGAGTGCGGCACTCCCCTTGGTGAAGCATCGAGCGCCGTCACAGCGTCTCCGCTTTCAGGAGGGACGGCGACCACATCGCCGACCAAGGCAGAGCGACGCATGGTTTCGGTGCTGTTCGCCGATCTGGTCGGCTTCACCCCGTTCTCCGAGTCCCGGGACTCAGAAGAGGTTCGGGCACTGCTCACCAGATACTTCGATCGGAGCCGGGAGATCGTCACCCGCTTCCGGGGCACCGTCGACAAATTCATCGGTGACGCGGTCATGGCGTGGTGGGGAGCGGTGGAAGCCAACGAGGACGACGCCGAGCGGGCGGTGCGCGCCGCTCTGGAATTGGTGGAAATGGTGGGCAGCCTCGGCGCCGAAATCGGAGTGCCCGAACTGGCCCTGCGTGCCGGGGTGCTGACAGGCGAAACCTCGGTGGGACCGGGAGGCAACGAGCAGGGGCTGATCGTCGGTGATCTGGTCAACACTGCCAGCCGGCTGCAGTCGATCGCCGCGGGGGGAACGGTGGTCGTCGGCGAGTCGACCGCGAACCTCGTGGCGAGCGCCATCGAGTTGCAGCCACTCGGCGAGCAAGTGCTCAAGGGCAAGGAGATTCCGGTGCGGGCGTTCCGGGCGGTACGGGTGGTGGCGCAGCGCGGCGGGCGGGGCCGCAGCGAGGGGATCGAGCCTCCCTTCACCGGACGCCACGACGAACTGCGACTGCTCAAGGATCAACTCCATGCCACGGGACGGGAGCAGCGAGGACGACTGGTTTCTGTGGTCGGGGAAGCCGGGATCGGAAAGAGCCGGCTGGCTTGGGAGCTGCTCAAGTACGCCGATGGACTCAACGACACCGTCTACTGGCATCAGGGCCGCTCTCCCGCCTACGGGGACGGGATCGCACTCTGGTCGATCGCGGAGATGATCCGCGGCCGGGCAGGGATCGTGGCGGAGACCGACGACCGTGGCAAGAGTCGGATCAAACTGCGCACTGCCATCGCCGAGTTCGTCCCGCTCGAAGAAGAGCGGCGCTGGATGGAACCCCGTCTCGCCGCCCTGGTCGGCATCGACGAGGCGCCTCCCGGCGACCGGAGCGAGCTGTTCGCGGCCATCCGCACCTTCTTCCAGCGGATCGCCGAGCGCGACACAGTGGTGATGGTCTTCGAGGATCTGCATTGGGCCGACGACGGCGTGCTCGAGTTCATCGAGGACCTCATCGAGCGTTCGACGCGCCATCCGGTGCTCGTGGTGTCGCTCGGCCGCCCCGAGCTGCTCGACCGGCACCCGGGATGGGGCTCGGGTCGACGCAACACGCTCGCGGTACACCTCGCCCCCTTCTCCGATGGCGACATGGACGAGCTCATCACCGGCATGGTGCCCGGGATTCCGACCGAGGCGGTGGCGGCGATCACCGCGCGCGCCGCCGGGGTACCTCTTTATGCAGTCGAATTCGTTCGCATGCTTCTCGGCTCGGGCAACCTGGTTCGTGAGGGGGACCGCTTCGCCCTCACCGGTCCCCTTTCCGATCTCGCCGTACCCGACTCGCTGGCGGCGGTGATCGGTGCTCGGCTGGATCGGCTCGAACCCACCGACCGCGAAATGGTGCAGGACGCCGCAGTGCTGGGGCAATCCTTCACCCTGCAGGGTCTGACGGCCGTCCGCGGCGCCGACGACACCACCCTCATCGAGCCGCTCCGCTCCTTGGTGCGTCAGGAGGTGTTCGAGCTCGACGAAGAGCCGCGCTCGGCAGAACGTGGCCAGTACCGCTTCGTCCAGGGGCTGATCCGCGAGGTGGCGTACAGCAGGCTCAGCCTGGTGGACCGCCATACCCGGCACCGCCGAGTGGCTGAGTACTTCGCCGGGCTCGGGGAGGCGGAGTTGGCAGGGATCGTCGCCAGCCACTATCTCGCCGCCCATGAGACCGCGCCGCCGGGCACCGAGGACCTGCTCGAGCGGGGCCGCACGTCCTTGCTCGACGCGGCCCGACGCGCCGCCTCGCTGCAGGCGAGCGCCCAGGCGCTGGTGCTGTTCCGCCAGGCGCTCGAACTCACCCGCACCTCCGCAGAGAGGGCGCCGATCCTCCTCGATGCCGCCGAGGCGGCGATGTGGTCCGGCGAGGTCGAGGAGTCGGTTGCCCTGGGCGAACTCGCCGCGGAGGCCATGGAGCAGGCCGGAGATGCCGAGGGCGCGCTGCGCGCCCATACCGCGGTTGCCTACGCCCTCAACTCGTTCTATCGACCCGATGAGGCGATCGCCCGCCTCCGGTCGGTCTTCAGCAGCCTGACCGACTTCGACACTGAGGCCAAGGCGATGCTCGGACTGGAGATGGTGCGAGCCCTCATGCTCAACCAACAGGCCGAAGAGGCAATCACCGTTGCCGACCGTGTGTTGCCGGTCGCCGAACGCCTCGCCCCCACCCCGCGGGCGATCGACGGCATCATCTCCAAGGCGACGGCCCTGGGGCAGTCGGGCAGATACCTGGAAGCCGAGGCCATGCTCCGCGGCGCGGTGGCGCTTGCCGACTCGCACGGTCTGCAGGCCCAGGCGATCCGCGCCCTCAACAACCTCGGCTCCACCGTGGACGCGCTCGATCCGATGGCCGTGGTAAGGACTGCAGAAGAGCTCTACGAGCGGGCCACCAAGTTCGCCAGTACCGGATGGCTGATTCGTGCCAAGTCGGACCGCGTCGATGTGCTGGTGTCACTCGGTCGTTACCCCGAAGCCCTCGAGCTCATGGAGGAATTGGACGGAGTCCACCTCTCCGCACCTTTGGACTGGGGTCAGGCGGCAACGCGGCTCTTGATACAAGGACACCTCGACCCATCTCCGGAGAACGGGGCCCGGCTCCGGACCCAACTCGACACCACGACCGAAATCGGCGATCCCCAGGTTCGGGACTACATCACGATGCTGCACAGCGCGTCTTTCCTCATGGATGGCGATTGGGAGCGGTCGTTCGACGCGCTACTGGCGGTGGTTTCACTCCCCGCGGGACCAAGCGCGGCCGTGACGGTCGCCGCTGCCATGCGAGACGCCGATCGGGTATCCCGGGCGCTGGAAGCGGTCCGCTCTCGCATCCCGAACAGAGGGCGACTCGGCTCAGCCCTGGAGAGGTTTGGATCCGGTGCGCTGCAATTCCTAGCCGGCGACGAGGAACCCGCCATCGAGCGGATGACGGCAGCCCTCGACTCGTTCAGGCAGATCATGCCTGCCGGTGAGTACGCACCGCGCCAGGCCGCCTTCGCCATGCTCGTGGGACTAGACCACCCTGCCGGCCTGGCTGCGGGAACCGCGGCCCAAGCGTGGTTTAGATCCGTGGGCGCCCACGGACTCGAGCGGACTTGGGCGGCGGGACTCCCCGGCGATGGCGCGTCGGAGCGGCAGGTCGGGTAAACACCCTCGCGCCTTCTTCCCCGCCCCCGATACCATCCGCCGTGCACTCCTACTCGAGGTTCACCAATGTTCCGCAAACGCGTCAAGGCCCAGCACGTCGGGTCGATGGACGAGCTGCGGGCCTATCTCGCCGAGGGGAAGCCGGTGTTGGTCGATCTGTGGCAGGACGCCTGCCAGCCGTGCCGGATGATGTCGGGCATCGTCGACGAGCTCGCCGACGAGTTCGCCGGGCAGGCCCATGTGGTGAAGATGGACGTCCGCAGGGTCCCGGGAGCCGCCCAGGCTTTTGGGGTGCGTTCCACCCCCACGTTTGTCGTCCTGGCCGCTCCGGTGCGACCGCCATCGAAGCGAGCCCGGCGCCGGGGCGCCGCCGACCCCGCTCCGGGCACCAGGGGAGTGATCAGCATCAACCCTCGCTGGCGGGTGAGTGGGATGGTCCGCAAAGACATCCTGGCCGCGGCACTGGTCAGCAACGGCGCCCGTCCCGCAGGAGTAACCTCCGAATCATGAAGGCCAGCATCGATTACCGCCCCCCCAAGCCGGTCTTCTTCGGTTTTGCCCTGGTGACCATCGGTGTCCTGTTCCTCATGCGTGAGTTCGGGGCGCTGCCGGATCTCTCGGTGTGGACCCTGGTGTGGCTCGGCCTCGGAGGTTGGCTCTTCATTGGCACTCTCGTCGGCAATCGCCGTGGCTGGTTCTGGCCGCTGACCCTGGTGCTGATCGGAGTCTTCATGCTGTTACGCGACCTGGAGGTGATCGATCGCGACTTCGCCATCTGGCCGATCGTGGTCATCGGATTCGGGTTGGCGATCCTGTTCGACAGCTTCACTGCCTCCAAGGACCGCGCCGAGTTCTGGTCCTCGTAGTTCGCCCGCAGCGGCACCGCAGCGGGCGATCGGCCGCTACTCGATCACCACTTCCAACAGACTCCACCCCTCACGCAGTGCCGCCTCGACCTCTTCCGGAGTTTCCGCAGTGGCGAAGAGAAACCCCAGGTACCGATCTCCCTCTGGGAGCGGGCGGAGATGTTTGCCCGGCGCCACCGTGATCTCCAGGCTCGTGATCCCGGGCACCTCGGACACGGCGGCTTGATTCCGCACCGCGCGTAAGACTCCTGCGCGGGGGATGGGAAGCATCATCGCCCCACTCGCCTCGTCCCGGCGCTGCATGCCCTTGCGGTTCATCCCCAGCGCGGCGCGCAGCAGCACCACCTCCAGGCTCTGGTCCAGCATCCCGAAACGAAGCGACCGCCCGCACAAACCGCCAATGGATCGTGCTGCGACCTCCAAGAGGCGGACCCCGTCCGGGGTGATCCGCACCTCGGCGTGGACCGCCCCGTGCGCCAGGCCAATGGCAGCGACCCCGGCGGCGACGATCTGTCCTACCGCCGCAATCACGTCCGCGGGGTGGCGTGACGGGGTGACGTAGATGGTCTCCTCGAAGAAGGGTCCCACCAGCGGGTCGGGCTTGTCGAACAGCGCCAGGATCTCCACGCCGTCCGGGGTGGCGATTCCCTCGACAGCGACCTCGTCACCCGGCAGGTACTCCTCCACCAGCAGTGGCAGCTCTCCGCCGGCTTCGGCAACGATCGCCGCGATCCGATCAAACGCTGCCACCACGGCGGCGGCGTCATCGGCGCGGATCACCCCCCGGCTCGCCGCCAGCGTTCTGGGCTTGAGCACCACCGGGTAGCCGAGTTCGCGGGCCGCGGTCACTGCGTCAGCGGCAGTCGCAGCCAACGCGTGGCGCGCCCCGGGGACACCGGCAGCTGCCAGCAGACGGCGCATCTGCGCCTTGTCCCGGGTGGCGGCCACCGCGGCCGGTTCGTCATGGGGCAGTCCGAGGGTCTCGGCGGCAAGTGCCGCCACCACCACCCCGGCATCGTCCACCCCGAGCACCGCGCCCCAATCGGGCTCAGACGCGGCGACGATCTTCTCCGCCGCTCCCGTGACATCGCTCAGGTCGACACGAACCATGCTCCGGATCCGCCCCGAGGCGAGAGGGAGGTCGCCGTCGGAGGCGATCACCAGGTCCACCCCCAGCTCCTCGGCAGCGGCGATGAAGTCCGGGCCTCGATAGGAGGACTTGGGGAGTACCAGGGCAACGGTTGGCATCGGCGGAGAGTACGGCTGTGGGAGGGTCAGGTCGGGGCCGGGGCATTAGTCCGTGCCGGAGGGGGTCGCCGTTCCACTGAGTGTCTAGTGATGTCGAGATTGCAGGCTCGGTGGGTGGTGCAGTGCAGGTAACACTGCTCGGCGAGTTGTCGGTCGACATAGTGGAGGCCACAGTCGGCACATTCGAAGAGTTCCTGGTCCGTCGGCATCGACGCCGAGGGTACCGGACGCCGGGTTGGCCTCCCGCTGGCTGGCTGTGGTTGCGGACCCGTGCACGGGTAACCTGCGCCGCGCATGCCAGTAAACGACCGCACCATTGTCGAGATGACCGCAGAAGCGATCATCGCCGTGATCGGCATCCGCTCCCAGGAGCCCGACGCCGCCGAATTGGCTCTGTCGCTGGCCATCAGCGGGGTCCGCCAGGGCATGTTCACCTACGAGCTCACTTTCATCCCAACGGCCGATGCTGCCGCCGACGATGCGTTGCAGAGCTTTGGCGAGCTTCCGGTGGTGATTCGGGCGAACAGCATCAGCCGGCTCGAAGGTTCCCGCCTCACCATCGCCGATGGTGGGCTCAGCATCGACAACCCCAACTCCCCCAGCCCCAAGATCCCCACCGGTGCCGCCGGCCTTGAAGGCCCGGTGGCCGACCGCCTGCGCACCCTGTTGGAGACTCAGATCAACCCCGCCATCGCCGGACATGGTGGATTCGCCGAACTCATCGCAGTCGAAGGCGACACCGCCTTTCTGCGTCTCGGCGGCGGGTGCCAGGGCTGCGGAATGGCGGCAGTGACCCTGCGCCAGGGCATCGAGGTTGCGATCCGCGATGCCATCCCCGAGATCGTGAACGTCGTGGACATCACCGACCACGCCTCAGGCGAGAACCCGTATTACGAGGCGGCGACGAAGTAGGTGGTCGGCGGCCCACGGCCCCGTCCGCAATTCCTGCCTAACGCCTACCAACGGCCGAAGCCTCGTCGGTGGCGGGTGAGGCTGCGACGAGGCTTCGGTTCGATGAGCGAGCTGTTCAGTTTCTCGGGATCAACATCAGCACCGCGAAACCGGCCGCCGCGTAGGCGCCGAATTGGATGAACTCGAAACCCTCTCCGGCGATCATCGCCCGGAAGAACATCGCCACTACCGCCAGGCCTACCAGGCCTACCACGCGATAAAAGACTGCCGGGACCGAGCGCAACAGGATCGTGACCACACCCAGGGCGGCGATCGCGATGATCACCGGGCCTAACCAGGCGCCGTCCAACTCGAAATCGGCCAGGTCGGACCAGATCCCGTCGAGGCGCAGGTCCATCGCGGTCACCGATGTGCCCACCGCATCCACCCAGGGGAGGAAGGCGCTCGCTCCCAGACCCAAAGCCGCGATCAGCGGCAGGGCCGCCCACAGCTTGGAGCGGGTTCCCTCATCTTTTCTCGGTGGAGTCGGCGCCGACGCCATCTTCTGCTCCCCGGTCGGCTGGGTGGAATCCGAAACTGTCAAGTCGCCTCCTCGGGCTGATTGCTTATAGTTTGCCTGAAATCCGGCCGGGATGCCGAGCCGTTTACCACCATTTCGTCGCGATGATTGCGGGGCAAGCGCCGGACCATCGACATGGGGAAACCCTCCGCTAACCCGCCAGCCGCTCCACCTGGTCGATCCGCTCGACCACACTGCGGATCTCCGCGGCAAGAGCCTCCCGCTCACCCAGACGGTCGGTGGTGCCGCCGGGGAGGAGGCCGCGGTTGGCGGCGAGTTTCACAGCACTCTCGAAGAGAACCGTCGAAACCGCCTCCGGGCTCTTGATCCGGCGCTGCGCCCGGTACTGACCACCGAGCGCCAGGGCATCGGCGATCAGGCTCTTGGGCTCGACATCGCTGCGGAAGTCGCGCATCGCCAGGGTCTCGGCGACCAGGAGATACGCCTCGAACACCGGACGCAGCACCCGGTGGGCGGTGAAGGGCCGAAACCGCCGCAACGCCGAAGCGGCATCGCCCGACCCGAGATGCAATTCCCAATCCGGATCGTGATACGCCACCTCGGCGGCGACCTCGGCGCGGAACTCCTCCTTCTCCGCGAAGAACAACTCGAATTTGAGCAGATCGCGCAGGGCCGCCACCTCGCCCCAAAATTCATCGCCGTCGTCCGCGGCAAGTAGCGCCACCTCCGCGATCGCACCCGCGGTGAAAAAGTGGGCGATGGTGTTGCGGTAGTAGGCGGCGGAGTGCTCCTTGTCCGTCGCAATGGCGTAGACCGTCGCGGTGCCGCCGTCCCATCTGCTCACCACCTTGTGCTCCACCAACGCATCCAACGCCGCCCGCACCACCTCGGGATCGTCGAGTTCGAGGTGTTCGGTGACCGGAAGCCCGCGGGCCTCGACGAAGGTGATGAAGTCGCGCAGCATCACATGAGTCTCTTCTGCTGTCACCGCGCGATCCCGGCCAAGTAGTGCCATCGTGACCAGGGAGATCGGGGTGATCGGTGTCACCCGATTGATCCGCACCGACACCTCGAAGGCCAGTTTGGCGATCTCGAGATGCGCCGCCTCCGGATCGGGTTCGTGGCCGGCCGGGTAGCGCTCCAGGGCCTGTGCCAGGTGAATGGGTTCTCCGAAGGCGACATGGATGCGCCCGTAGCGGCGGCGCAGGCTGCGAATAACCCGCACCATCCACGCCAGAGACTCCCGCTCCTTGGCTGCGCCGCGTTGTTCGGCGGCATGAGCACCGACGTCCTGGATCTGGTCATAGGCGATGGAGGTCGGGACCAGCACCACGTCATCGCACGATCCCCGACGCCACGAGTCGGCGACATAGGACAGCATCCCAAACTTGGGTTCGCGCAGCTTGCCGGTACGGCTGCGTCCGCCCTCCAGATACCACTCCAACGGAAACCGCCGCGCCAGTAGATAGTCGAGGTAGCGCTTGAGCACGAACTTGTAGACCTCGTCGTCCTTGAAACTCCGGCGGATAAAGAAGATCCCATGGCGGCGCAGCAGTCCCCCGATGGGAAAGAACTTCATGTTGATCCCGCCCGCAGTGTGATTGGGGGGCAGTCCGTTTTCGTACAGCAGGTAAGTGAGGGCGAGGTGATCCATGTTGGACTTGTGGCTGGGGAGAAACGCCAGCGAGTGGCTCTGGCCGAGGGCGGCGATGCGATCCAGCGCGTCCTGGTCATATCGGATGCGCCGCTCGTAGCCCATCGTGTAGACGTGCCGGACCAGCGCCGCCATCAGGTCGATCACGAATGTGCTCGGTGACGCTGCGATCTCATTCAGGTACTTGGCTGCCCGAGCCGAGACCTCAGCCGCCTCATCGCCGGAGCGAGCGGCCACTTCCGCCAGACCAGCCTGGAAGCTGGCCGAGCCCAGCAGATCCTCCGCCACGAAGCGCGACACCTTGTACCGGTTGCCCCGCAGTCGCCGCTCCGTCACCTCGAGGGTCAGCGCCGCCCGCAAGGCGACGAACTCGGCAAACCCGGAGGGCGACGCCGTGTGCTGGGCGCGATCCTCTTGCCAGTTCTGGCGCAGATCGGAAACGGTGGCGGCGACACCCGCGACCACGGTCACCTGTTCGGGGCGGAGGCGAACGATCAATTCCTGCAGCAGCCGATTCGGATCGCGCGGGTCCCCCAGCGTGATCAAGTCGAAGAGGCTGGGAACCCGCCTCCCGCGTCGGCGGCGCACCGCCCACACCACGCGCAGCGGGACCGCCAGCGTGGCGTCGCTCTGGTCGAGGGCCGACTGCACCGCGGTGAGCGACTCGCCGCGCCGGCGTCGCCGCGACCCCGGCATGCCCACCACCTGATAGTTGGCCTCGGCGGGGCGATGGCGACGAATCCAGTCGTCGGCGAGGCGCCGCTCCAGCGAACCGGAGGCGTCCACCAGGAACAGGATGCGGCGCCCGGCACTGTTGGGCCAAGGACTCTCACCCGGTGTGCCCACGGCACGGAGGGACATCGGGGGAGGGTACCGGCCAGAGGCCGGAGGCCGGAGACCGGAGGCCGGAGACCGGAGGCCTGAACAGTGTCAGAGTTCGGTACCGACCGGGCGCCTTCGCAGCAGCACTCCGGCGACGCCGACGCCGAGCGCGGCACCTGTTAGCGCGAACGCCACCAAGCCCAGCGGGGCGATCGCAGGATCCTCCGGAGGAGGCGGCCCGATTGCAAACGCCAGCACCGTGGTGCAGACCCCGGTGTGGTCCAAGACGGTGAGTTCCGTGGTGCCGAGCTCGAACGGTGACGGCACCCGGAAGGCGATTTCGAAGGTGCCGTCCGAGGCGATGAATCCGTCGTACACGGGGAAGAACCCGAGCGACACGGTGATGTCGGCCCCGGGCGGGAACCGCTCCCCCTCCACGATGACGTTCGCCCCCGGCCACGCCGGCTCGGGATAGGTGCCCAGCACGCAATCCAGGGTCTCGCCAGCCGCCGCCGGGGCCGCGGTGAGGGCGAGCAGGACGATCAGTGCAGCGCGGGGCATCGTCAACGACGATACCCCGGCTTGGTGGACTGGCTCCCGCCGTTACCGGCGGCGGCTCGACATCTTCCCGACCAGGAACAGAGCTACCCCAATCAGGGCGGCGATCCCGATCCATACCACGAGAGGAATGCCGCCGCCGTCGTTTTCGGCAGGCACCGTGGTCGTGGTGGTGTCGGCCGGAACCGCGCTGGTAGTGGTCGCAGCCGCCGTGGTCGTGGTGGCGGCCGCGGTGGTGGTCGGGGCCAGAGTCGTGGTCGTGGTGGGCGCAAGCGTGGTGGTAGTGGTGCTGGTGGTGGTAGTCGTGGTGGTCGGAGGCGAGGCGTTCACCTGGTAGTTGGGGTTGTCCTCACAGCCTGTGGGGTTGGTGAACGCGAACACGTTGGTTTGGCCGACGGGATAGTCGTTGGGAATGGTGTAGTTGAACGAGAACGCCCCATTGCCGTTGGTTGTCCCAGTCTTGATCGGGTTGCCACCAAAGTTCACGAAGTACTCAGCGTTGGCGGTAAACCCGAACCCGGAAATTGTGATGCTGGCCCCGCGCCACCCCGGGTTAGGGTTGAAAGTAAGACTGCACGACCCCGCCGAAGCGGTGGCGGGGAGCAGCAGAGCGGAGCCGACGATGGCGGTGGCCAGCAAGGTGCGGAGGGTGCGGGGTTTCATAAGTGCCGGGAATGTAGCAATGTCGAGGCGGGAGTGGTAGCGGCCGTGGATGCCGGAGGCCGGACGCCGGAGGCCGGACAAGAAACGGACCACGGCCCCTTCGGGGCAAGATCACAGATCACAGACCCCAGGTCACAGACCTACCGCGGTCCCATTCTTGCTGCCGCGTCCAGGCGCACCGTCTCCCCGTTGATCAGCGTGTTCTCGAACAGGTGCAGGGCAAGGGCGGCGAACTCGGTTGCTCTGCCGAGACGCTTGGGGAACACATGAACCTGGGCCAGTGACTCCCGCACCTCGGCG
>JBKKBI010000002.1:0-18137 GCA_046714175.1 Acidimicrobiia bacterium | reverse complement strand
ATCGCGGGAAGACCACGGCGCCACAGGCGGGCAGACCCGGGGCCATCGCGGGAAGACCACGGCGCTACACGCGGGCAGACCCGGGGCCATGGCGGGCAGACCACGGCGGGCACACGCGGGCAAATTGGGTCTGCCCTGCGGGCAGACCACGGCGGGCACACGCGGGCTGCGCACCGGGCGGCAGTATCGTCGTCGTCCCATGACTCGCTCCCGGCGCCACATCGCCATGCTGCTCGTCGTCGCCGCCTGTGGAGGAGGCAGCAGTGCGACCACCACTCTCGCCGCGCCGACGACGACCTTGCCGAACACCACCGGGACCACCACAACCACAATTCCCGTGCCGACCACGTCGACGATCGCTGTGCTGGGACGCACCGGTGTCGGCGATCCGTACTACCCCGATCTGGGCAACCCCGGATACGACGTCGTCCATTACGACATCGCTATAACGGTTGCTCCGACGCTCCGGGACTTTGTCGCCGCAACCACCACCCTCACCGCCATCGCCACCGCACCATTGCCCGCCTTTCACCTCGACCTGGTTGGGCTCACCGTTGACGCGATCCGCGTCGATGGTGCCCCCGCGGAGTTCTCCCGGCAGGGTCCCGAGGTGGTCGTTACTCCGCCGCAGCCGATCGCGACCGGCGCGGAGTTCGTCGTCGTGGTCGACTACCACGGCACCCCGGAACGGCAGCTGGTCGACTCGATCGGGATCGAGGCGGGGTGGACCGTCGTCGACGACATCGCCTATGTCTTCGCCGAACCCGACGGCGCCCGCACCTGGTTCCCGGGAAGCGATCACCCCTCGGACAAGGCAACGTTCGTCATCACTGCTTCCGTGCCACGCGGACTCACCGCGGTGGCGAACGGCGAGCTGATCGAAACCATCACCGCGGAGTCGTCGGCGACCTACACCTGGGAGATGGATCAGCCGATGGCCACGTACCTCGCCGTGCTGGTCGTCGGCGAGTACGAATTGGTGGAATGGCCACAGCACGATGGGATCGTGCGTCGCGACTTTGTGCCGACTGGATCCTCGGTGCCGTCGGCGTTTGCGGACATCCCTGAGATGCTCGACCTGTTCGAAACCTGGTTCGGCGCCTATCCCTTCACCGAGTACGGACATGTCGTAGTCCCGGGCTTCCCCGCCGCCATGGAGACCCAGACCATGACGCTGATTGGGGCGGGCTTCGACGGCGAGGAGGTGGTAGCCCATGAGCTTGCCCATCAGTGGTTCGGGGACAGCGTCACCCTCTCCACGTGGCAGGACATCTGGCTCAACGAAGGCTTCGCCACCTTCGGCGAGTTCCTGTGGCTGGAGCACCGTTACGGCGCCGACGTCATGGAGGGATATGCCGCCACCCTCTACAGCAGCCTCGAGTTCGCCACGCTGCGGCCGATCGCCGATCCCGGGG
The DNA here is from genome assembly GCA_046714175.1 of Acidimicrobiia bacterium. Taxonomy (GTDB): domain Bacteria; phylum Actinomycetota; class Acidimicrobiia; order Spongiisociales; family UBA11373; genus UBA11373. The sequence continues at coordinate 16,722 of JBKKBI010000002.1, read as the reverse complement.
TGGGCGAACTGTTCGGGGCGGCGGTGTATTGGCGCGGCGGCCTGACACTGCACGCCCTCCGCCGCGCCGTCGGCGATGACACCATGCGGGCCATCCTCATCGAGTATCACGACCAGCATCGTTTCGGCAACGTTTCCAGCGCCGACTTCATCGCGGTCGCCGAGGAGGTGTCCGGGTTGGACCTGGGCGGACTCTTCACCGCCTGGATCGAGGACGCGAAACTTCCGCCCTTCCCGGGCTGACGCCGTACTATCCGGCAATGGAGATTCGCCCGGTACGCCCGGAGGAATGGCTCGAACTCCGCCAGCTTCGTCTGCGCGCCCTCAACGCCGCCCCCGACGCCTTTTCGTCCACCGTGACGGACGACACCGCTCTCGATGCCGATGAGTGGCGCCGGCGCGCCATCGCCACGCCGCAACAAGTCAGCCTGGTGGCGGTGGAGGGGGCGACGCTGGTCGGAATGTGCGCGGTGATTCGGGACGCGGACTCCCCGCAGGCTCAGCTCGTGGCGATGTGGGTGGATCCGGTCCATCGGTCCCGTGGCATCGGAGCCGAACTCGCCACGGCTGCGGCGGAGTGGTGCCGTCAAGAGGGCATCTCCAGCATCGGCCTCTGGGTCAACGAGGACAACTCCCCCGCGATCCATCTCTACCTGGAGCAGGGCTTCGTCCCCACGGGCGAACGCCAGCCGCTGCGGCCCCGTTCGCGCGCCACGATGATCGCGATGAGTCGGACGCTCGATTCTCCGCCCATGTCTGATACCGGCACGAGCGGGTGATCACTACCGCGGTAGCCTGATCGCCACCGACCGGGGAGTTCTGTTGTCCGCCGACATCGGTCTCATCGGCCTTGCCGTGATGGGACAGAACCTGGCCCTCAACCTCGACGACCATGGCTTTGCAGTGATGGTGCACAACCGCACCCCCGAGCGCACCGAGGAGTACCTCGCCGGAGCGGCACGCGGGACCGCTATCACGGGAGCAGAAACGATCGCCGATCTCGTCGCCGGTCTGTCACGGCCGCGCCGCCTCCTCCTGATGGTGAAGGCGGGACCTCCGGTCGACGAGGTGATCGCATCCCTGATGCCGCACCTCACCCCCGGGGACGTCGTCATAGATGGAGGGAACAGTCACTTCGCGGACACTGCGCGGCGAGTCGAAGACCTCTCCAAGGCCGGGATTCACTTCGTCGGCGCCGGGATCTCCGGAGGCGAGGAGGGTGCGCGCCACGGCCCTTCGATCATGCCTGGCGGGGATGCCGCGGCGTGGCCGCTGATCGCACCTCTGCTGCAGGGGATCGCCGCCCGGGTGGCCGATGGCACCCCCTGCTGCTCGTGGGTGGGACCAGGGGGATCGGGGCACTTCGTCAAGATGGTGCACAACGGCATCGAGTACGGCGACATCCAGCTGCTTGCCGAGGCCTACCACTTCATGTCGGCCGGACTGGGAATGAACCCCGACGAGATGGCGACGGTGTTCGACTCGTGGAACCGGGGTCGGCTGGAGTCGTATCTGGTCGAGATCACCGCCGCGGTCCTGCGCTACCGCGAGGACGGTGTGCCCGTTTTGGATCGCATCCTCGATGCCGCCGGGCAAAAGGGCACCGGACGGTGGACGGTGGAGGCGGCGCTGGAGATGGGCCAGCCGCTCACCCTCGTCGCCGAGGCGGTGTTCGCCCGGGCGATCTCGGCGCTCAAGGAGGAGCGGGTGGAAGCATCGACCCGGCTCCCCGGCCCCGAGCCGAAGATCACCGGAGACCTCAGCGCGATCCTGGCGGATCTGGAGCAGGCGCTGTATGCGTCAAAGATCGTGTCCTATGCCCAGGGGTTCATGCTGCTGCAGGCTGCGTCCACAGAGCATGCCTGGGAGGTCGATCCGGGGGCGATCGCCCTGCTGTGGCGCGAGGGCTGCATCATTCGAGCCGTGTTCCTGGAACGGATCCGTGATGCCTTTGCGGCGCAGCCGCCACCGGCCAACCTGGTGCTCGCTCCCGAGTTCGCGGCTGCCGTCGCCGCAGCGCAGGAGGGCTGGCGGCGCACCGTGAGCCGCGCCGTCACCGCAGGGATCCCGGTCCCGGCCTACTCCTCGGCGCTGGGGTTCTTCGATTCGTATCGCACCGCCCGTCTCCCCGCCAACCTGATCCAGGCACTGCGCGACTACTTCGGCGCCCACACCTACGAGCGCATCGACAGTCCCCGGGGCGAGTGGTTCCACACCGATTGGACCGGGTCTGGCGGCGACGCCTCCGCCGGCTCGTATCGGGCGTGACCCCGCACCTCTTTCTCGTAGTCGGTGGCACCGGGGACCTGACGATGCGCAAACTCTTGCCGGCACTCCACAAGATCATGCCGGAGGGTGGCTGCCATGTGCTGGCGGCGGCCACTTCGGACCACGATGACGCCAGCTATCGGGCGATAGCGGTTGCGGCTCTGGTCGCCGCGGGAGTGGCGTCCCCGGAAGCCGCGTCCTGGGTAAACCACCACGTGTCGTACGAACGAGTGAGCCGCGACGGCGATCTGCGCGCTCTGGCGGGCCGCATCGACGAACTCGACGGAGCCCATCATCTCGACGGCAACCGCGTCCTGTACCTGGCGCTGCCCCCCGAAGCCTTCGCCGGGACGATCACGCGACTCGGGGCAGCCGGGCTTGCCACCGGGCCGGGTTGGACCCGCATCGTGGTGGAGAAGCCCTTCGGGTCGGATCTCGACTCGGCCCGCGAGATCAACGAGGCTCTGCACACTCATTTCAACGAGGGCCAGATCTTTCGGATCGACCATTACCTTGGCAAGGAGACAGTGCAGAACCTGCTGGTGTTTCGGTTCACGAACCCCATTTTCGAGGCGTCGTGGAACCGGGACCGTGTGGAGCGGGTGGAGATCACCGTGTCCGAGACGCTCGACGTGGCGGGACGGGGCAGCTATTACGACCGGACCGGGGTTCTGGCCGACATGGTGCAGAGTCATCTCACCCAGCTGCTGACGCTGGTCGCCATGGAGGCTCCACCGACCTTTGCCGCGGATGCGGTGCGCGACGAAAAAGTGAAGGTGTTGCGTTCGATCCGGGAGATCCCGGCTTCGGCGCTGCGCCTGGGACAGTTCACTGCTGGCACGGCGGACGGACACCAGGTGGCCGCCTACGCGGAGACGCCGGGGGTGGCTCCCGGTTCGCGCACCGCGACCTACGCGGCCCTCCGCGTCTGGATCGACAACTGGCGCTGGCAGGGAGTTCCCTTCCTGCTCCGGGCCGGCAAGGCCCTGGCGCGCCGCACCACCGAGGTGGCCGTCCTCTTCCGCCAGCCGCCGGTGTGCTTGTTCCACGCCATGTTCGACGACTGCATCGCCAGCAATGACATCCTGCGCCTGGCGCTGCAACCTGACGAGGGGTTCTCCCTCGAGGTCGACGTCAAGGAACCCGGCGCCTCCACCCGGCTGCGTCCGATCGCGCTGCGGTTTTCCTACGCCGAGGAGTTCGGCTCGATCCCAGATGCCTACGAGACGCTGCTCGCCGATGTGATCGAGGGGGATCAAACGCTGTTCGTTCGCAGCGACGAGGTGGAGGAGTCGTGGCGGCTGTACACCCCCTTGCTGACCGCCGATCTCCCGGTGTTCGACTATCCCGCGGGAAGTTGGGGTCCGGACGCGGCCGCCGAGCTGCTCACGCCGAGGACACGCTGGGCCACCGCCGGCTGATCGGACGCCAGGCCGCGTGGCGTTACCCTCGCGCCAATGCAACTTCGCCTGCACCGTGACCTGCGCCCCGGGGAGCGCCGCGTTGCCCTCGTGCCCAAAGAAGTGCAGCATCTGGTCGCGGCTGGCCACGAAGTCATCGTGCCCGCCGGATGCGGGGTAGCGGCCGGTTTTTCCGACGACGCGTACTCCGCTGCTGGAGCCAGGGTGGTCGCGCAGGCCACCACCGGCGGTGATGTACTTTTCGCCATCGGCCCGCTGGCTGCCGCCGACCTTGCCGGGGCGAAAGCGGTCATCGCGCTACTCGACCCGCTGGGCGATCCGAACAATGTCGCCGCGATCGCCGCTGCCGGTGCCACGGCTTTCGCCCTGGAACTGGTGCCGCGCACGACGCTCGCCCAGTCGATGGACGTCCTATCCAGTCAAGCCACCGCCGCCGGTTACGAAGCGGTGTTGCTCGCCGCCCGCACGCTGCCGCGATTCTTCCCCATGATGACCACCGCAGCCGGCACCATTCGCCCCGCCGCGGTGCTGGTTCTCGGAGCCGGAGTCGCCGGGCTGCAGGCGATCGCCACCGCCAAGCGCCTCGGCGCGGTGGTATCCGGGTATGACATCCGGCCCGCGGCGCGCGAACAGATCGAGAGCCTGGGCGCCAGGTTCGTGGGCGGTCCGGTGGCGGACACGGCCCAGGCGGCGGGCGGCTATGCCGCCGAGGTCGACGAGGCCACCCGCCGCGCCCAGCAGGACGCCCTGGCGTCTGCCGTCGCCGCCGCGGACGTCGTGATCACCACCGCTCAGGTGCCGGGGCGGCGCGCCCCGGTGCTGGTCACCACGGCGATGGTCGACACGATGCGCCCCGGAGCAGTGGTGATCGACCTCGCCGCCGCCACCGGCGGCAACTGCGAGGTAACCGTGGCCGATCAACTGACCCTGCGGAATGCGGTCACCATTCTCGGTCCGACCGATCTGGCGTCGGCGGCCGCGGGGAATGCCTCGGAGATGTTCAGCCGCAACGTCACCAGCCTGTTCGATCATCTCGTGAAGACAGGCGGCTTCGATCCCGAACCGAGCGACGAGATCGCACGCGGCTGCCGGGTCACGGCCGGGGGCGAGGTGGTGGACTCCCGGGTTCGGGACTCGCTCGCCGCCGCCCGATGACGGCCCGCTGATGGACCTGGCGGAGGCGTTTTGGCGCCGACGCATGGTGCGGCACTACACCGGGGCGGGCATTGCGCCCGCCGATCTGGACTTCATCGTCTCCGCCGGTCTGTCCGCCCCCACCGCCGGCAACGCCGCAGGGATTGCGATCGTCACCATCACCGCTCCGGAGCGCATCGCCGCGGCGGCCGCCGCCTGCGGCGAAGGCGAGTGGACTGAGCGCGGATTCGACCCCTGGCTCTCCACCGCCGCCGCCCACCTGGTGGTGTGCGCCGAACCGGACATCTACCGGCAGCGCTACAACGAGCCCGACAAGGATCCCGCGGTTCTCGACGCGGTGCCGTGGTGGTGGGTGGATGCCGGTGCGGCCCTGATGGCGCTGTTGCTGGCCGCAGTGGACCGTGACCTCGCCGCCGGGTTTCTCGGCGGGCACCGCACCACCGCCCTGCGCCCACTGCTCGCCATCCCCGACGCGGTCATAGTGGTCGGAGTGGTCACGATCGGGCACCCCGGGGCGGAAACACGCCGCCGCCGCCGCCGACGACGGCAGAGACGCGCCCCAGCCTCGCGGGTGCACGACGATCGCTGGCACGGCGAGGAGCGGGCCATGGGCGGCGACTAGCCTGCCCTAACCCATCAGGCAGGCCCGTTTGCGCTCGCGTCGCACCCAATTCACCTCGGAGTCCGTGGCGATGGGCCATCCCGACAAAGCCTGCGACCAGGTCTCCGACGCCATCCTCGACGCGGTTCTGGCCGCCGATCCCACAGCCCGGGTGGCGTGCGAGGTGCTCCTCACCGCCGGATTCGGAGTCATCGCAGGTGAGATCACGTCTTCCGCGGACATCGACCTCGAGCAGGTGGCGCGTCAAACCCTGCACGACATCGGCTATACCTCCGACGCAGCCGGCTTCGATGCCGCCGCGGCCCGGATCCATGTCGTCGTCCAGGAGCAGAGCCCCGACATCGCCCGGGGGGTCGCGGCGCACGAGGAGATGGGCGCCGGAGATCAGGGGATGATGTTCGGCTACGCGGTCGCCGACACCCCGGAACTGATGCCGCTCCCGATCATGCTCGCCCAGGGCCTGGTGGCCCGGCAGGCGGCGGTGAGGGTCTCGGGTGCGGTTCCCGAGCTCCGTCCCGACGCCAAGAGCCAGGTGACGGTCGAATACCGCGACGGCGAGCCGATCGGCATCTCGTCGGTGGTGCTCTCCACCCAGCACGGCCCTCGCTGGGACGAGCGTCAGGCCGAACTCCGCGAGATGGTCATCGCCGAGGTGCTCCGTCCGGTACTCGGACAGTGGTGGGACGACTCGACGGTGGTGCACGTCAATCCCACCGGGCGCTTCTCCCGGGGCGGGCCTGCGGGTGACACCGGCCTCACCGGCCGCAAGATCATCGTCGACACCTACGGCGGCTGGGCGCGCCATGGCGGAGGCGCCTTCAGCGGCAAGGATCCCTCCAAGGTGGACCGCTCGGCGGCGTACATGGCGCGCTACATCGCCAAGAACGTGGTCGCCGCCGGCCTGGCCCGGGAGTGTGAGGTCCGCCTCGGCTACGCGATCGGCGTCCCCGACCCGACCATGCTTGCCATCGATTGCCGCGGGACCAGCGTCGACGGCATTCCCGAGGAGCGCATCGAGGCTGCCATCGGTCAGGTGTTCGGCCGGCTCACCCCGGGGACGATCATCGACATCCTCGACCTGCGCCGTCCCATCTACCTCCCCACCGCTGTGCACGGACACTTCGGCCGCACCCCGGGTGAACCCCCGGGTCACTTCACCTGGGAACGCGTCGACCGCGCTCCGATGCTCGCCGCCGCCCTCGCCGCCACTGTCGGCGCCTGAGAGCGGCACCTCCCTAGGCTCGGCGCACGGAGGTGGTGGCTGTTGGGCGATCCGATGATCGAACTGCGTGCAGTCGGCAAGTCGTATCCCGGCGCGGCCGCCCCGGCGGTGACCTCGCTCGACCTGTCCATCGCCGACGGAGAAATCGTGGCCCTGGTCGGACCCTCGGGCTGCGGAAAGACGACCACGCTGAAGATGATCAACCGTCTGATCGCCCCGACCTCGGGAACCATCCGCGTCAACGGCCGGGATGTCGCCGGGCTTCCCGAGTCCGAGCTCCGCCGCGGCATCGGGTACGTCATCCAGCAGGTGGGTTTGTTCCCGCACCGCACCGTGGCCGACAACATCGCCACCGTGCCCCGTTTACTCGGCTGGAATCGAGGGGCCATCGATGAGCGAATTGCGATCCTGGTCGACTTGCTGGGCCTGGATCCCGAGTTGTGCGCCCGCTACCCCGCCGAGCTCTCGGGGGGGCAGCGACAACGGGTGGGTGTTGCCCGCGCCCTCGCCGCCGATCCGCCGGTCCTGCTCATGGACGAGCCGTTTGGCGCCGTCGATCCGATTCTGCGCAGCCGGCTCCAGGACGAGTTACTGGCGGTGCAGGCCCGGCTGGGCAAGACGATCGTGCTGGTCACGCACGACATCGATGAGGCGATCAAGCTTGCCGATCGGGTCGCCATCCTCGCCGGCGGCGGTTTGCTGCAGCAGTACGCCCCACCCGCGGAGATCCTGCGCGCCCCGGCCAATGCCTTCGTCGAGGGCTTTCTCGGCTCGGATCGGGGCATCAAACGGCTGTCCCTGATCAAGGTCGCCGATATCGCACTGGAGCCGGGACCGGTGGTGGAGCGTGGCGAAAGTGCCGCCGCCGCGGTGGCGGTGATGGCGCGCGAAGGGGTGGACTGGTTCGGAATCGTCGCCGAGGGAGCGCTGCTCGGGTGGGCCTGGGGTCACGAGGCGACCGGTCCAATCGCAGCAATCACCCCCCGGCCGTTCGTGGTGCGGTTGCGCAGCACCGACTCGTTGCGCGACGCCCTGGACGCGGCCATCACAGGACACACTCGGGTGGCGCCGGTGTTCGACGACGACGATCGCTACCTCGGCATGATCAGCGTCGAGGCGATCAGCCGAACGGTGACCTCGTGATCGCCCGCGCATTCGTCGATTGGGGCTGGATCGTCGATCATCTCGACGAGATCCAGCACCGGGTCATCGAGCACCTCGTGCTCACCGGGATCGCCCTCGGTGTGGGGTTGGCGCTTTCGCTGCTACTCGCCGCCGCCGGCCTGCGCTGGCCGGGGGCGCTGTCGCCGATCACATGGATCACCGCGACGCTGTACACGATTCCCTCGCTCGCCCTGTTCGCCTTCCTGGTTCCGATCACTGGCTTCTCCCTGCTCACCGCCGAGATCGGCCTGGTGTCGTACACCCTTCTCATCCTGGTGCGCAACATCGTCGCCGGAATCCGGGGGGTGGATCCTGCGGTGGTCGAGGCGGCCCGCGGCATGGGGTATGGCCGCAGAGAGCTGTTGTTCGCAATTGAGATCCCGCTGGCGCTGCCGGTGATCATGGCGGGAGTCCGTATCGCTGCGGTCACCACGGTGGGTCTGGTCACGGTCACCGCGCTGATCGGACAGGGCGGCGTGGGCTTTTTCATCCTGCGCGGCCTGAGCCGCTTCTTCGATACCGAGATCGTGCTCGGCACGGGGTTGTCGGTGCTCCTCGCGGTCACTCTCGACCTCACCCTGGTGGCGATCACCCGGATGCTCACCCCGTGGGCTCGCCGTGGGGTCACCGCATGATCGAGTTCCTGGGCGACCTCGTGCAGTGGTTCGGGGACAACTGGGCTGGTGAGGCCGGGTATCTGCACCGCACCTGGCAACACATCGCGGTTTCGGCATCGGCCATGGGCCTGGCGGCTGCGATCGCCCTTCCCGCGGCCGCGTGGCTCGGACATCGCGGCCGGGGTGGCTTGGTGGCTGTGTCGCTGGTGAACGTCGGCCGTGCGCTGCCCTCATTCGGCATCGTCGCCCTGGCGCTTCCGTTCACGATCCGACTCGCCGAAGCGTCGCCGTTCATCGACAGCGGGCTCGGGTTCCTCCCGACCCTGGTGGCGCTATTCGCCCTGGCGCTGCCTCCGCTATTCAGCAACACCCATGCCGGAATCCGCGCCGTGGATCCCGAGGTGGTGGAGTCCGCCCGCGGCATGGGCATGAACGGAGCCGCCATCCTCGCCCGGGTCGAACTCCCGCTGGCGTCACCGGTGATCCTGGAGGGGATCCGGGTCACCGCCGTGCAGGTGGTGGCCACCGCTCCCCTCGGGGCCCTGGTCGCATACGGGGGCCTGGGGCGGTTCATCGTCGACGGCTTCGCGGTTCGCGACTCCGTCGAGATCACCGCCGGTGCCGTGCTGGTCGTGTTGCTGGCCCTGGCCACCGACCAGGCAGTCGGCCGCGCCGGACGCCTGCTGGTGCCGGCCCCGCTACGCAGCATCGCCAAAGCCGGGAACATCCTGAATCCTCCCCCCGTTATGCCGTGGAGAGGTGGCACCGCCGCCTCCGTTCCCAGCAATCGAGAGGAGTGACCCATGCGGACACCCATCCGCAGTTGGGCCGTTGGGGCGATCCTGATCGCCATGGCGCTCGTGGCGAGCGCCTGTGGCGATGATGGATCGGGAGACGGCACCAAAGAAGGACCGACGATCACGGTGGGCTCGACCAACTTTGGCGAGCAAGTGATCCTGGCCGAGATCTATGCCCAGGTCCTGGAGGCGGCCGGCTACCCGGTGGAGCGAGCCTTCAACCTCGGCACGCGTGAGATCGTAAACCCGGCTTTGAAGGATGGCCAGATCGACCTGATGGTCGAATACACCGGGACCCTGCTCATCCATGAGGGGGGCACACCGACCACGGACCAAGATACGACGTACGCCGCCTTGGTGGCGGCGATCGCCGATGACGGGTTGGTGGCCCTGGCCTATGCGCCGGGGGAGGACAAGAACGGATTCGTGGTCACCGCCGCGACCGCGGCCGCCCTGGGCGTGACCACGGTGAGCGATCTCGCCGCCCACAACGGAACCCTGATCCTGGGGGGGCCGGCGGAGTGCCCCCAGCGTCCACTGTGCCTCCCCGGACTCGAGCAGGTGTACGGCCTGGAATTCGCCGAGTTCCGGCCGCTGGACTCGGGCGGGCCGATAACGGTGGCCGCACTCGAAGGCGGCGAAATCGACGTCGCCGTGCTCTACACCTCTGACGGGGTGATCGCCGCCAAGGGCTTCGTCCTCCTCGTCGACGATCGCAGCCTGCAGCCAGCAGAGAACATCGTCCCCATCACCACCGACGAGATCATCGCCGCCTATGGAGACGAACTGGTGGCGCTGCTCGACGAGGTGTCGGCGCTGCTCACCACGGCCGAGCTCTCTGAGCTCAATAGGCGCTACGGCATCGATGCCGAGGATGCGGACGTCCTTGCCCGAGAGTGGCTGGTCGACAACGGGCTCCTCTCCGAGTAGCGACCAAGAGCGTGCGACGCCCCGAGCCCGGCGGCGAAAAGGTGCAAACCGCGCCCCCCGAGCCCGGGGCGTCGTTGGCGCTATGGGACTGGCGGCGCGCCGTGTCCGAGCTGTACGCCGCCGTCAGGCGCCTCCCGCCCCGGGAGGGATGGGAGATGTGGCTCGCGGAGCGCCAGCGGCTCTTGCGCACCCATCCCCAAAGCCCGGTGAAGGCAGCGGAACGCCTTACGTACCAGCTCCGCTCCTACCCCTACGAACCAGGTCTGCGGATGGTCACCACCGTGGCGCCGACCGAGGACCGGTCGACATCCCTCCCCGCCAGTGGTCCCACGGGGACCGGAGCAAGGGCCTTCGGCCGGGCCGGGTTTCGAATCGCCGGTATCGATTGCTCCCTCACCCTGTTTTGGCTCGACGGGTATGCCGGAGGGGTCTTTGTCCCGTTTCGTGACCGTACCAACGGCGCCGGAACCTATGGCGGCGGTCGTTACCTGCTCGACACCGCCAAGGGTGCTGATCTCGGTGGCGGCGACGGCGAAGTGGTACTCGACTTCAACTTTGCCTACCACCCCTCATGTGCTTACGACCCGGAATGGTCGTGCCCGCTAGCCCCGGTCGAGAACCACCTTCCGGTGGCCGTCATAGCCGGGGAACGCCTCGAATGAAGCCACAGCATGCCGATGCCGACTTCGGCTACCTGACAACCACCGGGCGCCGCAGCGGACGACTCCATACCGTGGAAATCTGGTTCGCGGTCGCCGACGGGATCATCTACCTTCTCTCCGGTGGCGGGAGTGGGAGCGACTGGTGCCGCAACCTGGAGGCCAGTCCGGAGGCAACGTTTCGCATCGCCCGCACCCAGTACCGAGTGGCGGGACGGCCGGTCACCGGGCGCCGGGAACGTGCTGTGGCGCGGGCCACCGTGTTCGCCAAGTACGACCCCGGCTACGGAGGCGACCTGACGAAATGGCGCGACGCCTCAGCGCCGTACGCCCTCGACATCGTCCCGTGAGACCGGGGGCAATTGGCGGTGGACCGCCGGTGCGCCATGATTCGGGGGTGCGCACTCCCCGATTGCTCTGCGTCCTCACCCTGCTCGTGATCATCGCCCTGCCCGCCCAGGCCGCCCAGAACGCCACCTGCCCTCCTTATGCCGGGATCGTGTGTGACGGGTGGGTCACCGACGAAGCCGGCGTGCTCGGCGACGACACCGCACTCGAGGACGCCGCCGGGCGCTTCGTGACCACCACCGGCCATGAGATCGCCGTCGTCGTGGTGGCGACCACCGCCGGAAGCGACCCCCGCACCTTCGCCGAAGACCTCGGCAACACCTGGGGTGTGGGCGATCCGACCCGCAACGACGGGATCGTGCTGCTGGTGGCGCTGGCCGAACGCCGTACCGAGATCGTCACCGGGCCCGGGCTCAGTCTGTCCAACCTCGACAGCGTCGCCGCCGCGGGCAACCCGTACTTTGCCAACGGCGACTACTCCGGAGGCATCGCCGCCATCCTCACCTCGCTGGAGATCAACATCAGCGGTGGGGCCGGACAAGGCGATGACGGTCGTGACTTCGGCGGGGGGGTCGCCCGCCTGGTGGGTGGAGCGGCGCTGGCGGGAGCCGGGGGCATGATCGTGATGCGCGACCGCCGCAAGCGGAAACGTTCCGTCGCCACCGTCCGCGCCGCCCGGGTCGACGACGTGATCGAGACGCTCCAGCCCACCGGCGCCGATCTCCCCGACTTCGCCGAGTACACCACTCCGCCGCCGCGGTCCAAACACGACACCGCCACCGCCGACGCGGTCGCCGCGCTGCGCGCTCTCGACGAGCGTCGTTCTCCCGCCGACGACGCCGCGCTGCAGGCGCTGTGGCGCTGGGGGGCAGTGGAGGTGATAGACCGGGAACGGCTGCTCACCGAGGCGCAGGAGCCGCTCGAGCTCAAGGTATCCCAGGAGCGCGCCATGCTCGAGGAGGGGTTCCAGGCCGCGGTTCGGGATGCGCTCGCTCTCCGCCCCGGGGACGAAACGCTTTTCCAGGTCCGTCTCGATGAGTTGGAGTCATTGGCCGCGGCGCTGCGGCCCCATCGCCTTGCTGAGGCGCGGCGGCGCACTGCGGAGCAGCTCGCCGACCGGCTCACCGACACCCCGATCGGGCCTGCCGCCGCCACGGACCTGGGGGTGCGGATGCTGCAGTCGGCACCGGTGCTGGTGGCCGATGCTCCCCTCACCGACACCATTGCCGAGATCGACGCTGCGTTCCACACCGCCGAGGCCAAGACCGAGCGCCTCACCGATCTCTACAAGCGCCTCCCCGCATCGACCGCCCGTCCCGCGGTGGCAGCAGCACTTGCCGATCTCGACGACGACGTCGACCTGGCAGCCAGCCACTACGAGGCACTGCGCGACGACCTCCGCACCACAGGCGACGCGTTGGTGCGCGACGGACTCGATGTCGATGCCATCGCCGCCCTGCTCCTGATGAATGCCGACGAGGACAACCTCGACGAGTTCGTCGCCACCTATCAGCGGCGGCGCAACGATGGCGCCTCCCCCGGCGACGCGGTGGAGTATGCCCTCGCCGGTCTGCGCGACCCCGCCGAGGTGCGCCGGATCCGGGCCACCGCCACCGAACTGGGACTGCCGGTGTCGATAGCCGCCGCCCTGCTGCGACGCCGCGACGACGGAGTGGAGGTGTATCGGGAGTTGCTGGCCACCCTGGCCGGCCACGGGGTGGAGAGCGAGGCCCGCCGGGCCGTCGCCGGGGTACTCGCCATCTCCCTGGAGCCGAGCCGCGCCGTGGAACGGTGGATCGAGGCCCGGGAGGCCCTCGGCGCACTCGGACTCACTGGCTCGTACGCCGACATCGCCGCAGCCTTCGGGGCATCGGACGGCCGCGGTCCCCGCGCCTTTGCTCTCGCCTATGCCGCCCAGCGGCAATCGCTGGCCAGGTCCGCTATCGACGACGCCGATCGCTTTGCCCCCGAGCTGGCCCACGAGGGCACCTCGCGCCGCAAGGACTCCTGGACCGGCGACGACATCCCGGCTACCTACGGATCGTTCGACCCCTTCACCTTCTTCTACTACCACTGGGTCATCACCAGGGGCTCGTCCGGTTCGCTGGGCTGGGAGCCGGTGTACCGCGACAACTCCTGGGGTGGCAACCGCTCGTCGTGGTGGGGTGGGTTTGGTGGCGGCGGGGGGTTCGGATCCGGATCCTCCGGCGGGTCGTCATGGGGATCGTCGGGCAGCGGTGGCTTTGGCGGGTTCGGTGGGGGCGGCGGCTTCGGAGGCGGTGGTGGAGGCGGTGGCGGGGGCGGTGGTTCATCGGGCGGCAGCGGCTGGTGACCGCGCCGATCAGCAGCACCGCCAATGCCCGCATCAAGGCCCTGGTGCGACTGCGGCAGCGCCGCGAGCGCGACACGACCGGGCGTTTCATCGTCGAGGGTTTCCGGGAGTTGACCCGGGCCGTCGCCGCCGGGCTGGTGATCGAGACGCTGTACACGTGCCCGAGCCTGTATCTCGGCGGCAACGAACCCGCACTGGCAGCGACCGCAGTCGCCGCGGGCGCGGAGTTGGTCGAGGTCGATGAGACCCCCTTCCGCAGGGCCTCGTATCGCGACCGCCCCGAGGGGCTGCTGGCGGTGGCGATCGCCTTCGACACCGGCCTGACCCGCATCCCGCTCCCGCCCGATGCGCTCCTACTCGTGGCAGAGTCGATCGAGAAGCCGGGCAATCTGGGCACGATGCTGCGCACCGCCGAGGCCGCCGGCGCCCACGGTGTGATCGTGGCCGATCCCACCACCGATCCCTTCAATCCGAACGTGGTCCGGGCGTCCCTGGGAACGGTCTTTACGGTTCCCCTGGCGATCGCCGAATCGGCGGCCACCATCGCCCATCTCCGCTCCGCCGGGGTGGCCATCCTCGCCGCCACCCCCGCCGGTGACACCCCGCACTACTCGACCGACATGCGCCGACCGGTGGCAATCGTGATCGGCGCCGAGCAATACGGTCTCACTGCGGTGTGGCTCGAAGCCGCCGATACCCGGGTATTCATCCCCATGCCGGGCTCGGTGGACAGCCTCAACGCCGCGATGGCGGCGGGGATTTTGCTGTTCGAAGCGCGCCGACAGCGAGCGCGGCACGAGAGCTGAGCTGTCGGCTGTTCGTTACCGGTTACCGGTTACCGGTTTCCAGTTCGAGCCGGCAACTGGTGACCCGCAACGTCCGGCGGCGTCAGCCGCGGTACTCCTGATCGCTCACCTTCCGCGGCAGCCATTCCGTAGCGCCGTTGTGGGTGATCGAAAGGTGGGTCATCGGTGCGTCGGGTCCGGCACCGTGCCAATGCACCACCCCGGAAGCGGCGTGAACGGCATCACCGGGTCCGGCCACGATCGTCGCCTCGTCGGTCCCCACCCGGGCTGTTCCATCCAGGATGTAGAGCACCTGCCCGCCCGGATGGGAATGCCAGTCGCTGCGCGCCCCGGGGGAAAAGCGCACCCCGAGCACGTTGAGATCGCGCGGATCGGCTGGCGAATGCAGCGGCCCAAACCACACCTCCCCGGTGAAGTGGTCCAGCCCGGCAGAAACCCAGGGGATAGCGGTTGCCTTACGGTGAATCATCGGAAGCGCCTCCTGTCATGACTCATGAGTCTGGCTGGTAGTCGGCGGCTGGCAGCTGGCGGTCTTCCGCCCCGAACACCTGTTCGACTAGCGTGAGCCGGTGCCGCTTCCGCTGCAACGCACCTTCGAAGATATGGGCGCCCACCTGTCCACTGTGCCGTTCTGCATCCTCGACATCGAGACCACCGGCGGGGTGGCCGCCGACCTGGGGATCACTGAGATCGGGGCCATTCGTTTCGTCGGGGGCGAGGTGGAGCGCACCTTCCACACCCTGGTGGATCCCGGTCTGCCCATCCCACCGGCGATCACGATGCTCACCGGCATCACTCATAGGCTGCTGAGGGGAGCGCCCCGGGTGGCTGCGGTGATCCCGACATTCCTCGAGTTCGTCGGCGACGCCGTCATCGTCGGGCACAACGTTCGCTACGACATGGGATACCTCCACGCCGCGGCGGCGGCACATGGGTATGGACGCATCCCTAACCGGACTCTCGATACCTTGCGCCTGGCGCGGCGGCTGCTCCCCGCCGAGGTGCGCGACTTTCGACTCGGCACGCTGGCGGCCCACTTCCGGGCACCAGCACCGCCGATCCATCGCGCCCTCGAAGATGCCACCGCCACCGCCCACGTGTTCTGGGGGCTGCTGGAGCGCGCCGGTGCCTTGGGCATCACCCACCTCGACGACCTGCTCGCCTTCCCCGCGTCGCGGGGACGCCCCGACTTCCGCAAGATCTCACTTGCCGATGGACTGCCCCGGCATCCCGGCGTCTATCTCTTCCGCGATCGGCGCGGCGAGGTGTTCTACATCGGCAAGGCCAAGGATCTGCGCTCCCGGGTGCGCTCCTACTTCTACGGCGACGAGCGGAAATCGGTGGAGCAGATGTTGCGCGAACTGGCCGCGATCGATCACCGGGTGTGCGCCACCGAGTTGGAAGCCGAGGTGACCGAGCTGCGGCTCATCTCCGCACACCGACCTCGGCACAACCGTCGCTCCAAGCCACCGCGGTCGTCGCATTTTGTCCGGCTCACCCGGGAGCGCTTTCCCCGCCTGGCCCTGGCTCGCAGCATCGCTCCCGAGGCGCACTTCCACCTCGGCCCCTTCCGCTCCCTCACCACCGCCCGCACCGTGATGGAGGCCCTGTGGGATGCCACCCCGGTGCGGCGCTGCACCCATCCCCCGGGATCGCGTTCCGCTCCGTGCTCGTTTGCCCAACTCGGTGATGCCCTCTGCCCCTGCGATGGCACCCTCGACGAGTCCGCCTATGCCCCGGTCGTGGAGCGCCTCGTCTCCGGCGTCGCCACGAACCCCGATCTGCTGTTGCGGCCCCTGGAGACGCGTATCGCCTCCCTGGCCCGGGAGCGGCGCTTCGAGGAAGCGGGGTGGGTGCGCGACCGGCACCGGGCGCTGGCCTCGGCGCTGCAACGGCGCCGAGCGTGGGGAGCGATGCAGCACGCCGGGTTGATGCGCCTCGAGGGCACCGACGGCGGCGCCCTGGTCGATCGCGGCCGCCTGGTGGCGGCCTGGCCCGGCGGGGCCCAGCCCCCGCTGCTCCCCGCCGACCCGGGAGGAACGGTCGAAGAGGTGGCACGCACCACTGTGGATGCCGAGGAGGCGCACCTGGTGTGGCGGTGGCTGGAGGCGGGGACGGTGCAACTCATCGAATCGTCGGCGCCGCTCTGGCTCCCGACGCGCCCGGTAAAGGTATTGACGCGGATTGCTGTCTGAGGTGGTTCGAGGCGTCGAGGCGTTGCCGGTTACCGGTTACGGGCTACCAGTTACCGGTTGGGAACGGACTCGACAGATCACAAATGACAGATCACAGATGACAGACAACGGACAACCTACCCAGCAATCGCCGTCGATAGCACTTGGGGGTCGACATTTCCCCCGCTCAGCACCGCCACCACCGGGC
>JBKKBI010000001.1:0-23105 GCA_046714175.1 Acidimicrobiia bacterium | reverse complement strand
GATGCCTAGGTCCTCGCTGATCACCTGGCCGTTGGTCAGCACGGCGATGTCCTCCAGCATGGCCTTGCGGCGATCGCCGAAGCCCGGTGCCTAGACCGCCGCGACCTTGAGGCCGCCGCGCAGCTTGTTGACGACCAGCGTCGCCAGCGCCTCGCCGTCGACGTCTTCGGCGACGATGAGCAGCGGCTTGCCCGACTGCACCACCGCCTCGAGGACGGGCAGCATCGCCTGCAGGTTGGAGAGCTTCTTCTCGTGCAGGAGGATGAAGGGATCCTCAAGGTCGGCCAGCATCTTTTCGGCGTTGGTGATGAAGTACGGCGACAGGTAGCCGCGATCGAACTGCATGCCCTCGACGATCTCGAGCTCGGTCTCGAGGCTCTTGGCCTCCTCGACGGTGATGACACCCTCGTTGCCGACCTTCTTCATCGCCTCGGCCAGCTTCTGTCCGACGAGCTCGTCGGCGGCCGAGTTGGCGGCGACGAAGGCGATCTTCTCGCTGTCGGTCGCCTTGATCGACACCGCGGTGGCGGCGATGAACTCGACCACCTTTTCCACGGCGGCTGCCATGCCCCGGCGCAGTTCCATGGGATTGGCACCGGCGGCGACGTTGCGCAGCCCTTCGTGCACCATCGCCTGCGCCAGGACCGTCGCCGTGGTGGTGCCGTCACCGGCCACGTCGTTGGTCTTGGTGGCGACCTCCTTGGCGAGCTGGGCACCCATGTTCTCCCACGGGTCGTCGAGTTCGATCTCCTTGGCGATCGTGTAGCCGTCGTTGGTGATCGTGGGCGAGCCCCACTTCTTCTCCAAGACCACGTTGCGGCCCTTGGGGCCGAGCGTGACCTTGATGACGTTGGCCAGCTTGTCTACGCCGGCCTCGAGGCCGCGGCGGGCCTCCTCATTGAAACGAAGTTCCTTTGCGGACATGTGATTGATTTCCTCCTAGAGGCTCAGCGAATTACGGCGAGGACGTCACGGGCCGAGAGGATGAGGTACTCAGTGCCCTCAAACTTGACCTCGGTGCCCCCGTACTTCGAGTAGACGACGACATCGCCGGCCTCGACTTCCATGGGGACCCGCTTGCCGTCCTGGTAGTCCCCGGGGCCGACGGCGATGACGTCGCCGAGCTGGGGCTTCTCCTTGGCGGTATCGGGAATCACCAGTCCGCTGGCGGTGCGGGCCTCGAACTCCTCACGGGGCTTGACGACCACGCGGTCGCCGAGCGGCTTGAGGTGACGGCGGCTGGCCTTGGCGGACGGCTTGGGAGCCGACTTGGCTGGGGCCTTGGATACGGGCTTCTTCTTGGCTGTGGCCATAGCGACGAATCTCCTCCTGTACTGGTTGGCACTCGTCGGTTGCGAGTGCCAACCTTAGCAGTCGGGCCGAGAGAGTGCCAGATGAGGAGAGATGGCAGAAAACAGACCGCAGATTGCAGAGAACCTCGGCCCTCGCCCCTCGCCCCTACCCGAGCCTCCTCCCCACCTCTATCTCCGCCCCCCACGGGGTCGTCTCCCCGTTCTCCAGGCGGAAGGCGGCTGCCGCGGCGACCATCGCCCCGTTGTCGGTGCACAGGGCCGGCGAGGGCAGGTACAGGGCGATGTTGCGCTCGGCACAGGCGGCGGCAAGGCGGGTGCGCAAGCGGCGATTGGCCAATACCCCGCCTCCCCCGGCCACGGTCGGAACCCCGGTCTGGGCGACCGCGTTCATGGTCTTGGTGACGAGCACGTCCACGATCGCCTCTTGCACCGCGGCGGCGACGTCGGCGAGCGGCGGGAGGTCGCCCCGCTCGTGGTGGCGACGCACGTAGGTCACCACCGCGGTCTTCAGGCCCGAAAACGACAGGTCCGTAGGCCGATCCGCCAGCGCCCGGGGGAACTCGATCGCCGCCGGGTCGCCCCCCTCGGAGGCACGGTCGATCTCGGGACCTCCCGGGAAACCCAGGCCGAGGAATCGGGCGATCTTGTCGAACGCCTCGCCGGCGGCATCATCGATGGTCGATCCCACGGTCTGATAGTCGCCCCACCCCCGGGCATGCACGATCTGGCTGTGCCCGCCCGAAGCGAGTAGCACGATCGCCGGGGGTGCGAAGTCGCGGTGGTCGAGGGTGGGAGCGAAAAGATGTCCTTCCATGTGGTCGACGCCGAGAAACGGCTTCCCCAGTGCCCAAGCCAACGTCTTGCCGAAGGCAAACCCGACCATGAGGGCACCGGCCAGACCCGGCCCCTGGGTGGCGGCGACGGCATCGACATCCAGCTGGTGGATGCCGGCGTCGCGCAACGCCCGATGGGTCAGGGTACGGATTGCTTCGACATGGGCTCGGGCCGCTACCTCCGGCACGACGCCGCCAAAGCGGGCGTGCTCCTCCACCTGCGACGACAACACATTGGAGAGCATCACCCCGTCCCGAACGACCCCGATGGCGGTCTCATCACAGGAGGTCTCCAGGCCGAGAATGATCGGACCGCTCATCGGTCGCCCCGCAGCTCGTCGAGGCGGCGACGCGACTCGGAACCGTCGGCATCCAGCGCCCACATAATGATGGCGTCCTCCTCGTCCTGGTAATACCGGGGGCGGCGGCCGACCGCGGTGAAGCCAAACCGCTCATACAGCGCCGTTGCTGCCGAGTTGGAGGCCCGCACCTCCAGGGTGAGATGCCGGGCGCCGCGCTCCAGGGCGGCGTCGAAGAGGGCGACCATCACCCGGGTAGCGAGTCCGCGTCGGCGCTCGGCGGGGCGGACCGCGATCGTCATCACATGCGCATCGCCCTCGACCACCATCGTTCCCCCGTAAGCGACGATGTGCCCCTCTTCCTCGACCACCACGTAGTCGCGGCCCGCCAGGTTCAACTCTTCGAAGAAGAACGCCAGCGGCCAGGGATCCACAAAGGCCTCGCCCTCGAGTTCGGCAACTGCGGCCACGTCGGCCGGGGTCATGGGACGAACCAGCGGGGTCTTTACGCCCATGGCCCCTCCTCGCGGTAGTCCGACCAGTTGATGTTCACATCGGGCTCGCGCATGTAGCGCGGCCGAACCTCGTCGGGATGCGGCACCTCGCCCTTCTCCAACCGGAGGCGGGCGATATCGGCCACCGCCGCGGCGGCGGGGTACCGCGGGCGCCCGGTCTTGACCCCCGACAACCCGCGCAGCGTCTCGGGAGGCATCACCTGCCACTCGCCTACGACCAGGGACTCCACAGCCTCCGATTCCAGCAGAGCGCGCAGCCCGAGCGCCGTGTAGAGATTCGTGGACCCATCGCGTAACACTCCCCCCGGTACCGGGCGGTAAGGCCCAACCGCCACCTCGCCGCGGCGAACATCCACCACGGCCCAGATGTGGCGGCGTCCGGTGGCGGCGCCCAGCGCCAGGGCATCGAGTGAGGTCACCGGGATGAGCGGCACGCCGGTGGCGCCGGCCAGAGCCTGCGCGGTGGCCAACCCGGCGCGAATCCCGCTGAACAGGCCCGGGCCGACATCGACCGCTACAGCGTCGATCTCGGCGGGCGTCCACCGTGCCTGGGAGAAACAGAAGTCGAGCGCCGGCACCAGAAAGCCGACATGCCCGCGGCGATCCACCTGGCGCGCCGAGGCGACTACCCCACCATCCTCCACCAGAGCTATCGAAGAGGAGGCGGTGGCGGACTCGATGGCGACGATCCTCACGGGACCACCTCCGCCAGAGGACGACCCACCCACGAGCCCTGGGGACTGAGTTCCAGGGTGCGGGCGCCATCGTCGGTGACGGCGAACCGCACCAGCAGATGGTCAGGCCCGAATGAGAGGGCGGCGGCATCGCCCCACTCGACGACGAGTACCCCTTCTGCGGCGGCGCCACCGAGATCGAGGTCATCGATCTCCGCGGACGAGCCGAGGCGATAGATGTCGGCGTGGATCAGCGGCAGCAGCCCTTGGTATTGGCGCACGAGCACGAAAGTCGGGCTGACCACCGCCTCTTCGACGCCCAGCCCCTCGCCGATGCCGCCGGCGAAAACGGTTTTGCCCGCACCGAGGTCGCCGGAGAGCAGCACCACGTCGCCCGGTCGCAGCAGCGAGGCGAGCCGTCGCCCCACCGCCCGGGTGGCGGCGGCATCGGGACAGCGCACCCGAATCATCCGAACAGCCCCAACTGCTCGTGATCGGACGGTTCGGTCTCCGCGGCCACCGGAGCGCGTAACAGCGAAGCGACGAGAGCAAAGTCGGCGCGCATCTCACTGAGCACTCGCTCCCCGGAACGCAGCGCGGCAGCGGGATGAAAGGTCGGGACCAAGTGCCGATTCCACCACGGGTAGGCCTGGCCGCGAAGGCGGGTGATGCCGACGTCGCGTTTGAGCAACAGCTTGGTGGCGAAGTTGCCCAGGGTGACCACGACCCGCGGATCGACCAGCGTCAACTGGCCACGCAGGAAGTCGCGGCAGGCATCGATCTCCGCAGGGAGGGGATCGCGGTTCCCGGGGGGACGGCACTTCAACACGTTGGCGATGTATACCTCGTGGCGCTGGATGCCGATCTCGCCGAGGAGCCGGTCGAGCAACTTGCCGGCCGCCCCCACGAACGGAACTCCCTGCAGGTCCTCGTGATGTCCCGGCGCCTCGCCGACGAACATCAGATCGGCATCGGGACTGCCGTCGGCGAAAACTACGGTGGTGCGGGTCTCGGCGAGGGGACAGGCGGTACACACCGCCGCCCTGGCGCCGAGTTCGGCGAGGAGGGTTCGCGAATCGGTCATCCGTCACCGATCCCGGGAACACCACCGCGGGACTCGGCATGGCGGAGGGCCGCCTCGATCGACCGTCCCACTACTTCGAAGACCGCCGTGCCCAGTGCGTCCGGATCCCCCCAGCGATCGCCACACGAAACGGCAAAGGCGGCATCGCCGTCGTAGCGGGTGTGCCCGGGGCGAATGCATGCCGCCACTGCTGCATGGGCCTGTACCGCGAGTCGGCTCAGGGCGCTGCGATCCAGGCGAGCATCGGTGGCCAGGACGACGAGGGTGGTGTTCTCCAACGGTGCTGGCACCACCGGCCCTCCCCGCGGCACCGGATCGCCGCCGGTGAGGGGCACCCCCTCGAGTGTGAACACATCGCCCACCGCATTGAGCACCACCAGGGCCGCCACGACGGCCTCTCCCACCTGCAGGCTGTGCGAGCCGACGCCGCCCTTACGACGCGCCTCCGGTCCCCGCCATCCCGCCACCACCGCCCCGGTGCCGGCGCCGACCGATCCCATGTCAACCGGCCGCGAACTCGCCGCCCGGTAGGCCGCCTCCCCGGCGGCGGCGTCGGGCCGCGCCCGGCGATCGCCCACCGCGAGGTCGAACACCACCGCGGCCGGGACGATGGGCACCACCCCGGCGTGGGTGGGATGACCCCGGCCGTCGGCCTCCAGAGCCTGGACGACGCCATCGGCGGCGGCGAGGCCGAAGGCGCTGCCTCCGGCCAGCACAATGGCCTGCACCGACTCCACCCGCATCCCCGGCGCTAGGAGCGCAGTCTCCCGGGATCCGGGTGCGGCGCCGCGTACCTCGACCGTGGTGACATTCCCGTCGGGAGGAACGATGACCGTCACCCCGGTGATCCCCGCAGGATCCGTCCACTGCCCGACCCGAACCCCCGGGACCGCGGTGAGGGTCATCCCAGGTACCGCCGCGGCAGCCGCGGGCCGAAGCCGCACACCACCTCCCAGTTGATCGTGTCGAGGCGCTGCGCCCACTCGTCGGCAGTGATCTCCTCGGATCCCTGAGACCCCAGGAGCACCACCTCATCACCGATGGCGACCGGGTGATCGCCGACATCGATGACCGCCTGATCCATGGTGATGGTTCCGGCGAACGGATGGCGCCGGCCGCCGATCAACACTTCGCCCCCGGTGCTCGCCAGGCGCCGGGTGAGCCCGTCGG
The DNA here is from genome assembly GCA_046714175.1 of Acidimicrobiia bacterium. Lineage (GTDB taxonomy): Bacteria > Actinomycetota > Acidimicrobiia > Spongiisociales > UBA11373 > UBA11373. The sequence continues at coordinate 17,217 of JBKKBI010000001.1, read as the reverse complement.
CATAACCCATGGGCACTGTGGCCACTGTCGCTGCACGGGGCAGGGGACGGCGGCGGCCATAAGAGGGCCGCGCCCCGGCGGGCAGGCGCTGCAGGTGCATCACCCGGCTCACCACGCGCATCGCCGGGTGCAGAGCCACCTCGGGGGCAAACCCGGCCGCGGGCCGCAGCCCATACATCCCGATGCCGATGCGGACCATGTCGAAGCGGGCGGCAGCGCTGCCCAGCGCTCCCGCGGTGTTGGCGGCGTGCACGATCTCGGGCCGGATGCCGCGCCCCTCCAAATCGGCGATCACCTTCCGCAGGGCCTCGACCTGTCCCGAGGTGAACTCCGGATCCGTTTCGGCGACGGGAAAGTGCGTCCACAGTCCTTCCAGCCTCAGGGGCCCCGCGGCGACGTGCTCAGCCAGCGTGACACCGGCTGCAGGGGCTGCGCCGACCCGGTGCATCCCGGTGTCCACCTTGATGTGGAGGGGAAAGCCGGACGGTGCGGCCGCGGTGAGGGCCACCAGGAACTCCGGGTGATACACGGTCGGGGTCAGGCGCCACCGCACCAGCTCGGCAACGTCATCAGGCGCAGGCTCCGACAACAGCAGCACCGGAGCCTCGATCCCCGCCTCGCGCAAGCCGATGCCCTCTGCGACCAGGGCCACCGCGAGCTGCGCGGCGCCCGCCTCGAGAGCGGCCGCGGCGACCGGGACATCACCGTGCCCGTATCCATCGGCCTTGACCACCGCGCACACCCGGGCTGGCGCAACCGCGGCCGCGATGGCAGCGACATTGGCTCGGATCGAATCGAGATCGACCTCGATCCACGATGGTCTCACCAGGCCCACCTCCCGATCTCTGCGGCCAATCCAGGGGCGGTCACGGTAGTGACCGCCTCCAACGAACGACCCGCCCGCCCGTGGCGATGGGCGGCGGCCCGTCCCGCCGCTTCGCCGGACATGCCCCGGGCGAGGAGCGCGGCGATCATCCCGGTGAGCACGTCGCCGGTGCCGATGGTGGCGAGCGCCGCCGATCCGGAGTTGACCACCCAGCGCTCCTCCCCCATCACAAATGTGGGTGCCCCTTTGAGCACGACGACCGTCCCGGTACGCGCCGCCAGCGCCCCCGCCGCCGTTGGGGTGCCCGGCTCACCAGCGAGGCGAGCGAACTCCCCGCCGTGCGGTGTGAGCACCGTCACCCCGCGTCGTGCGGCGAGCTCATCGCGGGTGACGGCGCCGAGTGCATCGGCGTCAAGCACCACGGGGCGCGTCCACTGCTTCAGCAAGGCACCGACAAAACCGGTGGTGGCGCCCAGACCCGGACCGAGGGCGATGACATCGCAGCGTTCGGCGGCGGCGAGCACCCCGGCGACGTCGTCGGGTCGAAACCGATCTGCGGTGCCGACCCCGCTGGTGAGGAGACCGGGATCCATCGCCGCGGCGCTCGGCCCCATGCCCCCGGGAACGATCACCCGTACCGCCCCGGCACCGAAGTTTGCGGCTGCCCGACCCGTCAGAACTGCGGCCCCGGTCATTCCGGGAGAGCCACCGACCACCGCCACCGCGCCCGCCGACCACTTGTGGGCCGTGCGGTCCCGCGGCGACACCTGGGCGTCCTGATCCTCGCACAGCATCCACTCGGGCCGCTCACCGCTGAGACCGATGTCAGCGACCTCCACCGCGCCAGAAACGTCGGGGCCCACGCCGATGAGGTGGCCCGTCTTCAAGGCGTGAAAGGTGACCGTGCGCGCCGCCCGGAACACGGCCCCAGCGGCGGTCCCATCGGTTCCATCCAGTCCGCTGGGAAGATCCACCGCCAGCACCGGGGCAGGGTGCTCCGTCCAGGGAACGACCCGGTCGGGGAGGCGATCATGGAAACCGCATCCGAACAGCCCGTCGATGATCAGGTCGGCGGGTTCGAACCCGCCGAGGTCGGCAGCCGGCACCCCTTCGTGGATCGCGGCGACGGCGGCGAGGCGCCGCGGCGAAGTGTCGCCGCGCGGGTAGCCGAGTGACCGCACCACAACGTCGGCGCCGCGGCGGCGGAGATGCCGCGCCGCCACCCACGCGTCGCCGCCGTTATTGCCGGTACCGGCAAGCACCACCACCCGGGTCCCATAGCCGGCCCCCATCCGCGTGGCGGCGATGGCCACTGCCAACCCCGCCCGCTCCAGGAGCGTCGCCTCGGGAATCACCGTGGCCTGATCGAGCCGGGACGACTCGGCCGGAGTAATGACGGGGCGCATTCGAGGAATGGTACGGGGATAGCCGACACCTGCTTTCGCGACCCGCTTCCCGCTTCCCGCTACCCGCTTTCCGAAGGAGGGGTCTCCCGCGTCTCTAGGTCTGATATCTGGCGCTCCTCTCTCCGGAACCGACCGGAAGCCCATCGTCGTCTCATCTCCATGAAGCTTGTCTCACTTCTCGCGGCCCTCCTTCTCGCTCTTGTTGCCTGTGGGGAGGAACAGCCTCCGGGCGCCGATCCCTTCGGTGCCGGTGAGTGGCGCCTCATCTCGGCGACGGTCGACGGTGCTGCCGTGGTTCTCATCGCCACGTACCCGGTGACTCTGCGCGTCACCGACGGCCAGGTCGGAGGGACCGCGGCGTGTAATTCGTATGGTGGCCCGATTGCGGTCGTCGCCGGGGTGGTCACCATCGGTCCTGACCTGTTCCAGACCGAGATGTACTGCCTCGACGAGACTGTGATGGACCTGGAAGCGGCCTATATGGCGGCGTTGGCTCGCATCGACGCCGTGGCCTTCGACGGCGGCGATCTGGTGCTCACCGGCCCCGATGTCGAACTGCGCTTTGCGGCCATTCCGCCGACACCGGACGCCGCCCTGATCGGGACCAACTGGACGCTGGAGACCATCACCGCGGGCGAGTCCGCCTCGACCCCGGCTGCACCATCAACCCTGGTCTTTGCCGCCGACGGCACCGTGGCTGGATCGACCGGTTGCAACAGCCTGTTCGGCGACTACGGTGCGGACAGTGGTTTCGGAACCATCGGCACCACCAAGATCGCGTGCGAGAACTCGATCATGGCGCAGGAGGCGGTGATTCTGCAGATCCTCGGCCCCGAGGCAACGCTGACGATCACTGGATCGCAGTTGACGATCGCTGACCTGGAAGGGAACACCCTGGTGTACCGGGCCGGAGAAGGCGCCTAGCTTCAAGGCACCTGAGGTGGCGCGAAGGGCCGCGTGGTCGAACGGCGCGGGGGGCCGGCTCCTGCGGGTCGCGGGTCGTGGGAAGCGACCCAGTTACCCTCCCACCCCATGCGTTATCTCGGCGACGTGCTGCGCGGCATCCTCATGGGATCCGTTTATCTGGTTCCTGGGGGCGACGGGGGAACGGTCGCGTTGGTTCTAGGGATCTACGACCGTCTCATCGCATCACTTCACGCTGGGGCCTCCGCCCTTGCCTCGTTCCTGCGGGGGCGATTCCGCGACGGTGCCCGTCATCTGGGCGAGGTCGAGTGGCCCTTCCTGGTGCCGTTGGTGGCGGGGATCGCGGCTGCCGCTGCCACCGTGGCTTCCGTGATCGACCGCCTCCTTCACGATCACCCGGTAACGACCACTGCAGTATTTGCCGGCCTGGTGCTCGGCGGCGCAGTGCTCGCCTGGCGGATGGTGGCGCGTTGGACCACGTGGCGTATCGCCATCGTGGTATTGATCGCGGTGATCACATTCTTTGCCCTGGGGCTCCAACCCGGGGAGTTCACCAATCCCGGACTGCTCGCCTTCTTCGGCGCCGGAGTCGTGTCGATGGTGGCTCTCATCCTTCCCGGGTTCCCCGGGTCGACGGCATTGCTGGCCATCGGCATGTACCAGCCGATCCTCGATGCGGTCAACGACCGCGACCCGGCATCGCTCGGGGCCTTTGTGCTCGGCGGGGTGATGTGCCTCGCAGTGCTGGCAACCGTCCTCGATGCGCTGCTCCGCTCCCGCCACGACGCCGTGGTCGCGGGCCTCATCGGCCTCATGCTCGGTTCGCTGCGCGGGCTGTGGCCCTGGCACGACGACTCCGGCGCGATGCTGGCTCCAGTGGACTGGTTCGCCCCACTGCTGCTCGGACTGGCGGGATTCGCCGTAGTGACCGTGATCGCGTGGTGGGCGGCGAGAGCCTCCAGCCTCCAACCCCCGGGCCCCAACCCGAACCCCTGAGAGCCTCCCTGCCTGCACAACGGGCAGCGAAAAGCCCTTCTCAGTCTCCGATCGCGATCACCATCACCATCGCGTCACGATCGGTGTGCGTGATCGTGATCTCAAAGGCGGTGACCCCGAGTGTCTTGGCTCGCGCCGCGGCGGTCCCGGAAAGACGAACCGTCGGCTTGCCGCCGCCGGTGATCTCCACGTCCCGCCACCGGATGCGGCGCCACCCGGTGCCCAGGCTCTTCATCACCGCTTCCTTGCCGGCAAACCGGGCCGCGAGTCGGCGCTCGGGACGGGCGAAGCGAAAGGCGTACTGCCGCTCGTGATCGGTGAAGCACCGCTCGGCGAACCGGGGGTACTTGTCGAGCAGGAGCCGAACCCGCTCGATGTCGGCGAGGTCGAGGCCTAGACCGAGGATGCGCATCTGGCTTGTCTCTCTCTTCCCGCAGGGGTTACCCGTTTCCCGTTCCGATGATGGCCGGGCAACTGGCAACGGGCAACAGGCAACGGCACCCGCAGGCGTGCCTACTCAACCGTCACACTCTTCGCCAAGTTGCGCGGCTGATCTATGTCGTGCCCGCGGGCTGCTGCCACGTGATAGGCCAGCAGTTGCAATGGCACGATGGCCAGCACCGGCGACAGCAGGTCGGGCACCCGGGGGATGCGGAGCGCCTCATCGGCGTGCTTGAGCACCTCGGTGTCGTCCGCGTAGGCCACCGCCACGACGAAGGCGCCGCGCGCCTTGACCTCTTGGATGGCGGACACCGTCTTGTCGTAGGTGTCGCCCTGGGTGAGGACGACCACCACCGGCGTGCCCTCAGTCACCAGTGCGAGCGTCCCGTGCTTCAACTCCCCGGCGGGCATCGCCTCAGAGTGGATGTAGGAGATCTCCTTCATCTTCAGCGAACCCTCCATCGCCACGGCGTGATCCAACCCCCGGCCGATGAAGTACACGTCCTCGTGCCCGACAAAGCGGGTGGCAAGGGCGATCACCTCCTCCTCCGCCTTCAACGCCTCTTCGATCTTGGCGGGGAGACCGCGCAAGCCGGCCACCAGTTCGGCACCGACGTCTGGCGCAATCACACCGCGCTCGCGGCCGATGTACAGCGCCAGCAGGTACTCGCCCAGCAGCATCGTCAGATAGGCCTTGGTGGAGGCGACGGCGATCTCGGGACCGGCGCGGGTGTACAGGACGTCGTCGGCCTCCCGGCTCAGAGTGGATCCGACCACATTGGTGAGGGCGAGCAGCCGCGAGTCGAGGCGTTTTGCCAGGCCGGCGGCGGCAAGGGTGTCGGCCGTCTCCCCCGACTGGCTGATCGCCACGGTGAGGCTGTTCGCCGCGATCAAGGGATTGCGGTAGCGCAATTCGTGGGCGAACGCGGTCTCGGTGGGGATCCGCAGCAGGCGCTCGAACACGTCCTTGCCGACATGTCCGGCATGGAGGGCGGTCCCGCACGCGGTGATCCAGATCTTGTCCAATCGGGCGACGAACCCGGCGGGGAAGTGCACTCCTTCCAGGGTCACGGTCCCGTCGTCGAGCAGGCGTCCGCTCAAGGTCTCTGTTGCGGCCTGGGGCTGCTCGAAGATCTCCTTGAGCATGAAGTGCGGATAGCCGCCCCGTTCTGCCTGGGCAGCGTCCCAGGTAATCTCCAGGGTGTCGCGCTCCACCGGCACTCCGTCCAGCGTCTCGATCCGCCATCCGTTCGGAGTGATGTCGACCATCTCCCCGTTGTCCACCACGACGATGTCGCGGGTGTGATGGAGGATGGCGGGGACGTCGGAGGCGAGGAACATCTCCCCCTGGCCGATGCCGATCACGAGTGGGCTGATCATGCGCACCGCCACCAGGCGTCCTGGCTCCGCCTTCGCCATGGCAACCAGGGCGTAGGCGCCGGTGGCGCGACCTACCGCCCGGCGCACGGCTTCGAGGAGATCGCCGTCGTACTCGTGGGCGATGAGGTGGGCCAGGACCTCGGTGTCGGTCTCGGAGGCGAACTCGGCGCCCTCGGCGGCTAGCGCCTCCTTCAGTGCGAGGAAGTTCTCGATGATCCCGTTGTGGACCACCACGATCTCCCCGGCGGGATCGGTGTGGGGGTGGGCGTTGCGATCGCTGGGGACCCCGTGCGTGGCCCAACGGGTGTGGCCGATCCCGAAATGGCCCGCGAGCGGATCCTGTTCCAGGACCGCGGCCAGCCGCGACAGCTTGCCTTCCGCCTTCGCTACGACGATCTCGGTGCCATCGTGCACGGCAACTCCGGCCGAGTCATAACCCCGGTACTCGAGCCGGCGCAGGCCATCGATGATGATCGGGGCGGCGTCCTGCAGCCCCACATATCCCATGATTCCGCACATGGCGGTGTCTCCTTCTGGGGAGACCGGAGGTCCCGCGGGGAAACCCCGCCTCACATCGTTGCGGTCTCTGTTCCGGGGTCACCCCCGGGATTTGCTCCGCATCGTCACGACCGTGAGCGGCCGAGAGGGCATCCGCCGAGTCTTTCGATGATCCCTCTTCCTCGTCACCTGGGGTCGCGGTTGCGACCCCAGGCCGGGCGCTCCAGTTCGGGTTCTCCGGTCTGGCTTCGGTTGTCTGCCCCCTTGCGGCGGCGGGGCCAGGTTACCCCAGGTCGCCGCCAACACCACCCAGTTCACGCCGCACCACCACCACCAGCTCGTCGGCGATGGCCGCGGCTTCATGACCCTCCCGTGCCTCGACCATGACCCGCACCAGGGGCTCGGTGCCGCTGGCGCGCAACAGCACGCGACCCTGTTCCCCGAGCCGCTTCTCCATCCGGGCCACCGCTTCCCACACGGCCGCAGCGTCGTCGAGTCGTTCCTTGACCCGGACATGGACGTTGCGCAGCACCTGCGGGTACTCGACCATCACCCGGCGCAACTCGCGCAGCGGGGACCCGGTGGCGGCGACGACTTCGAGGAGCCTTAGGCCGGTGAGAAGGCCGTCGCCCGTCGGTTGGTTACGAAACAGCACATGCCCGCTCTGTTCTCCTCCCAGCCCGGCTCCGGTGGCTCGCATCTGCTCCGACACGTAGCGATCGCCCACCGCGGTCTCCACCATTTCGACTCCCATCCCGCGCATCGCCATCCGAAAGCCCAGATTGGACATCACCGTCGTCACGACCTGGTTGCCGGGGAGCTGATCGCGACTCCGCAGATGACGGGCGAGGATCGCCATGATCACATCGCCATTGCACACCACACCCTCTTCGTCGATGGCGATGCAGCGGTCGGCGTCACCGTCGAAGGCGAGACCGATGCGCCCGTGCAGGTGCTCGACGAGCGCCTCGGGATGTACCGCACCGCAGCCGTCGTTGATATTCATGCCCGATGGCTCGGCGTTGCGAGTTTCCACCTCGGCGCCGAGCCGGGTGAAGAGCCGGGGGGCGGCGAGGAATGCGGCGCCGTGGGCGCAGTCCAGCACCACGGGTATCCCCGCCAGCCGATACTCGGCTTCCTTCTCGAGGAAGGCTACGTAGCGATCGGTGGCATCCGGCATCGGGATCTGAATCCCGACATCGGCCCCGCTCACCTTCGCCCACGGAACCCCAGCCCGATACCGGGCCTCGATGGTGGACTCGCGTTTGTCGTCGAGCTTGGCGCCATCTTCGTCGAAGAACTTGATCCCGTTGTCTGCGGCGGGATTGTGGCTCGCCGACACCATGACCCCAAAGGTGGCACGGCCGACGCGAGCCAGGCGGCTCACTGCCCCGACCGGGACGATGCCGAGGTCGGTGGTGTCGAATCCGGCGGCGTTGAAACCGGCATGGACTGCAGATGCCAGCATCTGTCCCGACCGACGGGTGTCCCGCCCCACCACCGCATTCCCGGAGCGGCCGTCGCCGGCGGCCAGCGCCAGGTCGAAGGCCATCTGCGCGGTGAGTTCGACATTGGCGAGACCGCGGACGCCATCGGTGCCGAAGAGCCGAGTCATGTCACCCTCCTTCGGCACGATCGCGGGGGGTCTAGAGGCGCGGGTTAGCGCTTGGTGTACTGCGGAGCGCGGCGGGCCTTGCGCAGCCCGTACTTCTTGCGCTCGACGGCGCGGGGATCACGGGTGAGCAGGCCGGCCTTCTTGAGGACCGGACGCAGACTGATGTCGTTGTCGATCAGCGCCCGGGAGATGGCGAGGCGGAGACCATCGACCTGGCCGGTGACGCCGCCGCCCTCGAGCTTGGCCACGACGTCGAAGCGCCCCTCCATGCCGGCGACCCGCATCGGTTCCAGGACGCGCAACCGGTTCGCCATGGTGGGGAAGTACTCCTCGAGTGGCTTCCCATTGAGCACGAACTTGCCCGTGCCCTCACGGAGCCGCACACGCACCACCGAGGTCTTGCGGCGGCCGACGGTCATGGAGAGCGGTTTGGTCATCGGACCTCGACCTTTCGAGCAGAGAGTTCGTACGGCTGGGGGGCCTGCCCGGCATGGGGATGATCGGCACCCTTGTAAACCTTCAACTTCTTGCCCATCGCCCGCCCCAGCCGATTGCGGGGCAGCATCCCGGTGATGGCCTTCTCGATGATGCGCTCAGGAAACGTGGCCTGCATCTTGCGGAACGACGATTCGGTGAGCCCGCCCGGGTAGCCGGAGTGGCGGTAGTAGCGCTTGTCATCCGTCTTCTGCCCGGTGACGACGACCTTCTCGGCGTTGATGACGATCACGTGATCACCCAGGTCCATGTGAGCCGAGTACTTCGGCTTGTGCTTACCCCGCAGCAGCGTGGCAACCTCTGAGGCGAGGCGGCCCAGCGGCAGGTCCGTGGCATCGACGAGCCACCACGAGCGCTCGATGTCTCGTGGCCGCGGTGTCCAGGTCTTCTGCAGTCTCATCGGATCCAATTCCCTGTTGCGGGGGCGTACGCCGGGGCGCACAGAAGCCCCGGAAAGCCCGGAGCGAGAGGGCATGGTAGGGGAAGGGGTGCGGGAATCGCCAATCAGCCTGCCACCACCCCCCAGCCGTGGTGGCGGAGCGGCTGACCCCTCAGGAGTCAATAATCCACCTCCCACAGCACCAGCCCGTGGGCCGGGGCCACCCCTCGGGAGGCGTTGCGGTCCCGTCGGGCCAGGATCGCCGGTACCGCCTCCGCCCCCAGCCGCCCCCTCCCCACCTCGACGCAGAGCGCCACCATGGACCGCACCATCTGGTGGCAGAAGGCCTTGGCGGAGACGGAGAAGACCAGGAGACCGGAAGCCGGAGCCGGGAGGCCGGTGACGACTGACGACTGATGACTGATGACCTCCATCGGGCTGGAGGCTGGAAGGTGGAAGCTGGTGGCTCTCTCCCAAAACGCGCTCGCCACCGTCCGTTCCGTGGTTCCCCCTTCCGCCGCCCGACACAGCGAGGCGAAGTCGTGCGGCCCCACGAAGGCCGCCGCGGCTTGGTTCATCGACTCCGAGTCGAGCGTCTCGCCGCGGTGCCAGACCCAATGGGCACGGAGCGGGTCGTGGCTCGGCGCCTCGTCGATGAAGTAGCGGTAGCTGCGCCGCCGGGCTGAGAAGCGGGCATCGAAGTTGTCCCCGCCGCGCTGCAGGCTTGCGAACGCGACCTCCGGACCGAGCATGGTGCGCAGGGAACGCAGCACCGCCGCCTCGTCGAGCAGCGCGGCACAGGGGAAGGACGCCACCTGATGTCGGGCGTGGACTCCGGCGTCGGTGCGGCCGGCGACGCTGAGCGCCACCTCCTCCCCCACGATGCGGGCCAGCGCCCCCTCGATCTCCCCCTGCACCGTGCGCACTCCGGCATTGCGTGCCCAGCCCCGGAAGCGCGAGCCGTCGTAGGCGAGGTCGATGCGGTAAACGGGCATCAGAATCGGAAGATGAGCGACAGCACGACGAACGCCGCCCATCCGCCGATTGCGGCGGCCGCAGCCTGCCACCGGGGCAGGTCGAGCGCCACCCGGGCCGCGACCCAAACCGTCGCTACGAGCCACAGCGAGACGATCAGTTGCGCCTGCCAGCGCTCCACGAATATCGCCAGCGGGATGGCGGCGAGCAGTACCGGGTATCCGATCGACGTGGCGGCCATCGTCGCCTGAAATGAGCCGTCGCCTTCGAGCAGGTGGCGACCGATCAGATACACGAGCCCGGAGAGAACGATCCAGTTGACCAGCCCCGACAGCACCAGCCGGATCACCGCGGTGAGCAGCGTGACATCGTCGAACGCCACCGGGATCGCCAGCACCGCAAATACCGCGGCCACGACGATGGCGCCGTCGGCCACGCCGTTGGGGCGCACCACCATCACCAGATAGGGCTCGCGTCTCAGGAACGCAGCAGCGATGGCCCGTCGGATCACGGGCGGCAGCCTAGAAGCGTCCCAACAACCGGCCCACGGGCCGTAACACTGACCGCCCCGCCTTCAGGGCGGCCAGTTCGTCCCAGGCCACCCACCGGCAATCGCGCACCTCGGCGACGGCCGTAATGGCGGTGCCCCCGGCGACGAAGCCAAAACGCAGGTCGTAGTGGTGGTGATACGGCTGGGAGCCAGCGGGAAATTCATGCACGTCGATATCGAAGAGCCCGTCCGTGATGGGGGTGAGATCGGTGATCCCGGTCTCCTCGGCGACCTCGCGCCGAGCCGCGGTCATCAGGTCGGTGTCATCGGGATCGACATGGCCTCCCGGCTGCACCCAGATCCCGATCGTGCCGTGGTGCACCAGCAGCACCCGCTCCCCGCCCGGGTGGAGCACGAACGCGCTGGCGGTGAAGTGCCCGGGCGAGTACTGATCTCGCCCGAACGGATCGACCGCGGCGGCAGCGACGTCGAGCATCTGCAGGCGATACGCCAGCTCGTCCTCGTCGGTGGGTGAGTACCGGGTGAGCAGCGAGATCAACTCGTCGCGCATGGCGAGAGGCGAGGGGCTGGGGGCGAGGGACACTGGCAGACCGAGCCTCCAGGGACACTCGCCCCTCCAGCCTCGTCCCCGGTGGGTGACGGAGGGCGGACGACCAACGACAGGCACCGGGGTATCACCGCTGACGCGTCCCCGCGTTCCGCTCCCGCGCCCACTCCACCCACTTATCGAACCAGCTCAGATCGAGATTCGTCCCCCCGATGCCGAAGGTGAGCAGCGTGGCGCCGGCGGCGACCATGCCGTCGCCGTAGGCCGTGTCGTCGCGCTGGGTCAGGGGGACACCGGCCGAGCGTTCGATCTCGGCGGGATTCCTCCCGATCCGGGCACAGTGGGCGTCGAGCACGGCACACTTGTGGCGAATCTGGTTGGCATCGCCAAAGCCGTGCCAGATGTCGGCGTGCTCGGCGGTGATGCGCAGCGTCACCTTTTCCCCGCCTCCCCCAACCAGGATCGGCATGCGCCGTAGCGGGGGCGGGTTCAGCACCTCCAACCGCCGCTTGATGATCGGCAGGTCACGCTTCAGCGCCGCCAACCGTGACGGAACGGTGCCGAACTCGTACCCGTATTCGTTGTAGTCCTTCTCGAACCATCCCGCCCCGATACCAAAGATGACCCGGCCCCCGGAGATGTGATCCACGGTGCGGGCCATGTCGGCGATCAGGTTCGGATTGCGGTACGAGTTGCAGGCCACCAAAGGCCCCAGCTCGACCCGGTTGGTCACCTCGGCGAACGAAGCCAGCTGGGTCCAGCACTCGAAATGCGTCCCGTCGGGATCACCGGATAGGGGATAGAAGTGATCCCAGTTCATGACGATGTCGGCACCGCGCGCCTCAGCCTCGACCGCTGCATCGCGCAGCGCGGCGTACGCACCGTGCTGCGGGTGGACTTGTACGGCGAGACGGATCGGATAGGGCATCGCGGCTCCTGGGGTCAACGGCATGACGCTAGACGCGGAGAAGCCGGACGGGTCGCCGACTCCAACGTGTCCTCCCCTTCCGGGGGGAGAAACGGAGCGGGAACGGGCTACCGGCCGAGAGTGTTACCCCGAGCCGGAGATCCCGCCGGGACCTGCGACGGCAGGACTCGGTCGATCGAGCCGTGCTGCGAGAAGCGCGTCGCGCAGGCCGTGAGCACGTTGCAACGGAACACCCGGACGTACACCAGAGCTTCCGCCTCTACCGCCATGCCTGCGAGGTTGGCGGCCATGGCCGCGGTGGACGGCTGGTCGAGCACCGCCACCCAGGGGACGATCTCAACCCCGAGGTCGTTCCGGCGCAAGCAGGTTTCGTCGTCGCCGCAGCGATGTTCCCACCAGCCGGCGGCGCGCAGCGCACTCTCCACCAATGCCACCGAGTCGGATGCGGTGCGGCCTGCGGAGAGCAACACCGCGCCTTCGCCGTCACAGGCCTCGGCGTTGCACGTCTGGTGGGCGTCGATGACTTCGATGTCCGAGCTGAGGGGCAGGACGGCCATGGTCGCGGGCTCGGGGGTGTCATCGCCCACCACCGATAGGACGGTGGCAGCGGCGATGGCAAGGAAACCGAGGACCAGGAGCGCGCCAACGACCACCATGGCGGGCTGGTGGCGACGGGCCTCGTGGATCATGGCCCGGTGAGACTAGACGAGCTCGACGATGGCCATCTCGGCGCCGTCTCCGCGCCGGGGTCCGACCCTCACGATCCGGGTGTAGCCGCCGGCGCGTTCTGTGTAGCGCGGGGCCACTTCGTCGAAGAGCTTGGTGACCACTTCGGTGTCACCGATGTCCTTGAGGATCACCCTGCGGGCGTGCAGGGTCCCCTTTCGGGCCCGGGTAATCATCTTTTCAGCGTAGGGACGCAGCATCTTCGCCTTGGCGATCGTGGTCGTCACCTTCTCGTCCCAGAACAGCTCCTGAGCCAGATTGCTCATGATCGCCTTCTGGTGGGCGGCGCTGCCACCAAATCGGGGCCCGCGCTTGGGGGCCGGCATTAGACCTTGCCCTCCTTGTCCCGGGCGACGGCGAGGGACAGGCCGAGCTCGTCCAGCTTGGCAGTGACCTCTTCGAGGCTCTTCTGGCCGAAGTTGGTGATGTTGAGCAGGTCCTCCTCGGTGCGCATCACCAGCTCGCCGACGGTGGCGATCTGGGCGCGGCGCAGGCAGTTGCGGGGACGCTCGGACAGGTCGAGAGCCTCGATGGGCAGGTCGAGGTCGGGCGAGGACGACTCGCTCACGACGACATCGCCCAGAACCAGGCCGATGCCCTCGCCGAAGCCGGCGAACAGACCGAGCAGTTCGCCAAGGGTCTTGCCGGCCGACGACACCGCCTCGCTCGCGGTGACCGAGCCATCGGTGTGCACGTCGAGCACCAGCTTGTCGAAGTTGGTCATCTGGCCGACCTGGGTGGAACCCACCGTGTAGGCGACCTTGCGCACCGGGGAAAAGATCGAGTCGATCGGAATCACCCCGATGCCTTCACCCTTGTTGTTGCGATCGGCGCTGCGGTAGCCCACGCCGCGCTCGCAGGTCATCTCGATCTCGAGCTTGCCACTGGTGGAAAGCGAGGCGAGGTGATGGTCGCCATTCACGATCTCGACCCCGGCCGGCGCCTTGATGTCAGCGGCGGTGACGTCACCCTTGCCCTTGGCGGACAGGTACATCGTCTGCGGACCATCGACTTCGATGCGCAACACCACGCCCTTGAGGTTGAGGATGATGTCCACTACGTCCTCGACCACTCCTGGCATTACGGAGAACTCGTGCTGGACTCCCTCGATCCGGATGTTGGTGATCGCCGCCCCAGGGATGCGGGACAGCAGCGTGCGACGCAGGGTGTTACCGAGCGTGTAGCCGAAACCGGGCTCGAGCGGTTCGACGATGAACCGCGAACGGTTGGCATCGACGACTTCTTCTTCGATATGCGGGCGCTGAACGATCAACACTGGCGAATCCCCTTACTTCGAGTACAACTCGACGATCAGCTGCTCCTGGACCTGGGTGTCGATTTGGGAACGGCTCGGCAGGCGGCTGACCGTGATCTTGCGGGCCGGAGTCTCGACCTCGAGCCACTCGACCGTGCTGCGACGCGAGGTGTCGACCGAATGCTGGACGACGATCATTTCCTTGCTCGCCTCCCGCATCGTGATCACATCGCCGGGACGCACCCGTAGCGAGGGGATCGTCACGCGGCGGCCGTTGAGACGGAAGTGTCCGTGGGACACGAACTGGCGGGCCTGGGAACGCGACTCGGCGAAATGGGCCCGATAGACCACGTTGTCCAGGCGGCTCTCCAAGATCACCAGCAGGGTCTCACCGGTGATCCCCTTGGCCTTGGCCGCCTCCTGGTAGTAACGGCGGAACTGCTTCTCCAGCACGCCGTAGATCCGGCGCGCCTTCTGCTTCTCCCGCAACTGGATCAGGTACTGGGTCTCGCGAACGCGACCCTTGCCGTGCTCTCCGGGGGGATAGGGCTTGCGCTCGATGGCGCACTTCGACGACTCGCAGCGCGCCCCCTTGAGGAACAGCTTGGTACGTTCCCGCCGGCACAACTTGCATACCGCATCCGTGTAACGAGCCATCAGGCACCTCTCCGGCGCGAGTTGAGGCGCACCCCGTTGTGGGGGACGGGGGTGATGTCCCGAATCCCGGTGACTTCCATGCCCATCGTCTGCAGCGTGCGGATGGCCGTTTCCCGGCCCGAGCCCGAGCCGCGCACAATCACGTCCACCTTGCGCATGCCGTACTCCCCAGCGCGCCGCGCCGCCTGTTCGGCGGCAACCTGGGCGGCGTAGGGCGTCGACTTACGCGATCCCTTGAACCCCACCGTGCCCCCCGAGGTCCACACCAGAGTGTTGCCATCGAGGTCGGTGATGTTGATGATCGTGTTGTTGAAACTGGCGGTGATGTGCGCTTCGCCGTGAAGGATGTTCCGTCGTTCCCGGCGCCGCGTCTTCTTCTTTTCAACCAACGAGAGGCTCCTTGCGCTGCATCACTTCTTGGTGACCTTCTTCTTGCCCGCAATGGCCGAACGCGGCCCCTTGCGAGTTCGGGCGTTGGTGTGGGTCCGCTGGCCGCGGACCGGGAGTCCGCGGCGGTGCCGCACCCCCTCATAGCTGCCGATCTCCACCTTGCGCTTGATGTTCTGTGCAACCTCGCGTCGCAGGTCGCCTTCGACGCGGAAGTTGGCGTCGATGTACTGGCGGATCCGGTTGACCTCGTCGTCGGTCAGGTCGGCGATCTTGGTGTCGGGGTTGATTTTCAGCGACGCGCAGGCATCGACGGCATGGCTGCGGCCGACACCGTAGATATAGGTGAGACCGATCTCGACACGCTTGTCGCGAGGAAGATCGACTCCGGAGATTCTTGCCATCGTTTTACCCCTGCCGCTGCTTGTGGCGGGGGTTGGTGCAGATCACCCATACCCGGCCACGCCGGCGGATGATGCGACACTTTTCGCACATCTTCTTGGCGCTCGGCCGGACCTTCATCTGGGTGATCTCTCCTCGGCACCGACAGCGGGCACACGAAACCCCGGCGAGCGTGGTTTCGAGGTCCCGCCGACGGACGCTTGGTCGCCTCGTCGTCAGCGGTCTATCTCTTGCAGGACCTGCCTGCACACACACCAAAAGGACCCCGAAGGGCCGGACGGCAAGGGTAATGCAGGGCCGGGTTTTGGACAAGTCCGGGGGGAAGGCACTCCGCACCAGGTTTTGGGCGCTAGAACGCGAAAACTTGGTCAGGCGGGCGCCTTTTCCGTAAGCACCTGCGGACCGTCGGGCGTGATCGCCACGGTGTGCTCGAAATGTGCCGAGATGGCCCCGTCGGCGGTGACCACGGTCCAGCCGTCCTCCAGCACCTCGGTGGCGTCCCCGCCGAGGTTGAACATCGGCTCGATGCAGATCGCCATCCCTTTGCGCAGCTTCATGCCGGTCCCGGGACGGCCGTAGTTGAGCACCTGGGGTTCCTCGTGCATGTGCCGGCCGATACCGTGACCGGTGTACTCACGCACGATCCCGTACCCGTGCTTCTCGGCCACCGAACCGATCGCATGGCCAACGTCACCGAGGCGAGTCCCGATCGTGGACTTGGCGATCCCGGCCCACATCGCCTTCTCGGTGGCGGCGATGAGCGCCGCGGCCTCGGCCGACACCTGGCCCACCGGAACAGTGATGGCGGCATCAGCGTGCCACCCCTCATAGATCGCGCCGGCGTCGATGCCGAGCACGTCGCCGTCGGCGAGACGACGATCGCCAGGGATGCCATGGACGATCTGCTCGTTCACAGATAGACAGGTGTGCGCCGGAAAACCTTGATAGTTGAGGAAGTTGGAGGTGGTCTTGCCATCTCGAGTGATACGGGCGGCAATGGCGTCGAGTTCCAGCAGCGACACCCCTGGCTTGGCCGCCTCGCGCAGCGCCTCGTGGATCTTCGCCACCACCCTTCCGGCCCGCCGCATGTCGGCAAAGTCCGAGGCCGACTTGATCGTCATCACCATGCCAACACCACCGCCGTCCCGTTGTGCATCGGGTCGGCTTGCGACTTGATCGTCATCACGATGCCAACACCACCACGATCCGGCTCAGCACTTCGTTGATCTCCCCGATGCCGTCGACGACGACCACGGCTCGCGCCGAGTCCCGGTAGTAGGCCACGAGTGGCTCGGTCTGGTTGCGATACACCGCAAACCGATTGGCCACGGTCTCGGCGGTGTCGTCGCTGCGACCCCGGGCCAGAGCGCGCTTCACCAATTCTTCCTCGGGCACCTCGATCAGCACGATGGCGTCGAAGGCGCCAGCACCGGCCACCCGATCCAGTGCCTCGGCCTGGGTCAAGTTGCGAGGGAACCCGTCGAGCAGATATCCGCATGTGGCGTCGTTCTGGGCCAGGCGCTCCTCGACCATGCCGACCACGATGTCGTCGGAGACCAATTCGCCGGTATCCATGATCGCCTTGGCCTGCTTGCCTAGCGCGGTGCCGCCAGCCACGTGTTCGCGCAACATGGCTCCGGTGGAGACATGGGGGATGCCAAGCGCCCTGGAGAGCAAAACGGCCTGGGTGCCCTTTCCCGCCCCGGGAGGGCCGAGCAGAAGAAGCCGTCTACCCATGGTGGGATCGGGCAGGAGGGAGGGTAAGAGCCATTCGGCAACCGGCAACGGGCAACGGGCAACGTGGGGGGGGGGGCCGCGCCCCCCCAAAAAAAAAAAAGGAATTATACAAAATAAAGGGGGGTTTGTTAT